>DATBIW010000048.1:0-2326 GCA_036556745.1 Candidatus Limnocylindria bacterium | reverse complement strand
CGCGATCTCGACCTCGGACTGCCCGGCGCCGACGGTCTCGATGATCACCGGGTCGTAGCCCGCCGCGTCGAGCGCCGCGGCGGCCAGCCAGGTCGCACCCGCCAGCCCGCCGAGCGCTCCGCGCGAGGCCATGGAGCGGACGAAGACGCCCGGGTCGCCGGCGTGGTCCATCATCCGGATCCGGTCACCCATGATCGCGCCGCCGGTCAGCGGCGACGACGGGTCGACGGCGATGACCCCCACCTTGCGCCCCTCGTCACGCCAGGCGCGGACGAGGGCGTTGACCAGGGTCGACTTGCCGCTCCCCGGCGGACCGGTGATCCCCACCAGGTGGGCGTCGTGGCCGGCCGCGAACAGCGGGCCGAGGGTCGTGGGGGCGAGGTCGCCGTTCTCGAGGTCGGTCAGGAGCCGGGCGAGCGCGGGCCGGTCCCCGGCCTCGACGTCCCGCAGCCGCGCCGCCAGGTCAGGCACGCCGGCGGGCGTGCTCCCGGAAGTAGGTCGCCACCTGGCCGATCGTCGTCCCCGGCCCGAAGACCTCGGCTATCCCCGCCGCCTTGAGCTTCGCGACGTCCGCGTCCGGAATGATCCCGCCGGCGGCCACCAGCACGTCGTCGAGGCCCTTGGCCCGGACGAGCTCGACGATCCGCGGCAGGAGGGTCATGTGGGCGCCGGACAGGATGGACAGGCCGACGACGTCGACGTCCTCCTGCTCGGCCGCATCGGCCACCATCTCCGGCGTCTGGCGGAGCCCGGTGTAGATGACCTCGAACCCCTCGTCGCGCAACCCGCGGGCGAGCACCTTCGCCCCCCGGTCGTGGCCGTCGAGACCGGGTTTGGCAAGGAGGACGCGGATCGGTCGGGCGGCGGCGTCGGCGGTCATGGGCGCGGCGATTCTAGTCCCGGCCCGAGCCGATGAAGGCCAGGAACTCGGCCCGCGTCTTCGCGTCGCGCCGGAACGTCCCGAGCATCGCCGAGGTGACCATCGTCGCTCCCGGTCGGCGCACGCCGCGCATCGCGGTGCACAGGTGCGTCGTCCGGAGGACGACGCCGACGCCCTTCGGTTCCAGCCGCTCCATCAGGAAGTCGGCGATCTGCTGGGTCATCCGCTCCTGGACCTGGAGCCGATGGGCGAACAGGTCGACCACCCGCGGGATCTTCGACAGGCCGATGACCTTGCCGCGCGGCAGGTACCCGACGTGGGCGTGCCCGTAGAACGGGACGAGGTGGTGCTCGCACAGCGAGTACAGCTCGATGTCCCGGACGACGACCATCTCGTCGTAGTCGACGTCGAATTGGGCCCCCTCGAGGATGCCGTCGGGATCGGTCCGGTAGCCCTCGGTCATCTGCTCGAACATCCGGCGCACCCGCTCGGGCGTCACGGCCAGGCCCTGGCGGTCCGGGTCCTCGCCGATCTCGGCCAGGATCGTCCGTACGGCCTCCTCGAAGCGGTCGGGGTGCTCGCTCGGGCTCATCGCGGCCGATGCTAGCAGCGCCACGCTATCGTCCGGCCATGAACCTCCGGGCCGCGGCGATCGCCGCGGCGCTCATTGGTCTGGGGCTGGTCGGCGCCTGGCTCTGGCCGCCGCTGGCGGTCGTGACCGTGTGGCCGCTGTTCCTCGTCGTTCCGGGCTGGGCGATCGTCGGCTGGGGGACGCGAGGCGGAGGCCGGATTCCATCCACCGGTCGGCTGGGGCTGGCGATCGTCCTCTCGGTGGCAGTGTCCGCGCACCTCGTGTGGTGGCTGTCGACCCTGGTCGGCGGATACGACCGCAACGTCGTGTTCGTTGTCGGCGCCCTGCTGGCCGTCCCGATCCCGCTGGCGGCCGCTCGCCACGCCGGGCGCTGGCGTTCGGTGCCGGCCGCCGCCTGGCGCGCCGCGGTTCGTGCGGTCCGCCGCCGCCGCTGGGCGTTCCTGCTCGCGGTCGGCGCGGCCGCCTGGGTCGGCGCGGTGCTGGCCCGCGGCCTTTGGCAGGTCCATGCGTACGGCGTCGACGTCGGTGGTTCGAACTGGAGCGATCTTGGCGTCCATCTCTCGATCGCCCAGTCGGTCAACGCCGGCAACTTCCCGCCCCAGGTCCCGTTCTTCGCCGGCGAGCCGCTCGTCTACCACTGGTTCGCCGATTTCCACGCCGCGATCCTCGCGTCGGCGGCTGACCTGTTCGCGATCCCGGTGTTCATCGTCCAGTCCGCCCTGCTGGCCGGGGCGTTGGCCCTCGTCGTGCACGGCCTGGCGACGACGCTCCTCCGGGACCGATGGTCGGGACGCGCGGCCTGGATCGCGACCTTCCTCGTCATCCTGGGCGGCGGCCTGGGCTGGGTCCGGCTG
>DATBIW010000047.1:0-2954 GCA_036556745.1 Candidatus Limnocylindria bacterium | reverse complement strand
TGGTCTACGCGATCCTCGCCGAGGAGTGGCGCTCCGCCCATTGACCCCGGCTCCTAGGATGGCGCCATGGCGTGGATGGCCTGGAACGTCGTGCGTCTGGTCGCTGCGATCGGCGTCGTCCTCACCATCGTCGTCGCCTCGAGTGCGGCGGCCGCCTCGGCCACCGAGGGCGGCGGCGCGTTCGACCCGACCCGCTTCTACGCCTACTTCACGATCCAGTCCAACCTGATCGGGGTCGTCGCCCTGCTCTGGGCGTTCCAGCGGCGGAATGCGCCGCCCTCCCGGACGCTGGACCTGTTCCGCGGCGCGGCGACCGCATATCTCACGGTCACGTTCATCGTCGTCATCCTGTTCCTCCAGGACGAGGACCTCCAGCTCCAGGTCGTCTGGATCGACGCGGTCCTCCACCGGATCTTCCCGGTCATCCTGCTCCTGGACTGGCTGATCGACCCGCCCGACACTCGGCTCCGGTTCCGGGATGGGGTGCTGTGGGCCATCTACCCGGTGGCCTGGCTCATCTTCACCCTGGTCCGGGGCGCGGCCGACGGGTGGTACCCGTACCCGTTCCTCGACCCGGCCAACGGCGGGTACGGGATGGTGGCGGTGTACGTGGTCGGGATCACGATCGGGTTCTTCGTGCTCGCCGCGATCTACATCTGGCTCGGCAACTGGCGGGCGGCGCGGGGCACGCCACCCGATCCGACGGAGCTCCACGAGCCGCACCCCGCCGAGCCGCCGGAGCCGCCGGGCTGGGAACGGATCGGCCCCGAGGGACCCGGCACCCCGCCCTGACGGTCGGCGCTGGAGGCATCGGCGCACAATCGGGACCGATGTCGTGGTTTCGACGGGTCCGATTTCCCCGCCGACCGGGCTCCCCCGAGGAGGCCCGGGCGTGGATGGTCGAGACCCAGCTCGCGCGGCGCGGGATCCGCGACCCCGAGGTGCTGGCCGCCATGCGGGCCGTGCCCCGCCACCAGTTCGTGGACTCGGCCGAGGCCTACGACGACCGGGCCCTGCCGCTCCCCCACGGCCAGACGATCTCGCAGCCGTTCGTCGTGGCGTTGATGAGCCAGGCGGCCCGCCCCCCGCGCGGCTGGGCCGGCGCCCGCGTCCTGGAGGTGGGCACGGGGAGCGGCTACCAGGCGGCCGTGCTGGCCCAGCTCGGGGCGTCGGTGGTCTCGGTCGAGCGGGACCCGACCCTGTCGGCCCAGGCCCGGGCGAATCTGGACGCGGCCGGATACGACTCGGTCCTGTGCGAGGTGGGTGATGGGAGCCAGGGCTGGCCCCCGGGGGCGCCGTACGACGCCATCCTGGTCACCGCCGCCGGCCCGCGCGTCCCGACCCCCCTCCGCGAGCAGCTCGACCCCGACGGCGGGCGGCTGGTCATCCCGATCGGCGACCGCGAGGGGCAGTGGCTCACCCTGGTCGAGCGCCACGGCGACGACTGGACCGATCGGCCGCTCGAGCCGGTCGTCTTCGTTCCCCTCGTCGGCGCCCACGGCTACGAGGAGCGCCGCCTCCACTGACGGGCGACCGATATCATCCGCGCGACCGTTGCGGCGCCGGGCCGCATCGCCCCTTGGTTCGTGAGGAGTGCGTCATGCGTCGCGTCGCCCTGTCGGTGCTCATCGGTCTGCTGCTGGTCCTGTCCCTGTCGGTCGGTGGGGCGGCGGGTGGTGGCGGCGGGAGCTTCGTGGTCGGTGACGGCCTGGCCGACGGCGAGATCGGCGGTGGTCGGGCCGCCACGGTCACCTGGAGCGGCACTGCCTGGCCCGAGCCGGTGGCGGGCGATTTCGCCCCATACGCGTTCTGCCAGGACGTCGAGTTCTTCGTCAATGGGGACAGCGGTTTCGAGCGGCGGCTGGTCCTCGAGTTCCCCCTCGCTGAGCTGCCGGCCGGCGCGACGATCACCAGCGCCACGCTGGGCATGATGAACGCGACCGCCTCGTCCACCGGGGGCTTCCTGGTGTCCGGCTTCGCCGGGAATGGCGCCATCGACAACGCGGACGGCGTGGCCGCGGCGACATCACTTCCCTTCCCGGCGATGCCCCCGGGCGGCACGGGCGACTGGGATGTCACGAGCCAGATGTCCGCCGCCATGGTCGCCTCCGGTTGGGCCGGATTCACCATCTGGGGGTCGTTCGACCGGACCGTCCACGGGGCGAACGGCTACCCGACCAGCCATCGGGTCGTGTGCCCGGGCTTCCAACAGGTCCGGCCGACCCTGACCATCGCGTACGACGTGGCAGCGCCGACGCCGGTGAACAGCCTCCAGAACGCCGCCATGGCCGTACCGCCGGCTGGTCAGCCGCTGACCATCCTCGGGATGGGCTTCCTCGCGCTGGCCGCTCTGCTCGTGACCGCGGCCGTCGGAGTTCGGATCAGGGCGCGGTATTGACTCGGCTCAGCGGCCTCCCGCGTCGATCGTGGCCATCCGGTCGCGGACGATCGCCTCGATCACATCGGCCGGGATCGGCTTGTCGGCCTTGAACTGGATGGTGCCCTTCTGGAGCTTGTAGCCCTCAAGGCGGTCGGCGTAGTCGTGGGCGACGCCGCCCGGGAAGAACGAGCAGTGCGACTTCCATGAGCCGTACCAGGCCAGGCCGCGGCCCTTGTATTTGAAGCCCGGGATGCCGTAGCTGATGCCTTCCGTGGCATCCGGGGCGAGGGCGCGGACCTGTCCGCGCAGGGTCTCGAGCGCGAGCCGATGCGCCTCGGGCTCGACCTGAGCGAGGTAGTCGTCGACCGCGGCGGATCCCGGGGCGTTGGTCGGCAGCCTGGACTTGGCGGGCTTGGGTTCAGCCACGGGTCGGCTGGTCTTCCAGCTCGACGTACGGGGCACGCCACTCGGGGGACTCGAATGGCGGGGCGTAGTAGTCCACCTGGCGCCAGATCTTCCCGTCGCGCATGGTGAACAGGGTCACGAAATGCCAGGTCTCGCCGTTCGGGTAGGT
>DATBIW010000046.1:0-10192 GCA_036556745.1 Candidatus Limnocylindria bacterium | reverse complement strand
TCGGGCCGGGAGCAGGACGTTGCTGGGCTTCACGTCGCGGTGGACGAGGCCAGCCTCGGCCGCGGCATCCAGCGCGCTCGCGACCTGGGCCACGATCCTCGCCGTGCGTGCCGGGTCGAGCGGTCCTTCCCGCTCGATGAGCGTGGCGAGATCCACCCCGTCCACGAAGCGCATCGCGATGTACAGGACGCCATCCGCCTCGCCCGCGTCGTACATCGGGACGACGTTCGGGTGGTCGAGGGCGCCGGCGGTTCGCGACTCGCGGAGGAACCGCTCGCGGAACTTCTCCTCGCGGGCGATCTGGGGGGCAACGACCTTCAGCGCCACCTTCCGCCCGAGGCGCAGGTGCTCGGCGCGGTAGACGACGCCCATGCCGCCACGGCCGATGAGCTCCTCGAGCCGATAGCCCGCGATCTCGCGCCCGACCAGCGTCTCTTCGTCCAACGCCGCCCTTTCTAGCATCGGCCGGGGCCGATGAACAGGTGATTCGTCGAGTAGACGGTCCCCTAGGCGCCGGTCAGACCGGCGAGGAAGGCGACCGCGTTGGCGCCGATGGCGTCCACCGCGTAGCCCCCCTCCTGGAGCGCGATGACCGGCAGGTCGAGAGCGCCGATCGCGGCGCCGATGCGGCGGTAGTCATCGGTCGTGATCGCGAAGTCAGCGATCGGGTCGTGCTCGAAGGTGTCGAAGCCGACCGACACGACGAGCGGGGCGTCGATGTCGTGGTCGCGGATGGCCTGGAGCCCGACCTCGAGCGCGGCGAGGTAGGCGTCACCATCGGTCTTGGCCGGCAGCGGCAGGTTCACGTTCAGCCCCTCCCCGGCGCCGAAGCCGACCTCGCTGGCGTAGCCGGAGTAGTACGGGTAGGCACGAGCCGGATCGCCGTGGAGCGAGACATACAGGACGTCGTGGCGGTCCCAGAACAGCTGCTGGGTCCCGTTGCCGTGGTGGTAGTCAATGTCCAGGATCGCGACGCGCGATGCGCCCCCCAGCGAGAGGGCCTGGGCCACGATCGCCGCGTTGTTGAAAAAGCAGTAGCCGCCGTACAGCGCCTTTCCGGCGTGGTGGCCCGGCGGACGGCACAGGCCGTAGGCCAGGTGGGCGCCGCCCCGCGAGCGATCCAGCGCGGTCAGCGCGATGTCCACGGAGACCCTGGCGGCCCGGTAGGTGCCGGCCACGATCGGGGTGGCCGTGTCGAACGTGTAGCCGAACAGGCGGTAGCCCCGACCGGGCAGCCCGGTCTCGTGGCCGCTCGCGTAGGCCGTGGTCAGCAGGGTGCCGGGGATGAGCGGCTTCGTCCCGTCGGTGATGCCCGCCGCGATGGCGTCCTCCCAGGCCGTGGCGAGGACTTCGAGCAGGGCCTGGTCGTGGACGGCCAGGATCGGCGCCTCGCCATGGTGGGTCGGCTCCTCGAACCGATAGCCCCCGGTCTCGGCCAGGGCACGCTCGATCTCGACCGCGCGGGCGGGCACCTCGAAGCCGGGAATGGGCTTGCCGAAGTCGACCTCGATGAGGCCGTCGTGGGCCAGGTGCGCGTCGGAGCGGATGACCGGGACCGGCATGGGCGCCCCGAGTGTACGCACTAGACTGGCGCGACCGATGGGCAGCCTCGCCAGCTACCGGCGCGTCTTCGCCAACCCGGCGCTCGCCCGGCTCATGGTCGGCGAATTCGTGTCCTCGATCGGGGACTGGCTGTACCTGGTCGCCCTGCTGGTCGTCGTCTACCGCTCGGGCGCCTCGCCGATCGTGCTCGGTCTGGTCGGCGCCGCCCGGATCGTCCCCTACATCCTCCTCTCGGTGCCGGCCGGGATCGCCGCAGACCGATATGACCGCCGCCTGATCCTGATCGGGACCGATCTCGCCCGCGGGCTGATCATGGTCGCCCTCACCGCGCTGACCCTGATGAACGGCTCGGTGGTCCTCGTCGTCCTGCTCAGCCTGCTGGCGGCGTGCTTTTCGGCCTTCTTCTCGCCGGCCATCGGCTCGCTGATCCCGACCCTGGTCCGCGACGAGCGCGAGCTCGGACCGGCCAACGCCGCGTGGTCGAGCCTGGACAACCTGGCGTTCATCATCGGTCCGGCGGTCGGCGCCATCCTGATCGGCCTCGGGAGCATCCCGCTGGCGTTCGCGTTGAACGCGGTCAGCTTCTTCGTCGTGGCCGCCGTCCTGTGGCGGCTGCCGCGAGAAGGCGAGCGGGCGCCGACGGCCGATGGCGTGGCCCTCGAGGCGGGCCCGGGGTTCCGCGAGTCCGTCCGGCCGGTCATCCGGCCGCTCTCCGGGCTGGGGCTCATCAACACCGTGGACGGCTTCGTCTCGGGGGGCCTCGCGGTGCTGACCGTCGTGATCGCGGTCGAGGTGCTGGGCGCCGGTGACGCGGGAACCGGCTGGCTGAACGCGGCGATCGGTCTCGGTGGGCTCATCGGCGCGGTCCTCGCCGGGCCGATGCCCCTCCGCCGCCGGCTCGACATCCCGCTGGCGGTCGGCGGGGTCACGCTCGGGGTGGGGATCATCCTCGTCGGGCAGTCGGCGGTGCTGCTGGCGGCGATCGCCGCCATGGCCGTCGCCACGGCGGGCATGCTGGTCCTCGAGGTCGTGGCCACCACGATCTTCCAGCGCGAGGTGCCCGACGCGATCCGCGGCCGGACGATTGGCGCCATGGACACGCTGACCGTCAGCGCCTACGCCGCCGGCGCGTTCCTCGCGCCGGTGCTGGCCGCCGTCATTGGCCCGGTGACCGTCCTGCTCGGGTTCGGGGTGGCCATGGTCACGGCCGCGATCCTCGGGACGCTGATCGTGGGACGGTCCGCCGCCCCGCCGCTGGATCCCGGGGCGGAGCGCTTCGTCCGGCTCCCGCTGTTCGACGGGCTTTCCCCGGCGTCCCTCGAGCAGGCCGCCGGCCACCTGGCCCGGGTCCGGGTCGCGCCGGGCGAGGTCGTCGTCCGGCAGGGCGACCCGGCCGACCGGTTCTTCCACATCCTCGACGGGCGGTTCGACGTGACCCAGGCCAAGGACCCCGGGGGCGCGCCGCGCTTCCTGCGCGCGCTGGGGCCGGACGAGGTCTTCGGGGAGATCGGCCTGCTGAGCGGCGTCCCGCGGACCGCGACCGTGACTGCTCAGGGGGAGGGCGCGCTGCTGGCGCTCGACGGCCAGCGCTTCCTCGACCTGGTCGCGTCGGGCCCCGGACTGAGCTCCCGGCTGCTGGACGTCCACCGCGGCAGCGGAGCCCGGCTGGAGGTGTCCCGTGACGATGGCTGACGACGCGACGGTCGCCCTCCTCCGACGCTGCCCGCTGTTCGCGGAGGCGGAGCCGGATGCCCTGGCCGACCTCGTCCGCCAGCTCCGGAGGCGGCGCTTCCGGCGGGGCGAGGTGATCTTCCACGAGGGCGACCCGGCCGACGCGCTCCACGTCGTCGCGTCGGGCTCGGTGAAGATCGTGCTGTCCTCGATGGAGGGTGAGGAGGCGATCATCGCCACCCTGCACCCGGGCGACTTCTTCGGGGAGCTCTCCCTGCTCGACGGGGCGCCGCGCTCGGCGACCGCGGCCGCGGTCGAGGCGACCGAGACCCTGAGCCTGCCGCGCGACGTCTTCCTCGAGGAGCTCGGCCGGAGCGCGAGCCTGCGCGACTCGCTCCTGCGCTCGCTCGCCGGGGAGCTGCGCCGGCTCACCGGCCACGTCGAGGAGCTTCACTTCCTGGACATCTCCGGGCGCCTCGCCAGCCGCCTCGTGCGCCTCGCCCGGGAGGCGGATCCAGGGCCGCAGCGGACCGAGGATGGCCGCCTGGAGGCGACGCTCGAATGGCCCTTCACACAGTCCGATCTGGCTGCCATGATTGGCGCGACGCGCCAGAGCGTGAACCGGCTCCTGGTCGACCTCGTCGATCGCGGGCTCGTGAGCATCGAGCGCGACACGCTGGTGATCCCCGATCTCGAGCGGCTCGAGCGATTGGCCGATCGCTGACCCGGGTGTCGCCAATTTGACAGGCGGGCTGTCACCGAGGCGATCGGTATCGGTGCAGCACAATCCATACCGTCAGGCCCGAGATTCCGGGCCACCGGGTCCGGAGCACATCGGGAGGCACAGACAACGATGGACCAGAAGATCAGAGTCCGGGGCCGCGTCTCCGGGGACGACGACGACGTCGCGGGCCACGCCCATACCAAGGCCCGGACGCGCGCCGTCACCAAGAAGAACACCCGCGCCAAGCGGCGCGAGGACGACGACGTCCAGGCCCACAAGCACACCCGCGTCAAGCAGAAGGCCGTGACCAAGGCCAACACCAGGGCGCGGCGGCGCGAGGACGAGGACGTCGAAGGCCACAGGCACACCAAGGCCAACCAGAAGGTCGTGCAGAAGGCCAACGTCAAGGCGCGACGTCGGGAGGACGAGGACGTCGAAGGCCACCGCCACGCCAAGGGCGGCCAGGACGCCAAGGTGAAGGCTCGCACCCGGGCCACCTCGGCCAAGAAGCGATAACACCAGCTTCCCGAGCAGGTAAGGCGGCGGGGCTCTCCCCGCCGCCTTACGCTATCCGCCGATGAGCCGCTCCCCGATCGACGGCGACCTCGCCGAGGCCCTGGCCATCATCCGGGCCGGAGCCGACCGGGCCGCCGTGGCGGGACGGCTCCACCCCGGCGGAGAGGATCGGCTCCTCCAGTCCATCGTGGACGCCACCGTCCGGCTCTTCGATGCCGAGGCAGCCTCGATCGCCCTGTTCGAGCGCAACCCGGACCGGCTCGAGTTCCGGGTCGCCGCCGGTCCGCGCGGTGCGGGCGCGGTCGGCAAGAGCGTGAAGCCCAGCCAGGGGATCGCCGGATTCGTCTTCTCCTCGGGCCAGGCGCTGGCCCTGTCGGACGTCGGGTCCGACCCACGGTTCGACCGGAAGACGGCCGAGAAGACCGGCTACGTGCCCCGCTCGATCGCCGCGGTCCCGTTGACCGATGAGCAGGGCACCCACGGCGTCCTCCAGGTCCTCGACAAGAAGGGGTCGGCGACCTTCGACCTGCGCGACATGGAGCTCATCGGCGTCTTCGCCGAGCAGGCCGCCACCGCGATCGCCGTGACCCGCGCCCAGCGCGAGCTGCCGCTCCTCCTGCGCGCCGCGTTCGCCCGCGCGGGAAACGACCAGCTGACGGAAGCCCAGCTCGACGCCCTCGTATCGGCCGCGTCGGCCGACCTGGACCTCGACGAGGAGACGCCGTTCTGGCGGCTGGCCGACCAGGTCGCCGAGCTCCGTTCCCTCGGGGATTCGGAGCTGAGCCTGGTGAGCGACGTGCTCGCCGCGGTCGCGGCCAACGCCGCCCGACGGACGCGGTCGCGCCGCCGCTGACCGACATGTCGGTCGACCTCGAGGATCTCCCGGCCTGGGCGGAGCCATTCGCCGCCGCGGACCGCCTGGCGCGAGCCGCCGGGCTGCGCCGGATCGACCGGACGTGGGCCTGGGGCGGGTCCACCGGGAAGGGGGTCACGGTGGCGGTCGTCGACAGCGGGATCGAGGGCGATCATCCCTGGATCGAGGGCCGGCTGGTCGAAAGCGTGGCCGTCCGCATCGACAAGCGCGGCGACCCGGAGGTCGTCCCCGACGAGCCGATCGACCTGTACGGGCACGGGACCGCCTGCGCGGGGATCATCCTCGACCTCGCGCCGGACGTGGACCTCGTCTCGGTCCGGGTCCTGAACGAGGACCTCAAGGGCAAGGGCGCCGCGTTCGCGGCGGGCCTGGAATGGGCCATCGAGCGGGGGGTCCAGGTCGCGAACCTGAGCCTCTCCTCGAAGAGCGAGGCCCTGTACCCGGTCTTCCATGAGCTCGCCGACGAGGCCTACTTCCGGAACGTCATCCTGGTGAGCGCCGCGAACAACGTGAACGTCGCGTCCTACCCGTCCCTGTTCAGCAGCGTCGTGTCGGTGGCAGCCCACGCCGAGCCAGACCCGCGGCGTCTCTACTACAACCCCAACCCGCCGGTCGAGTTCGGGGCGTGGGGCGTGGACGTGCCCATCGCCTGGAAGGATGGCACCGAGACGGTCGCCACCGGCAACTCGTTCGCCGCGCCCCACGTGGCCGGCATGGCCGCGCTCATCGTGGCCAAGCACCCGGGCTTGACGCCCTTCGAGCTGAAGGCCGTCCTGGCGGCCATCGCCGACAACCCCCGGCCCCGCGCCCGCCGGGCAAGGAGCTCCACCTAGCCGGACCTAGAATGGGCGGGCATGTTCTACGTCCGCCGCGGCCAGGTGCCGCCCAAGCGCCACACCCAGTTCCGCAAGCCCGACGGCACGCTGTTCGCCGAGGAGCTGTTCGGGGTCGAGGGGTTCACGGGCCGGGCGTCGCTCCTCTACCACCACACTCCGCCGACCCGGACCAACCGGATCGAGAAGATCCGCGACGTCGAGCTCGAGCCGTGGAGCGATGCCCCGCACCGCCACTACCTGGTGAACACGAAGGACGTGGCGCCCTCGGGGGACGCGATCAGCGGCCGCGTCCCGCTGTTCTTCAACCACGACATCGTGTTCGGGGTTGTCCGCCCGGCGGAGGCCATGTCCCGCTACTACTACCGGAACGGCGAGGCGGACGAGATGCTGTTCGTCCACGAGGGGAGCGGCACGCTCGAGACGATCTTCGGGCCGATCGAGTACGGCCCCGGGGACTACCTCGTCATCCCGATCGGCACCACGTACCGGGTCGTCCCGTCCGGGGAGCAGGCCCAGCGGATGCTCTGGCTGGAGTGCCCCTCCAACCTCGAGCCCCCGCGCCGCTACCGGAACGAGTACGGCCAGCTCCTCGAGCACTCCCCGTACGCCGAGCGCGACATCCGGCCCCCGGCCGAGATGGAGGCCCGCACCGACGAGGGGGAGTTCGTCGTCGAGGTCAAGACGCGCGGCCGGATCACGGCCTACCACTTCACCCACCACCCCTTCGACCTCGTCGGCTGGGACGGGTACCTGTATCCCTACGCCTTCAACATCTCCGACTTCGAGCCGATCACCGGGCGCATCCACCAGCCGCCGCCGGTGCACCAGACCTTCCAGGCCCGGAACTTCGTCGTGTGCTCGTTCGTTCCGCGCAAGTTCGACTACCACCCGCTCGCCATCCCGGCGCCGTACAACCACTCGAACATCAACTCGGACGAGGTCATCTACTACGTGGCCGGCAACTTCATGAGCCGCCGCGGGGTGGACATCAGCTCGTTCACCGTCCACCCGGCCGGCATCCCGCACGGGCCGCATCCGGGAACGGTGGAGGCCTCGATCGGCAAGGAGGCGACCGAGGAGCTGGCGGTCATGATCGACACCTTCCATCCGCTCCACCTCACCCGCCAGGCGGGCGAGCTCGACGACCCGGCCTACCCGTTCAGCTGGCTGCCGCCCAGGGACGCGGATGCGGAGGCCGCCGAGCTGGCGGACCGAGGGCCCGAGGCCTTCCCCGACTGACCCATGGCCATCGGCCCGGAGGTCCCGGTCAACCTGTTCGAGAACGAGCGCGAGCTGATGGTGGTTGCCCCGATGCCGGGCGTCGCGCCGGAAGACATCAGCGTCGAGGTCACCGCCGACGGCCGGCTCACGCTCCGCGCCGAGCAGCGCGGTGAGGGGCAGGAGCGGATCAGCCACCTCCGGCGGGAGTGGACCTACGGCCCGTACGAGCGGTCGATCGAGCTCCCCTACCCGGTCGACGCGCTCCGGGCCAACGTCGCATACGGCAACGGGGTCCTCTCGATCACGTTCCCCCGCGCCGAGGCCACGAGCCCCGGTCGCCTCGCCGTCCCGAAAACCGGGCACGCTCGTGGCATGGCCGCCGGCCACGCCGGCACCCGGGGCGGCGAGACCGAGTCGTGATCCTCTACTTCCTGCGCCACGGGAAGGCCGGGCATGTTGATCCCGGGGACCCCGATGACGACGCCCGTGAGCTGACCGATGCCGGGGCGGCCGAGCTCAAGGCCGCGGCCGCGGTCTGGCGCCGGCTGAACCTCCGGCCGGACGTCGTCCTGAGCTCTCCCCTGCCACGCGCCCTCCAGACGGCCGAGTGGCTGGTCCGGGGCCTCGACCTCGAGCCGCCGGAGGTCGTCGACCGGCTCCGTCCCGGCGCGGACTGGGCGGATATGGCCCAGGCCCTGGCCGCGCACCGTGACGCGCGGCGCGTGTTGTTCGTCGGCCACGAGCCGGACCTGTCGTCGGCGGTCGAGCTGCTGACCGGAGCCCGGGCGGTGCGGATGCGGAAGGGCGGCCTCGCCTGCGTCGAGTTCCCGGGGATCCCCGAGCCGGGCGCCGGGGAGCTGGCCTGGCTCGTCGACCCCGACCTGTACAGGGACTGAGGCCATGGAGGGGATCCGCATCCTCAGGTTCGACCAGCCCGAGGATCGACGCGACTTTCCGCTCGGCCACCTCGACCTCGTCGATGCCGAGGGCCTGACCCTCGGTCGGGCCGAGTACGAGCCCGGCTGGAAATGGTCCGAGCACGTCGGGGCCGCGCTGGGCCAGGCCTGGTGCCAGACGCCGCATGTCGGGCTCGTCCTCGAGGGCCACAACCGGGTCGTCATGGAGGACGGCACGACCATGGACATGGGGCCGGGCGACATCTTCGTCATCGGCCCGGGCCACGACAGCTGGGTGCTCGGCGACGAGCGCTACGTCTCGATCCACTTCCTGGGAGCCGACACCTACGCCACCGCCCACCAAGGAGACTGACCGATGATCACCGAGCGACCCGTCCACACCACGATTCCGGCCGCCGACCTGGACCGGGCCAAGGCGTGGTACGCGGAGAAGCTGGGGCTCGTGCCGGTGCGTGATATTCCGACCGGTGTGTTCTACGAGGCCGGGCACGGCACCCGATTCGTGATGTACCCGACCCCGAATGCCGGCCAGTCGCCGAACACCCTGATGGGCTTCTCGACCGACGACATCGAGGGAGACGTCGCGGCCCTGAAAAGGAGCGGCGTCGTCTTCGAGGAGTACGACTTCCCGACCCTCAAGACAGTGGACGGGATCGCCACCCGGGGCGACGTCCGCTCCGCCTGGTTCAAGGACAGCGAGGGCAACATCCTGGCGCTCGTCCAGTTCCCGCCGGCCTGAGCGAGGGCCTAGTCGGCGACGACGACCACCTTCCCGAAGGCCCGGCGGGCGTCGAGGTGCTCCTGGGCGGCCCGCGTCTCGGCCAGCGGGAACGTGCGGTCGATGACCGGCTGCACCCGCCCGGACTCGACGAGCTCGAGGACGCCGGTCATGTCCGACCGCGTCGCGCCCATCGAGCCGAGGATCGTGAACTGGCGCCAGAACAGGTTCCACAGGTCGGTCTCGGCCATCCGGCCGGTGAGGCCGCCGCAGGTCACCACCCGGCCGCCGGTCCGCAGGCTGGCAAGACTGTGGGTCCAGGTCGCAGGACCGATGTGCTCGAAGACGACGTCCACGCCACGGCCGTCGGTGATCTTCCGGACCTCGAGCTCGAAGCGTGGCGTCTCCGCGTGGTTGATGACGTGCTCCGCCCCGAGCTCGCGGGCCTTCGCCAGCTTCTCCCCCGACCCCGCGGTGGCGATCACCCGGCAGCCAAGCTCGCGGGCGATCTGGATCGCCGCGCTCCCGATTCCCGACCCGGCCGCCAGGACGAGCACCCACTCGCCCGGCTGCGTGTTCGCACGGGCGACGAGCATGTGCCAGGCCGTGCCGAAGGCGGATGGCAGGGCGGCCGCATCGGTATCGGTCAGGCGGTCCGGCGTCCGGGCCAGGCACGAGGCCGGCGCGACGAGGAGCTCGGCAAAGCCGCCGTCCCGGGTCATGCCGATGATCTCGCGGTTCTCGCACAGGTTCTCGCGACCGTCTAGGCAGAACGAGCACGTCCCATCGGCGGTGAAGGCCAGGACGATGACCCGGTCACCCACCGACCAGTCGGTCACGGCCGAGCCGACGGCGGCGATCGTGCCAGCCGGCTCGAGGCCGCCGATGTGCGGCAGCGGGGCGCGCATGCCGTGGCTCCCCTCGCGGATGTGGAGGTCGAGGTGGTTCAGCCCGCAGGCGGCGACCCGGATCAGCACCTCGTCCGGCCCGGGAACCGGATCGGCGACCTCCTCCCAGGAGAGCACGTCGGGTCCGCCACGCCGACGGAAGATGACTGCCTTCATCGGTCTGGCTCCATAATCACGCGCGAGTATGGCAGCCACGCCTGACGCCGCCCGGGTCGTCATCACCGGGATGGGCGCGATCACCCCG
>DATBIW010000045.1:0-7724 GCA_036556745.1 Candidatus Limnocylindria bacterium | reverse complement strand
GAAGCGCCGGCTGTCCGTGGCCACCGCCCTGGCGACCGCGCCGCGGGCGCTCGTCCTCGACGAGCCGACCTTCGGCCAGGACCGCCGGACGTGGGACGAGATGCTGTCCCTGCTCGCCGGCCTCGCCGACTCGGGGCGCGCTGTCGTCATGGCGACCCACGACAAGCCCCTGGTCGATGCGCTGGCCGACCGAACCCTGCGTCTGGCGACCGAGGACTGACCGATGCAGCTCCGCCGCCAGCCACCCGCCGATCCCACTGCCTTCCTGCCATCGGCCGATGCGGTGGCCAAGCTCGGGGCGGCCGCGATGGTGATGGCCGCCGCCTTCCTCTCCCGCGACCCGGTGACCCCAGCCATCCTGCTGGCCGGCGAGGGGATCGCGCTCCTGCTCACCGGGATGCGGACCCGGGACCTCGTCCGGGTCCTCGCCCCCCTGCTCGTTGTCGCCACCGTCATCGGGCTGACCAACGGCCTGTTCGCGGGAGCGACGGCGGCCGGCCCCGAGGATCGCGTGACGATCGGGCTAGCCCTCGGCCTGCGGATCGCGGCCATCGCGCTGGCGGGCGTCCTGGCGCTGGCGACGACCGACCCGGCCGACCTGGCCACCGGGCTCATCGGCCACCTCCGGGTGCCCGCCCGGGTGGCCATCGGCGCCCTGGCCGGGCTCCGCCTGGCGCCCATCCTCGGTGACGAGTGGGCAACCATCGGCCTGGCGAGGCGAGCCCGCGGGGTCGACGCCGGACGCAACGTGCTGGTGGCCGCCCGCCTGTGGGCCACCGCGGTCCTGGGCCTGCTGGTGGCGGCCATCCGACGGGGCGGGCGGATGGCGCTGGCCATGGACGCCCGTGGATTCGACAGCGGGATCCCGCGCTCCCTGGCGCGGCCGCCGCGGATGCGCCGTGCCGACTGGCTCCTGCTGGCAGTGGGCGCCGTGCTGGCGGTGGGCGCCATTGCGATCTCGGTGGCCCTTGGGACGTGGACCTTCCTGTTCGGGTGAGCCCCGAGGCGGTGGCATGATGGGCGGCCGATGCCCAGCCAGGAGATCCGCTTCACGGCGGGGGAGGTCGAGCTCGCCGGGACGTTGACGCTCCCCGACGGCGAGGCGCGGTGGCCGGCCGCCCTGCTGCTCCCCAGCCTGCTGCCGCGCGACCGCGACGGCCGGTTCGACCGGACGCGGCACCCGGGCTGGTTCGCCGAGGGCGCTGCGCCGGGGCTGCTCGGGCGGCTGGCGGAAGCCCTGGCCGCCCGGGGCGTGGCGTCGTTCCGCTGGGACAAGCGCGGCTGCGGCGTTTCCGGCGGGGAGTGGGAGACGACCGGCCTGTTCACCCTGGTCGATGACGCCCGCGACGCCGTGGCCGTGCTCCGCGGGCAGGACGCCGTGGACCCCGCCCGCGTCGGGCTGGTCGGCCACGGGGAGGGGGCCTGGATCGCGCTCAGCGTGGCGGCGGCCGACCCCGCGATCGGGCCGCTGACCCTGGTTGGGGCTCCCGCCCGCGGCCTGCGCGACGTCCTCCGCCGCGCGGTCTCCGAACGCGCCCGCCGCCGGTTGGGGAACGACCCGGAACCGGCCCACCCGTTGGTGGCCGTCCTCGACCGGGCGCTCGAGGAGCTCATCGAGCGGGCTGAGCGGGGCGAGCTGGCGATGACCATCCACCTCCCCGACGGGCCGGTGACCCTGGGACTGGCCGCCTGGGAGCAGGGCTTCCGGATCAGCGACCGCGCCCTGGCGACGCTCCAGGAGCGATCGGTCACCATCGTTCACGGCGCCGCCGACGCCTGGGTGGATCCCGAGGAGGGCCCACTTCTGGAGGCGGCCCTGGCTGACCGATCGGCGCCGCGGCGGATCGTCGTCCTGGGCTCAGGCCACGAACTCGCCGAAGCCCCCGACACCGTGCTCCGCGACCTCGCGGCCGACCTCGCCGCCCGCCTCCAACCACGCCGGCTGCCCACCGTCCTGCTCTCGATCGGCCTGCGATAGGATGGCCCGGCCGTGACCTACCCCGAGGTGGGCCAGCCCGCCCCGTCCTTCGCCATGCACGCCGACGACGGCAGCCTCGTGACCTCCGAGAGCCTGCTCGGCCGCCGCTACGTCCTCTACTTCTATCCCAAGGACGACACCACCGGCTGCACCGCCCAGGCGTGCTCGCTCCGGGATAACTGGGAGGTCGCCGAGGCCCTCGACGCTCAGATCTTCGGCGTGTCCCCGGACAGCGTGAAGTCGCACGTGAAGTTCCGCGAGAAGTACGGGCTGCGCCACCGGCTCCTGTCGGACGAGGGACATGCGGTCGCGGACGCCTATGGCACCTGGGTCGAGAAGACGTACCTGGGCCGGACCTACCACGGCGTCGAGCGGACGAGCTTCGTCATCGGGTCCGACGGGCGCATCGAGCACGTCCTGCCCCGCGTCAAGCCGATGGAGCACCTGGGCCAGCTGGTCGAGGTCCTGGCCGGGTGACGGGCCGCGAGGTGGCCGCCACCGTGGCGGTCGCCCTCATCGGCCTGGCCGTCATCTTGGGGGTCCTGGGGCTGATGGCGCTGACCTCGCCGATCCCGTGATCTGGGTCCTCATCGGCCTGGCCATCGTCGGGTGGCTGCTGGGCCTCCTGCTCCAGGTCGGCCCGGTCGTCCACCTCCTGCTCGTGGTCGCCGCCGTCCTGCTGGTCGTCGAGGTGCGTCGCGATCGGACCTAGGAACGCGACGCCCGAGCTGTCGCCGCCGTCCCCGTATCCTTGCCCCCGATGAAGCTCCTGCACTTCGCGGACCTCCATCTGGACGCGCCCTTCGCCTGGCTCGAGCCCGATGCCGCCCGGCGCCGACGCCAGCACCGCCGCGACACCCTGACTCGGATCCTGGCCCTGGCCGAGGCCGAGCAGGTCGATGCCGTCCTGTGTGCCGGCGACCTGTTCGAGCACGACCGCGTCCAGCCCGACACGGTGGCCTTCCTCCAGGCGAGCTTCGCACGGAGCAGCCGACGGATCTTCCTGGCACCCGGCAACCACGACTGGTATGGCCCCCAGAGCCCCTACGCGGTGACCGAATGGACGGAGAACGTCCACGTCTTCACCGAGGCCGCGTTCCGCCCGGCCCGGCTCGACGACGGGGTGACGCTGTGGGGGGCGGCCCATCGGGCGCCGGCCAACACGGATGGCTTCTTCGCCGGGTTCCGGGTGGAGGAGCCGGGCATCCACCTCGCTGTGGCCCACGCCTCGGAGCGGAGCTGGCTGGTGGAGCAGGAGAGCGGCAAGCAGCCCCATGCCCCGTTCGATGCGGCTGAGATCGCGGCCGCCGGCTTCACCCATGCATTCCTGGGCCACTTCCATCTTCCGAAGGACGCGGAGCGCCACACCTACCCCGGCAACCCCGATCCCCTGGAGTTCGGCGAGACCGGGGAGCGTGGCGCCGTGCTCGCCACGCTCGAGACGGATGGCTCGGTCACCCGCGAGCGGCGGCCGGTGGCCGTCAGCCAGGTCCACGACGTCGAGGTCGCGGTCGACGGCTGCGAGCACGCCGACGACATCCGTGACCGGGTGAGCGCCGCCGTCGGCGGGCTGCGGGGGTCGGTTCGGGTGACCCTGGTCGGCACGGTGGCGCCCGCGGTCCGGGTGGACGGGGCCGACCTGGCGAGCCTCGGGGCCCATCTCGAGGGGCTGGTCATCCGCCGGGACGGGGTGACGGTCGGCTATGACCTGGCGGCCATCGCCGAGGAGGCCACCGTCCGCGGCCAGTTCCTGCGGACGGCACTCGAGATCCCCGACCCGGAGCGCCGCCGCCGGGTGGTCCTGCTCGGCCTCCGCTCGTTCGAGGACCGCGCGGACCTCGAGGTGCTCTGACCGATGTGGATCGAGCGGATCACGGCCCGCGCGTTCGGGGCCCTGCGCGACCAGGCGCTGGACCTCGGTCCGGGCCTGAACGTCGTCTACGGACCGAACGAGGCGGGCAAGACGACGTGGCACGCGGCGATTCGGATGGCGCTGACCGGCGTCCGCCGGGGGCGCGGCAGCTCGACGAAGGAATCGGCCGCGCTCGAGGAGCAGCACCGGCCCTGGGACGACCCGGACCGATGGGCGGTCGAGGCCATCGTCCGGCTCGCCGACCGGCGGATCGACCTCGTCCAGGACCTGGCCGGCAAGGTCGCCTGCCGGGCCACCGACCTCGACCTGGGCGTCGACGTCTCGGCGGAGATCACCCGCCCCGACGGGACGCCGGACGCGTCCATCTGGCTCGGCCTCGATCGGGACGCCTTCGCCACCACCCTGTCGGTCGGCCAGGGCGAGATGCTGGCCGTCGCCGAGAACGCCGCCGCGCTCCAGGAGCACATGCAGCGCGCGGCGGCGGCGCACGGGACCGATGCGACCGCGGCCGGCGCGATCGAGCGGCTCCGCGAGCATCGGCGACGGGCGGTGGGGGCCGACACGGCCGTGGCCAAGGGGCCGCTCCGGACCGCCATGCGTGACCTCGCGGCGCGCGAGGACGAGCTGGCCGATGCTCGGCGCCGTCATGCGGCCTACCTCGAGCAGCTGGCCGCCGCCGATGCCGCGGCCGCGGCCCTCGCCGAGGGCGAGCGTCGCCTGACGCGGGCCCGCCTGGCGGAGGCCGAGGCATCGGCCGCGGCGGCCCGGACCCGGGCCGAGCGGGCCACGACGCTCGCGCAGCGCCATCCGACCGCCCCACCCGAGCTGGTGGCCCGCGACGCGCAGGCCGATGGCGTGGCCGCAGCGCTGGCCGCCTGGCGGGCCCGCCCGACGTTGATCGGCGTGCCGGCACGGTCGAGCGCGACCATCGAGTCGGAGCTGGCCTCGCTGCCCGCCGCGCCCGACGGCGACCGGGATCCCGACCCGTCGGTCGTGGCCGCGGTCCGCGAGCTCGACCTGGCCGAGGAGGCGGAGCGGGCCGCCGGGGCCTCGTCGGTCCGTACCGGTGACTCGGGCGCCCGGTCCCCGTTGCCGCTCCTCGGCGGCGCCGGGCTGCTGGTGGCCGGCATCCTCGCCGTGGTGGCCGGAGCACCCATCCCGGGCGCCCTGCTCGTCCTGGCCGGGATCGCCCTCGTCGCCTGGGGCGCGGTCGGGCGCAGCCAGAGCCGCCACCCCGATGCCGCCGTTGGCATCTCGGCTGCCGAGAGGAGCGCCACCGCCCGCGCCGGGCTGGCTGCTGCCCTCGAAGCGCGTGGCGCCGAGGCAGGAACCGACCTGAGGGCCGCGGTCGCGAACTACCAGGAGGCATGCCGGCGTCGGGCCGAGGTGGCCGCGGCCGCGGCGGCCGGCGACGCGCTCCGGCGCGAGCTGGCCATGGCCCGGGACGCCGAGGCCCTGGCCGCCGACGCGGCCCGTCGGGTGGCGGAGGCGGAGGCGGGTCTCCGGACCGCGCTGGCAGCCGTCGAGCCACATGCGCCGGCGGATCTCGCGTCGGAAGGCATCGTCCACCGACTCGAGGAGTGGCAGCGCCGTCGCCAGACCGAGACCGAGGGCGGGGAACGCGCCATCCGGGAGTACGAGGAGCTCACCGGGCTGCTCGGTGGCCGGACCGTCGCCGACCTCACGGCCGAGGCGTCGCAGCTGGCGCAGCATGCCGACGACCTCCAGCGGGCCGCCGGCCCGACGCCGGCGACGCCGGGTCAACCGGCCACGGCGGCCGAGGTCGAACGGCTCCGCGAGACGGCGGCCTCCCTGGCGGGAGCCGTCGAGGTCCGCCAGGCGGACCTGCTCGACGTGGCGGCGGCCGAGGAAGGCGTGGCGGCGGCGCGGACACGGCTCGAGCGGGTGAACGAGCTGGCCGGGCTCATCGACGAGACGCTCGCGCTCCTCGAGTCCGCGCAGCGCCAGGTCCACCGCGACCTCGCGCCGCTCCTGGCGGCCGCCATCCGCGAGTGGCTGCCGGTGCTCAGCGACGGCGCCTACGTGGAGGCCGGGGTGAACCCCGCCGACCTCTCGATCGAGGTCAAGGAGGGCCGAAGCGGGGCCTGGCGGCAGGCCCGCCTCTTGTCGGAGGGCACCCGCGAACAGATCTACCTCCTCCTCCGGATCGCCATGGCCCAGCACCTGGTCACGACCCCCGAGGTCGCGCCCATGCTCCTCGACGAGGTCACCGCCCAGGCCGACTCGGTCCGCAAGGTCGCCGTCCTCGACATGCTCCTGGCCATGGCCGCCGGCCGGCAGCTCGTCCTGTTCACCCACGACGACGACGTGCTGGCCTGGGCCGCGGATCACCTCACCGGCGAGCCCCACCGGATCATTCGTCTCGACGGGCGAGCCGGCACCTCCCCGGAAGCCACGGCGACCGCCGTCCCGGTCGGCAGCAGGACCTGACCCTGGCGACGACGCGTCCCATCGCCTTCGGCCTCGTCCTGGCGGTGCTCCTGACCACCATCCCCGACGCCCGACCGGTCCGGGCCGTTGCCGATGCGCCGTCCGGCACCGAGATAAAGGCCGCGGTCGAGCGCTTCCTGACCCGATGGCGGGTGCGCGACTACGACGGGATGCACGACCTCCTGGCCGCTCCGGACCGGCAGCGGTACACCCGGTCGGGCTTCGTCCGGCTCCACGAGCAGCTCGCGGAGGTGACCGGCCTGACCAGCCTCGCGGTCGCCATCGGCTCGCCGCGGGTCTCGGCCCGCCCGCCCGAGCCGCGACCCCCGGACCTCCCGGCGCGTCGGCTCCATCCGCCAGAGGATGGCCCGCCCGCCCCGCTCCCGGGAGCGATCGTGCTCGGCCCGGTGCGCGCCTATGCGATCCCGGTGCGCCTCACCCTCCAGACGACCCTCTTCGAGGAGGTCGTCCTCGACCGCGTCATCGAGCTGACCGAGGGCGCGACCGGCTGGGCGGTCCGCTGGAGCCCGGAGCTGCTCTTCGAGGAGCTGGGGCCGGCCGGCGGCATGTTCCTGGCCGAGGCCGGCGCGCTGCCGCCCCGCGGCCGGATCCTCGCCGCCGACGGCACGGTCCTGGCCGAGACCCGCGCTGACGGGGTCCGGATCTATCCCCAGGACACGCTGGCCGGCCAGACCGTGGGTTACGCGACCCCGCTCACCGCCGAGGAGGCCGAGGCACGTCCTGCCATCGACGCGTACCAGGCCGGCCAGGTCGCGGGGCGGCGGGGAATGGAGGCCGGGGCCGAGGCCCTCCTCCGGGGCCGTCCCGCGCTCACCCTCATGGCCCACCCGTTCGGCGGCCTCGCCCGGCGGGTGCTCATCCGCGAGGAGGTCCCCGGCGCCGATGTCCGGCTCACCATCCAGCCCGACCTCCAGGGGTCGGCCGAGGCGGCCCTCGCCGGATACCCCGAGGCGGCCACGGCGGTCGTGGACCCGAACAGCGGCGATATCTGGGCGCTGGCCTCGATGCCGGCCTTCAACCCGAACGCGATGACCATCGGCACCACGATCAGCGGCGTGCCGCTTGGCCAGCCCAGCGCCGCCCAGATGGAGAACAACGCCCTCGAGACCGGCTACCCGACCGGGTCGTCCTTCAAGCCGTTCGCGCTGGCCGCCGCCCTCCAGACCGGGGTCGCCACGCCGGCCACCCGGATGAGCTGCCTGCCGACCTGGACCTTCGGCGGCGTCACGTTCGTGAACTTCGAGCTCCACCAGCTGCCCGGGCTCGTGTCGCTGGTCGAGGCCATGGCGTTCAGCTGCAACACGACCTACATGCCGCTGTCGATGGTCATCTACGAGCACGACCAGGATGCCCTGACCAACCTGATCAGCACGTTTGGCTTCGGGAAGCTGACCGGCATCG
>DATBIW010000044.1:0-23569 GCA_036556745.1 Candidatus Limnocylindria bacterium | reverse complement strand
TCGCATGGCCAGCACCCCGTCGTGCTCCCAGATCAGTGTGTCGCCCACCAGCCGGATCGAGGTGTCCACCACCTCCCCGTTCTGGTCTCGGAAGAAGAACGAGTGGTAGCCGCCCTCGACCCACCAGCCGGGCTGGCCCCGAACGCTCACCTTCTGGACTGTCGTGCCCTCGGCCACCAGCTTCTCGAACGCCCCCGCGTCGAGCATGGCGGCGAACTCGGTGATCACGATCCCGATCCCGTCGGGTCCGGCCGGGAACTCCGGGCGGTCGCCCCACACGAAGGTGACAGTGCCCCCGGCCGGGATGGCGTTCAGGTAGACGTCGTCCGCCGGGCCGAGGCCCGCGACGCGCGGCTCGAGGATCGGCCAGGCGATGGCCGCATGGGCCTGCTCGAGGGTCACCTCACGGCCGAAGGCCCGGTTCGGGATGTCACTCACCGGCGTGGGCAGCGGGCTGCCGTCGGCGAAGCGGATCTGGATGGCGCCGGTGCCGAGGCCGACCGCGCCGACCGCGCCGACGACCAGCACCACCGACGCCAGACCGGCGACCAGGCCGCGGCTGAAGGCGCCGGTCGGCGACCAGAACGTCCGCCGCGGGGCGCTGACCGCATCGGACACCCGGGAGGCCAGGTCCGGGGTCGGCGGGAACTCGACCGCACCGGCGAGGTCGGCGAGGGCCGCAGCCAGGGGCTGGTCGAAGGCCAGCTCGGATCGGTCAGACATCGGTCCCGACCTCCTCGCGGAGCCGGCGCATGGCCCGCGCCAGGCGGGACTTCACCGTCCCCCGGGGGACGTTCAGGGCGGCGGCCATGGCCGCCTCGTCGAGCTCGACGAACCAGCGGAGGCCAATCACGAGCCGGTCATCCGGCTTGAGGCGCTCGATGGCCGCCAGGAGCGCCTCGCGGCGCTCGTCGGCGAGGACCGACCCCTCGGGCGATGGGGCTGCACCGCCCGAGAGGGGATCCTCCGCCAGCCGGAGGCCCAGGGCGGCACGCCGCGACGAGCCACGCCGGCGGTTGCGGGCGGCGTTGGCCACGATGCGCAGGAGCCACGGGCGCGGCTCGGCCCCGGGGCGAAAGCTGGGCAGCGCGCGCCAGGCACGGACGAACCCTTCCTGGGCGGCGTCTCGCGCCTCATCGGCGTCGCCGCACACCAGGAAGGCGGTCCGGTAGGCGACCTCCTCGTATCGGCGCACCAGCTCCTCGTAGGCAGCGACATCTCCCTGCCGCGCCCGTTCCATGAGTTCTCCGTCGGACAGTGGACAGCCCTCCACCCGGCACATCGGTACACCGCCCGCCTCGGGACGGTTCCCGGCAGGGTACGCGGACCACGGCGCGACTCGAAGAAAGGGAACCGGCCCGGCGGTCCGGGTGTACGGAAGGCATCACACAACCGAGGAGCTCGCCATGACCCGACGAACGCAAGCCCGCCTTCTTCCATCCCTGGCCATCGCCTCGGCGCTCGTCCTGGTCACGGCCGGGACCGCGCTCGGCAAGTGCGAACATGACCCCAGCGAGTGCCAGGGCATGATCGTCACCCTCGATCCGGGCGGCACGCTGAGCGCCGGCGGGACCGAGATCGTCGGCGTCTTCGTCCTCGAGGACGAGCAGCCGTATGACGCAACCCGCGTCAATCTCACATTCACGAGCGTGGCCGACGGGACGGCCATCCGCGTTGCCGCCGAGCCGACCGGCTCCTATGGACGCTGGCAGGCTGCCGTGGAGCTGCCGGCCGGCGGGACGTGGACCGTGAGCGCCGTGGTCCAGGGGGCAGGGTTCGCCGGGGACTTCGCCCTCGACCCGGTGTCCGTCCGGCCGCCGGCGGCCGCCCCGACCACCGGTGGGACGAGCCCGATCGTGCTGGCCACGCCGGCGCTCGGCCCGGTCCTCCTCGCGGCGCTGATCGCGGGCATGAGCGGCCTCCTGCTCATGACCCGGAAGCGCCAGGTGCCGGCCGCGAGCTGATCCCAGGCGCGCCTGGGCGCGCACCGCACCGCCGAACCCGGTCCGGGGGACTGATCTCCCCCGGACCGGCGTTTATTGACCCGTTTACGGCGCGACCGTACGCTACGCCCCCCAATGGCCACCGTAGCCCGTCGCCGAGCGCCATCGGCGGTTGAGGCGCGCCGCCCGGTACCTGCTGCCGGTTCGGACCGCTACCTCAACCGCGAGTTCTCGACCCTGCAGTTCAACGACCGGGTGCTGTCGCTCGCCGAGGATCCGGATGCTCCGCTGCTCGAGCGGGCGAAGTTCGCCGCGATCTTCGCGACCAACCTGGACGAGTTCTACCAGGTCCGGGTCGCCGGGCTGAAGCGCCAGGTCGCCGCCGGAACGACCACGACCTCTCCCGACGGGCTGACCGCGGCCCAGCAGCTGGCCCGGATCGACCGGCGGGTCCGGAAGCTCGCCACCCGGCACGCCCGCCTGTTCGCCGATGACATCCGCCCCGCCCTGGCCGAGGCCGGGATCCGGATCGCGCGCTGGGACGACCTCGATGCCAGCGCCCAGACCGCGCTGCGAGAGACCTTCAACGACCAGATCTTCCCGGTCCTCACCCCGCTGGCGGTGGACCCCGGGCACCCGTTCCCGTACATCTCGAACCTCTCGCTGAACCTGGCGGTCCTTGTCCGCGACCAGGCCAGCCGGCGGCGGCTGTTCGCCCGGATCAAGGTGCCGCCCCTGCTCCCCCGCTTCCTGTACGCCGAGGGCAACGGCCACGGGCCGGCCTGGGTCCCGCTCGAGGGCGTCATCGCGGCGAACCTGGACGAGCTGTTCCCGGGCATGGTCATCGCCGAGTCGTGGTCGTTCCGGGTGACCCGCCACTCCGACCTCGAGATCGACGACGACGAAGGGGATGACCTGCTCGAGACGATCGAGGAGGAGCTCCGACGGCAGCGCTTCTCGCGAGCCGTCCGGCTCGAGGTCGAGGAGGGGATGCCCGATCACGTCATCGCCCTGCTGGCCCGGGAGCTCCAGATCGGCTCCGGCGACACCCACGAGCTGGCTGCCCCGCTCGGGCTCGCCGACCTGTGGGAGATCGTCAACCTCGATCGGCCCGACCTGAAGCCCGAGCCCTTCCACCCGGTCATCCCACGTGCCCTGGCCCCGACCGCGGAGGGGCCGCCTGACATCTTCGCCGCGCTCCGGGCCGAGGACATCCTCGTCCACCATCCGTACGACTCGTTCGCCGGCAGCGTCCAGGCATTCATCGAGCAGGCCGCCAGCGACCCGAGCGTGCTGGCCATCAAGCAGACCCTGTACCGGACCTCGGGCGAGAGCCCGATCGTGGATGCCCTGATCAGGGCGGCGGCCGCCGGCAAGCAGGTCGTGGTCCTCGTCGAGCTGAAGGCCCGCCTGGACGAGGAGGCGAACATCGCCTGGGCCCGGAAGCTGGAGCAGGCGGGCTGTCACGTCGTGTACGGGCTCATCGGCCTGAAGACCCACTGCAAGGTCTGCCTGGTCGTGCGCCAGGAGGGCGCCATGGTCCGGCGCTACGTCCACATTGGGACCGGCAACTACCACCCGTCCACGGCCCGCATCTACGAGGACCTGGGCCTCCTGACCGCCGACGAGCGCCTGACCGATGACGTGACCCACCTGTTCAACGTGCTGACCGGCTACTCGCGGCGCTCCGAGTACGACGCCCTGATGGTCGCGCCGATCAACCTCCGGCGGCGGATCCTGGAGATGATCGACCGCGAGGCCGCCCGCTCCACTGCCCGTCATCCCGGTCGGATCTCGATGAAGATGAACGCCTTCGTCGACGTCGGCGTGGCCGATGCGCTGTACGCCGCGTCGCAGCGGGGCGTCCAGGTCGACCTGCTTGTCCGTGGCCCGTGCATCGTCAGGCCTGGCGTGACGGGGCTGTCGGAGTCGATCCACGTCCGCTCGATCGTCGGTCGGTTCCTCGAGCACTCGCGGATCTACCGCTTCGGGACGGGCGAGGCCTCCGAGTTCTGGATCGGCAGCGCGGACATGATGGATCGCAACCTCGACCGGCGTGTCGAGGCCCTCGTCCGGGTCGAGGACCCGGCCCTCCAGGAGCGGCTCGACAGCATCCTCGACCTCGCGTGGGCGGACACGACCCACGCCTGGTCGCTGAAGGCCGACGGGAAGTGGAACCGGGTGCCTCGCGGCCGCGAGCCGATCAGCCTCCAGGAGGAGCTGATGCGCCAGACCACGTCAGCGTGAGCGACGAGCTCGAGCTGAAGTTCGCCATCGGGCGCGCCTTCGCCGTCCCCGACCTGGTCGGGGCCGGATCGGTGGCCGAGGTGGAGCCGATCCCCGCCCAGGAGCTGCGGGCCACCTATTACGACACCGTGGACCGTCGCCTGGCGCGCTGGGGGATCACCCTCCGCCATCGGACCGGGGAGGGGGACGAGCCGGCGTGGACGCTGAAGCTGCCGAAGCCCACCGCGGCGGTGAGCGGGGTCATGCCCGCCTCCCGGGCCGAGATGGTCGTGGCCGGGGCCCCGGACGACATTCCCGAGATGCTGATCGACCTGGTCACCGCCCACGTCCGCTCGCACCCGCTGTCCGCGGCCGCGGTCCTGGCCACCCGCCGGGAGGGCTGGCGGCTGCTGGCCGGTGACGGGCAGCCACTGGCGGAGATCACCAGCGACGAGGTCACCGTCCTCGATGGCGAGGACATCCGCTCGCGGTTCTCCGAGCTCGAGCTCGAGGCCCGGCAGGCGACCCTCGACGACCTGGCCGCGGTCACCGACCGGCTGCTGGCCGCCGGCGCGGTGGGGGCCGAGCCGATCCCCAAGGCCGTCCGGGCCCTCGGACCGACGGCCACCGGCCCGCCGGACGTCGTGGTTCCCGACTTCGGCCCGGACGACCCCGCCGGATGGGCGGTCCGCGCCGCGCTGGCGGACGGGCTGCTCCGGATCCTGCGCCACGACCCGGGGACCCGGCTGGGGTCCGCCGAGGACCTCCACCAGCTGCGGGTCGGCGTGCGCCGCCTCCGCAGCGACCTGCGCACCCTTCGGCCGCTGCTCGGTCCCGGCTGGGCGCCAGGCCTCGACACCGACCTCCGCTCGCTGGCCGCGCGGTTGGGCACTGTCCGCGACCTCGACGTCCTGATCGGCCGGATGGGCGCCACGCATGGTGACCTGGCCGACCCGCTCAAGCCACTCCTGGCCGACCTCCAGCAGCGCCACGAGACCGCGCGGTCCGCCCTGCTCGATGAGCTCCGATCGGACCGATATGCCCAGCTCCTCGAGCGGCTCGTCGTCCTCGCCCGCGACCCGGAGCTGGGCGACGAGGCCCGCGAGCCGTCCGGGGTCGTGCTCCCGGCGCTGGCCCGGGGCGCGTGGCTTCGCCTGGCGAAGCGTGCCGACCCCGTCGTGGAGGCCGAGGCACCCGCGGACGAGGAGCTCCACCGCGTCCGGATCGCCGCCAAGCGGGCCCGCTACGCGGCCGAGACGGCGGCCCGCGGCCTCGAGCCCGAACGGGCCGCCGAGGCCAAGGGCTTCGCCGATGAGCTCGGCCTGTTCCAGGACCTGCTCGGTCGACACCAGGACGCGGTGGTGGCTGCCGGTGTCGCCCACGCCGCGGCCGAGGCCAACGAGGGCAACCTGCCGCTGATCGTGGCCGCCGGCCGGGTCATGGAGCGGGAGGCCCGGGCGGCCCAGGACGAGCGAGGCCGGCTGAAGCGGACCTGGTCGCAGCTGCGGCGCAAGCGGCATCGGCGCTGGATGCGGTGAGCGACCTCCTCATCCGGGCCGCGGGTGGCGTCCTCTGGCGCCCGATCACGGCTGAATCGGATGAGCAGGGCGTCGAGGTCGCGATCGTCCACCGACCGAGATACGACGACTGGAGCCTGCCCAAGGGCAAGCTCGCCCCCGGCGAACCGGAGGTGGAGGGCGCCGTCAGAGAGGTGCTCGAGGAGACCGGGTACCGCGTCCGGATCGGGCGGCCGCTGGGGGAGACGCGCTACATGAAGGTCGTGGCCGGCGTCGAGCGCCTCAAGGTCGTCCACTGGTGGGCGATGCGGGCCGAAACCGGGGCCTTCGCCCCAAATGACGAGATCGACGACCTGGCGTGGCTCTCGCTCGACGCCGCATCGGCGCGCCTGGCCCGGGACAGCGAACGGGTCGTGCTCGAGCGGTTTGCCCACGGCCCGGCGGCCACGCGGACCGTGCTGGTGGTCCGGCACGCGAGCGCCGGATCGTCCACGACCTGGACCGGGGACGACGCCCGGCGTCCGCTGGACGATGACGGCTGGGCGCAGGCCGATGGCCTGGCGCGCCTCCTGTCGCGGTTCGATATCGCCGAGATCGTGTCGGCCGACGTCGACCGGTGCGTCCAGTCGGTGGCCCCGCTGGCCGAGGCACTCGGGCTCGAGGTCCGGCAGGAGCCGGTGCTGTCGGAGGCCGACTATCCCGGTCACGAGGACGATGCGGTGGCCCTGCTCCGGAGCCTCGGGGCGCCGACCCGGGACGCGGTAGCGTGCACCCAGGGCGCGGTTATCCTCGACCTGCTGGCCCGCGTCGCGTCACACGACGCCAGGGAGATTCCCGACCCGCTGCCCAACCGAAAGGGCAGCGTCTGGGCGCTCACCTTCAGCGACGGACGCCTGCTCGAGATGGCGTACATCCCGCCTCCCGACGAGCCCGCCCACGAGGCCGCGGCCGCTCCCGTCTGACCCGGGCTGATGCGCTAGGCTGCGGCCGATGCCAGGCGAGGCCGCGCAGCGGGTCATCCACACCGAAAACCTGACCAAGCACTACCGCGGTGGTCGCCGTCCGCATCGGCCCGGCCATGACGGAGGCGGACCGATCCGGGCGCTCACCGACGTCAGCTTCGACGTCGAGCCCGGCGAGATCTTCGGCTTCCTGGGGCCCAACGGATCCGGCAAGACGACGCTCATCCGGACCCTCCTCGGCTTCCTCCACGCGACGCGGGGCTCGGCCACGGTCCTCGGGCTGGACATCGTCGAGGACTCGGTCGAGCTGCGGCGGCGGGTGGGCTATCTCCCCGGCGGGATGGCGGTCTACGGGTCGCTCAGCGGATCGGCCTCGTTGGAGTACTACGCCGATCTCCAGCAGCGCGAGCCCGTCCGCCGCGACGAGCTGACCGAGCGGCTCCAGCTGCCGGCCGCCGATCTCAGGCGCAGGGTCCGCGACTACAGCCGGGGGATGCGCCAGAAGCTCGGCGTGATTCAGGCCCTCCAGCACGATCCCGAGCTGGCGATCCTCGACGAGCCGACCGAGGGCCTGGATCCGCTCATGCAGCAGGCGTTCTACGAGATCCTCGAGGACCTCCGCGACGCGGGACGGACGATCTTCATGAGCTCGCACTACCTCTCCGAGGTGGAGCGCGTCTGCAACCGGGTGGCGATCATCCGGGCCGGCCACCTGATGGCCCTCCAGCACGTCGACGAGCTGCTCGCCCGACGCAGGCGGCGGGTGACCGTGAAGTGGCGCGGCGCGCCTCCGGACCTGGGCGACGTGCCGGGCCTGGCGGACGTCGTCACCTCCCGCGACCGGATCACGGCGACCCTCTCCGGCGACGTGGCCCCGTTCGTCCGGGCCGTGGCATCGCCGTCGCTCGAGGACCTGCTCATCGAGCCCGCCCGGCTCGAGGAGGTGTTCTTCGAGTACTACGCCGGCGAGGACGAGGCCGCGCCGGAGGACGCCCCGTGAGCGGCCGGCTCTTCGGCCAGACGCTGTTCTGGCAGCGCGGCCGGCTGGTCATCGTCGCCCTGGTCGCCGTGGCCTGGGGCGCCCTGATCCCGACGTTCTACGTCACCTTCCAGGACCTCTTCGAGGGGCTCATCGAGGGCGGCTTCCCGGAGAACTTCCTGAACTTCGGCTCGGGCAGCTTGTTCACGCTCGCCGGGTCGATCACCCTCGGGTTCGAGCATCCGATCGGCATCGGCCTGGTGGCCATCTTCGCGGTTGGTGCCGCCGCGGGTGCGGTCGCCGGGGAGCGGGAGGAGGGCACCCTGGAGGTCATCCTCGCGCGCCCGTTGAGCCGGCGCCGCTTCTACGTCTCGGTGGGGGCCGCGGTGAAGGTGATGATCGCTGTCGTCATGGCCATGCTGATCATCGGCCAGACGCTGAGCATCTTCCTGCTGGGCGTGGACGACGAGATCGAGGTCGCTTACCTGCCGGTGGTCTGGCTCGTCGGCGTCCTGATGTGGGCCGGCTTTGCCGCCTTCTCGCTCGCCGCCAGCGTGACCTTCGACCGACGCGCCCCGGCCATGGCGCTGAGCCTCGCCTTCCTCGGGGTGAACTACTTCTTCGAGATCCTTGGCACGTTCCTGCCCGACCTGGAGTGGACCCAGGAGTACTCCCTGTTCCACCACTTCAACCCCTCGGAGATCCTGACCGGCAACCTGGACCCGGTGGACCTGCTGATCTTCGCGGTGGCCCTGGTCCTGCCCATCATCTGGGCGCTGGTCGTCTTCCCCCGCCGAGACCTCGCCGCCCCGGCCTAGCCCGGGCGGTCGGCGCCCGCCTCCCAGTCCTCGCCGAGCGCGATTCGCTCGGCATCGGCCAGCTCCATCCGCTGCCCGATCGCGAACTCGGCCGCGAACCGGGGGTCGTTCGCGCGGAGCGATTCGGGGTCGAACTTGGCCAGCTCCCGGTTGGCCGCCCCCAGCCCCGAGCCCGCGAGGTGCTCGGTGGTGGTCGCGAAGCCGGCCAGCCGGGCAGCGGTGACGTCGTCTCCGACGGCGTGAGCCGCGGCCGCGAACGCGTCGAAGACGAGGACGTAGCCGGTGACGTCATCGGTCTCCTGGAAGATCTCGTAGGCCTCGGTCAGGTCGGCGCGGACGAGGTCGGGGGCGATCTTGGTCCGGATCAGCGCTCGCATGTACAGGCCCCAGCCGAGCATGAACCGGTCGCCGATCTCACGGAAGATTTCCAGCGCCTGCTCGATGATCTCGGCAGACCGGTCCCAGTCGCTGTCGAAGTAGTAGGTGCTGGCCACGGCCCACAGGGCGCGACCGATGCCGTGCTGGTCGCCGAGCCGCTGGTTCACGGCCAGCGACTCCTGGGCGACCCGGCGAGCCTCTTCCTGGGCCTCGGGCTGCCAGGCGAAGGTGAAGGTCAGGTTGTACAGGGCGTTCGCCTCCGCCCGCTCGTCACCGCGGGCGCGAGCGATGTCGAGCGTCTCCTGGTACCAGACCCGGGCCGCGTCGCTGTCCCCCTGCCAGTAGGCGATCCCGCCCGCCGCCTCGAGGGCCCGTTCGCGGGCCTCGGGGAAGTCGCGGGTGTCCGGCAGGGCCAGCGCCCGCTCGGCGTTGGCGCGACCCTCGGCCAGGTAGCCGCGGATCTGCCAGTACCGCCAGCAGGCGGTCAGGAGCCGCAGCGCCGTCTCGGTGTGCGTCCCGTCGAGCGCCCAGGCCATGGCCGCCCGGATGTTGTCGCGCTCGAGCTCGAACCGATCCAGCCAGGCGCGGCCGTCCGGCCCGAGGACGACGGCCGCACCCTCCTCGGCAAAGGCCAGGGTCGCCGCCGCGTGGCGGGCGCGGATGGCCGCCTCCTCGTCGGTGGCGGCGAGCTGCTCGGCGGCGTACTGGCGGATCGTCTCGAGCATCCGGAAGCGCGGCACGCCGTCGATCGAGTCCTCCCGGAGCAGGCTCTTGTCGACGAGGGAGGTGACGACGTCGAGGGCCATGGCCCGCTCAGCCGGGTCGAAGCACACCTCCTCGATCTGCTCGAGGGTGGCTCCCCCGGCGAACACCGAGATCCGGGCGAAGGCCCGACGATCCATCTCCTCGAGCAGGTCGTGGCTCCAGGCGATGGCCCCGCGCAGGGTCTGCTGGCGCTCGGGCAGGTCCCGCGCCCCGCCGGACAGGAGCCCCAGCCGGTCGCTCAGCCGCTCGAGGATGGCCTGCGGGGTCAGGACCCGGACGCGGGCCGCCGCGAGCTCGATGGCCAGGGGCAGCCCGTCGAGCCGGACGCAGATCTCGGCCACGGCCGGGGCGTTGGCGTTGTCGACCGCGAAGTCCGGACGCACGGCGACCGCGCGCTCGACAAACAGGGCGACGGACTCGAACTGGGTGAACTGCTCGAGGTCCGGGAGGTTGCGAGGGTCCGGGAGGCCGAGCGGCGGGACCGGGTACTCCCGCTCCCCGTAGACGCGGAGCGGGCTGCGGCTGGTGGCGAGGACCACGAGCCCGCCCGCGGCAGCGAGCAGGTCCCCGACCTGGGGGGCGGCGGCGTCCAGCTGCTCGAAGTTGTCGAGGACGAGGAGGCTGGCGCGGTCGCCGAAGTGCTCGGCCAGCCGCTGCAGGGTCGCCCCACCGGGGTCCGGCATGCCGACCGACTGGGCGATGGTCGGGACGAACAGGTCCGGGTTCGTGATCGGCTCGAGCGCGACAAAGTACACCCCGCCGAGGAACCGGTCGGTCGACTCGGCCGCGGCCTGGAGGGCGAGCCGCGTCTTCCCGGTCCCGCCCGGGCCGGTCAGCGTCACGAGCCGGTACGACGCGAGCAGCTCGAGCACCTCGCTCACCTCACGCTGGCGGCCGAGGAACGAGGTCAGCTGGAGCGGGAGGTTGTTCGGCGTGGCATCCAGCGTGCGCAGCGGCGGGAACTCACCCGACAGCCCGTCGATGACCAGCTGCCAGAGATGCTCCGGCCGGGAGAGGTCCTTGAGCCGATGCTCCCCGAGGTCGTCGAACGTGACGCCCTCGGGCAGGCTGCCGGCGGTGAGGGCCTGGGTGGCGCCGGACAGGAGCACCTGCCCGCCGTGGCCGGCGGCCGCCACCCGCGCGGCTCGGTGGACGTCAAGCCCGACGTAGCTGTCCCCGCCGAGCATCCCCTCCCCGGTGTGCAGCCCCATGCGGACCTTGACCGATGCGTTCGCGGGCCACGCTTCGGCGGCCAGTGCCCGCTGTGCGTCCGCGGCGGTCACCACGGCCCCAGGCGCCGAGGGGAAGGCCGCGAAGAACGCGTCGCCTTCGGTGCTCACCTCGGTGCCGCCTCCGGCAGCGATGGCGTCGCGAAGGATGGCGTGGTGACGCTCGAGGATCGGCGGCCAGCTCGCGCCCAGCGACTCGAGCAGGCGGGTGCTGCCCTCGATGTCGGTGAACAGGAATGTGACCGTGCCGGTCGGGAGCGTGGGCATCGTTTCCGCCATTCTGCTCCGGCCGCCCAGAACGGATACCGTACCGCCGCATGAGCAACGAGCTGGCCGCGCCCCTCGACCGGCTCGGCTCGCGGCCCGTCACCGCCGCCGTGCTCGGGGCGCTCGCCATCTCGTTCACCGGGGTCCTCGTCCGCCTGGCGGACCTCGAACCGGCCACGGTCGCCGTGTTCCGCTGCCTGTACGCCCTGCCGGTCCTATGGTGGCTGGCGCGGATCGAGGAGCGCCGCTTCGGGCCGCGCGCACCGGGCCAGCGCCGGCTGGCGGTCATCGCCGGTCTGTTCTTCGCGGCGGACCTGGTGACGTGGCACTACGCCATCGGCATGGTCGGCGCCGGCCTGGCAACGGTCCTCGGCAACACCCAGGTGGTCTTCGTGGCCATCGGCGCGTGGTTGTTCTTCGGGGAGCGCCTGACGGCTCGCCTGATCGTCGCCCTGGCCATCGCCCTGGGCGGCGTGGTGCTCATCTCGGGCATCCTCGGCGGCGATGCCTATGGGGAGAATCCTGTCGCCGGCGTCGTGCTCGGCCTGTTCACCGGCGCCGCCTACGCCGGCTTCCTCCTCGTCCAGCGCCTGGGCAACCGCGACCCGCGACGCCCGGCCGGCCCGCTGATGGACGCGACCGCTTCCTCGGCCGTGGCCTCGGCGCTGGCCGGGCTCGTGCTGGGCCAGATCACGTTCCTGCCCTCCTGGCCGGCCCACGGCTGGCTGGTCGTCCTGGCCCTGAGCGCCCAGGTCGTCGGCTACCTGCTGATCAGCGTGGCGCTGCCCCGGCTCCCCTCCGCGGTGACCTCGATCGTGCTGATGATCCAGCCGGTCGCCGCCGTGGGCCTGGCCATGCTGATCCTCGGCGAGTCGCCCTCGCCGACCCAGCTGCTCGGCGTGGCGCTGGTCATCGGGGGCGTGCTGCTGGCCACCGCCCGCGCGCCCCGATCCCGGCAGGCCGAGGTGGCGGCCGCGACCGAGGGCCCGTGACCGCCGGGCACGAGCGGGCCGCCGCGGGCCGTCGGCTATGGTTGGCCGCGTGACTGCCGAGCCGCTCCTGTTGACCGGGACCGGGCGGCTCGTGATGGCCCAGCCGCATGCCGCCGAGCAGCCGCACGCCCTCTCGCCGTGGGCGGTCCTCGTCCGCGACGGCCGGGTGGCGTGGGTCGGCGATCCCGAGGACGCGCCCGACACGGAGCACTGGGAGGACCTCGGGACGGCGCTCGTCAGCCCGGGGCTGGTGGACGCCCACACCCATCCGGTGTTCGCCGGCGACCGCTCGGACGAGGCGGCGGCGCGGCTGGCCGGGCAGCGGTACGCGGCGGGCGGCATCCTCCGGACGGTGGCCGCCACCCGCGAGGCGTCGGACGACACGCTCGAGGACCTGGTCGAGACCCGATTCCTGGCGGCGCTGGCCCACGGCACGACCACGCTCGAGGCGAAGTCGGGCTACGGGCTGTCGGCGGCGGACGAGCTCCGGAGCCTTCGGATCATCCGGGCGGCCGCCGATCGGGTCGGCATCCGGGTGGTCCGGACCTTCCTGGGCGCCCACGCCGTGCCGCCGGAGGCCACCTCCTCCGACGACTACGTCGAGGAGATCACGGGCACGATGCTGCCCGTGGTGGCCGACGAGGCGGACTTCGCCGATGCGTTCTGCGACACCGGGTTTTTCAGCGTGGCCCAGGCCGAGACGGTCCTTTCGGCCGCCCAGGAGCGGGGCCTTGGGGTTCGGCTGCATGCCGACCAGCTGGCCCGGACCGGGGCCACCGAGCTCGGCATTCGCCTGGGCGCGGTCTCGGTCGACCATCTCGAGCATCTCGACGAGGCCGGCGTGCAGGCCCTGGCCGCGTCCGCGACGGTGGCCACCCTGCTGCCCGGGCCCGCGCTCCTGCTGGGCGGGCCCCAGCCGCCGGCTCGCGCGCTGTTGGATGCCGGGGCCACGGTCGCCCTCGCGACCGATGCCAACGCCGGGACGTGGGACAACCACTCGCTGCCGCTGGTCATCGGGCTCGCGGCGGCCGGGCTGGGGATGACCGTCGAGGAGGCGGTCGCGGCGGCCACTTCGGGCGGGGCCGCCGCCATCGGCCTGTCCACCGAGATCGGGGTCATCCGGGAGGGCTTGGCAGCCGACCTCGTCGCATGGGACGCTGAGCACGAGGGGGCGTTCGCCCTGCGGATGGGCGACGTCCGTCCGATGCGCATCTGGATCGGGGGCGAGGAGCGCGGTCATGGATCGGTTTGATTTCGTCGTGATCGGGGCCGGGGCCGCCGGGGAGGCCGCGGCCTTCAAGGCGCGCGAACGTGGCGCCACGGTCGCGATCGTCGACCGCGACCTGCTCGGCGGCTCCTGCTCGTTCTGGGCCTGCATCCCGTCGAAGTCGCTCCTCCACTCGGCCGCGGTCCATCACGGCGGCGGCGACTACCCGTGGCCCAGGGCCTCCGACCGGCGCGACTACAACATCAACCGGATCGGGATTCCGTACCCGGATGACTCGTTCCACGTCCAGCGCCTGACCGATGCCGGGGTCACGATCACCCGGGGCACGGCGCGCCTGGACGGCCCCGGGCGGGTCGTCGTCCGGCACGACGACGCGGTGCATGAGCTCGAGGCGACCCATGTCGTGGTGGCGGTGGGCTCCGAGTCCCGGATCCCCGACCTGCCCGGCCTGGACGGGATCAGGTACTGGACCAACCGCGAGGGAACGTCCGCCCGGGAGCTGCCGAAGAGCCTGCTGATCCTGGGAGGCGGCCCAACGGGTGTCGAGCTTGCCCAGGTCTATGCCCGCTACGGCGTGCCGGTGACGATCGTCGAGTCCAACCCCCGGATCCTGGCCCGCGACCACCCCCGCAACTCGGCGATCCTGACCACCGCCCTCGAGCGGGCGGGCGCCACGGTGCGGACGGGAGCCCGCGCGGTGCGGGTCCATCGGGACGCGGGAGCGGACGGCGCCCACCAGGTCGAGCTCGACGACGGGAGCCGGGTCGAGGGTCACGAGGTCATGCTGGCCATCGGCCGGTCGTTCCCCCTCGAGGACCTGGGCCTCGAGACCATGGGCGTGACCGTCGAGCGCGGCCGCGTCACGCCCGACGATCGGCTCCGGCTGGCCGAGAACCTGTGGATCGCCGGCGATCCGGCCGGTCCCGAGCTCCACACCCACGTGGCCCACTACGAGGGCGAGCTCGTCGTTCGGATGGCGCTCGGGGACGACGTGCGGCCCGACTTCCGGGCCATCCCCCGAGCCACGTACACCGACCCGGAGACGTCATCGGTGGGACTCCAGGTCGAGGAGGCGCGGGAGGCCGGCCTGGACCCGGTCGAGTTCGAGGACGACGTCGCCCACAGCTCGAAGGGCTACACGGCCGAGGCCGAGGGCCACGTGATCGTGGTCGTGGATCGGGGGACGCGGACGGTGGTCGGCGTCTTCCTGGCCGGCCCCGGGGCGTCGGAGGCGATCCACGAGGCCGTGCTCGCGGTCAAGCTCCAGACCCCCCTCGACGTCCTGGCCGACACGATCCACGCCTACCCGACCCTGGCCCGGGTCCTGGGCGGCGTCTTCGCCCGGGCGGCGCTGGAGCTCGGCGACTGACCCATGCGGGCCCTGGAGCTGCGCAGGCCAGCGCCGATCTCCACCGGTCCGCTCGTCTTGACCGAGCGCGAGGCGCCGCCACCCGGCCCAGGTGAGCTCCAGGTCGCGGTGCAGGCCACCGCCGTCTGCCGAACCGATCTCCAGCTGATCGAGGGCGACCTCGAGGCCCGGCGCCTGCCGATCGTCCCCGGCCACCAGGTCGTGGGGGAGGTGACCGCCGTCGGCGAAGGCGTGGTCGGGTGGTCGGCCGGCGACCGGGCCGGCGTCACCTGGCTGGCCGGATCGGACGGCACCTGCGACTACTGCCGCTCCGGGCACGAGAACCTGTGCCCCAACGCCATGTTCACCGGCTGGGACCGTGACGGGGGCTACGCGGACGCCCTGACCGTGGGCGCGGACGTGGCCGTCCGGCTGCCGGATGGGTTCACCGACATCGAGGCCGCTCCCCTCCTGTGCGGGGGGGTCATCGGTCATCGGGCCCTCCGCCTGGCGGGCGTGCCGGGCCTGGCGCCGGGGGGACCGGACGTGCCCGCCGATCGGTCAGGGCCGTTCCGCCTGGGCCTGTATGGCTTCGGCGCCTCGGCCTCGCTGGCCATCCAGGAGGCCGTCCACCTCGGGTGCCTCGTCCACGTGGCAACCCGCTCGGCCGACGAGCGCGAGCGCGCGCTCGAGCTCGGGGCGTCCTCGGTGGGCGGCTACGCCGAGCCGCCGGCCGAGCCGCTGGACGCGGCCATCACCTTCGCCCCGGTCGGGTCGGTGGTGGTCTTCGCGCTCCACGACCTCGCCCCGGGCGGGACGGTCATCGTGAACGCCATCCACCTCGACCAGGTGCCGGCCTTCCCGTACCAGCTCCTGTGGTCCGAGCGCGGGATCCGGAGCGTGGCCAACGTCACCCGTCGCGACGCCGTCGAGTTCCTCGAGCTGGCCGAGGCGATTCCCATCCGGACCTCGGTCCGCACCTACCCCCTGGCCGAGGCCAATGCGGCGCTGGCCGACCTGAAAGCCGGGACCATCGGGGCGGCGACCGCCGTCCTCACCACGGGAGGAGACTGACCATGACTACCGCCGACGGACGCACCCTCGTCGACCTGAGCCATCCCGTCGAGGCGGGAATGGTCACCTACCCCGGGCTGCCCGCCCCGGTCATCAAGGACGTCCTGAGCCGTGAGGCCTCCCGGGAGCGGTACGCGCCGGGCACCGAGTTCCTGATCGGCGAGATCCTGCTGTGCGGCAACACCGGCACCTACGTGGACAGCCCGTTCCACCGCTACCCCGAAGGGACCGATGTCGCCGGCCTGGAGCTGGGCCGGCTGGCGGACGTGCCGGGCGTCATGGTCGATGCCACCGGCAGCCGGGAGCGGGCGATCGGTCTGGAGTCATTCGAGGGGCTCGACCTGAGCGGTCGAGCCGTCCTGGTCCGGACCGACTGGTCGCGCCACTGGCGGACCGAGGCCTACGCGACCGGCCACCCGTACCTCACTGGCGAGGCGGCCGAAGCGCTGGCTCGGGCGGGCGTGGCGCTGGTCGGGATCGACTCGCTGAACATCGACAGCACCGAGACCGGCGAGCGGCCATGTCACACCATCCTCCTGGGCGCCGGGATCCCGGTCTGCGAGCACCTCACCGGGCTCGAGGCGCTGCCCGCGAACGGGTTCCGCTTCAGCGCGGTCCCGGTGCCGGTCGTCGGGATGGGGACGTTCCCGGTCCGCGCCTACGCCACCTGGTAGCGTCTAGGCGTCGCAGCCCAGCGAGTCGTTCAGGGCCGAGAACGCGGTCCGAACCTCGCTGATCTCGCCCTCGAGTGCCGTGGCAATCTCTTCCGGCGAGGCGTCCTCGGGGAGGGCGCCGACCGCTTCCTCGAGCGCCTCCACCGCCGCGTCCAGCTCGCTCGCCCGCTCGTAGGCGACCTGTTCGAGGTAGTCCTGGAGGACCACGTAGTCCCGCTGCACGGCGTCCCAGGCGAACTGGTAGTCGCTCGAGTCGTTGGTCCCTGGTTCGAGCGCCAGGAACTCGTCGAGGTTGACCTGGAGCAGCGCGAGCTGCTGGCAGGCCCCTTCCTGAGGCGGGGTCGAGGGCTCCGGGGTGCAGGCGACCAGGACGAGTCCCAGGACGAGTAAGGCTGCGGGACGGCGGACGGAACGGCTCATCGGTTCGATCCTCTTCAGGTGCCGAAGCGCTCGGCCAGCACCCCGTGACGCAGCGCGCGGTCGCTGACCGTCAGCGCGTCCATCCCGAGCTTGTCGAGCACGGTCCACACGATGCAGGCGCCGGCGAGGATGACCTCCGCACGCTTGGGCTGGAGACCGATGATCGAACGGCGTCCGTCCGCATCCTGGGATCGGTAGAGCTCGATCTGGCGCTCGAGCTCCGCGCGGTCGAGCACGGTGCCGTGCACCCGGTCCGGGTCGTAGGTCGCCAGCTCGTGCTTGACGGCGGTGATGTTCGTGATCCCGCCGCCCATCCCGACCAGCGCGTCGGGCCGCGGCCGCCCGTCCAGGGCTGACAGGTCGGCGGCAATCGCCGCCTTGGCCTCGTCCACGACCGATGCCTCGACGGCCTGGTCGAGCCCGAACCGCTCCGTGTACTTGACCGCCCCGACATCGAGGCTGAACTGCTCGTCGATGCGCATCCCGTGGCCGAAGGTGAACTGCGAGCTGCCGCCGCCCGTGTCAAAGGCCACCGTGGCCCCCTCCCGCAGCCCGAGGCTCTCCTCGGCCGCGATGTACGCCAGCCGTGCCTCCTCGTCACCCGGGATGACCTCGATCGTGACCCCGGCCTGGCGCCGAATCGCCCCGATGACCGCGTCGCGGTTGCCGGCCATCCGCATCCCGGCGGTGCCGACCGCGGCGATGGCCCGGACGTCGTGCTCACGGGCCTCGGCAACCATGGCGGTGATGGCCTCGACCGCTCGGGCGAGTGGCTCGGGGCCGATCTCGCCCGACTCGGCCAGACCCTCGCCGATCCGGGTGACCTCAGCCCGGTCCACCAGCGTGGTCCAGGTCCCGTCGGCATGACGCTCCGCCACGTGGAACTTGATGGAATTCGTGCCGAGGTCGATGACCGCGAAGCGCTGCGGGGCGCCGTCGATGAGATCGGCCAGCCCTCGCGGGTAGCTCGTGTTCACGTAGTCACCAAGCCCGACCGAACGAACCGCAGCGATCACGGCCGCCGCGTCCTCGGACTCGATGGCGATGGTTCGGATCTCCTTGCCATCGGCCACGACGTCGGAGACCTCCGAGGTGCAGCCGCCGATCGTGTACCGGACGCGGCGCTTGTGGACCGCGACCGTCCGGAGGCCCTCGGTCGGCGCCACCAGCTCGTCGGAGAACTGCTCGAGGGTGTAGGCCTCGCGGGCGAGCTCCGGCGTCGGGCGGCGGAGGGCCTCGAAGACCCGGACGACATCGGTCCGCGGCAACGGGAAGCCGACCTTCATGACCGGCGTCCACTGCTCGAGGCCATCGGCGTTGACCTCCTTGAGGACCTTGATGTCCATGAGGTCGTCACGGACCTTGACGTTGTCACCCATCCCGGACAGGAGGTAGAGCTCGTCGCTCTCCTGGATGCCGGTCGGGGTCAGCGCGCGGAAGACGACGTCGGCGGCACCGAACCGATGCCCGAAGGTCCGCCATTCCCAGCGGGGGATGATCTCTGCCACTCCGGCCATTATTGCTCCCCCGGCGGCGGGGCAATATGCTCCCTTCCCGACCCCGCCTGATCGACGCCCCCGAGGAGACCGGCATGTCTGACCCCGCCCCTGCTGGAACCGCCCCCGCCGGCGCGACGACCGCCTGGCACACCCTGTCCATCGCCGACACCCTGTCCAGCCAGAGCGTCACCGCGGAGAAGGGCCTGACCGCCGACGAGGTCGCCGCCCGTCGCGCGAAGTTCGGGCCGAACAAGTTCGCCGAGCAGAAGACCGAGTCGCGCTGGCACGCCTTCCTGCGCCAGTACGCCGACATCATGCAGATCGTCCTGCTCGTCGCCGGCATCGCCAGCATCTGGCCGGTCGGCCAGGTCTCGACCGGGGTCATGCTGATCCTGCTCACCGTCTTCAACGCGTACCTGGGCTTGAACCAGGAGGGGAAGGCGGCGGCGGCGGTGGCCGCGCTCCAGCAGATGATGGTCGTCAAGGCCCGGGTGCGCCGTGGCGGCGAGCTGGTCGAGGTGCCCGCGGAGGAGCTCGTTCCCGGCGACATCGTCGCCTTCGAGGCGGGCGACGTGGTAACCGCCGACGGCCGGATCCTCAAGGCCGCAACGGTCGAGATCGACGAGGCCGCTCTGACCGGCGAGTCACTGCCGGTGGCCAAGTCCCTCGACCCGGTGGCCGAGGACGCGCCGCTCGGGGACCGCCACAACATGGCCTTCATGAACACGAACGTCACGCGCGGGTCCGGCGAGATGGTTGTCACCGCCACCGGGATGAGCACCGAGGTCGGCCACATCTCCGGGATGCTGCAGGCGGCCGAGGAGGACGAGACCCCGCTCACCAAGCAGATCAACGCGCTGACCCAGCAGCTGCTGATCATTGCCGGGCTGGCCCTGGCTGCTTCGATCGCCATCGGCTACTTCCGCTACAGCACACCGTTCGACGAGCTGTTCGTGACGGCCATCGCGTTCGCGGTGTCAGCCATCCCGACCGGGCTGCCGGCCGTCATCACCACCATCCTGTCCTACGGCAGCCAGCAGTTGGCCAAGGCCAACGCAATCGTCAAGCAGCTTCGGTCGGTGGAGACCCTGGGCTCGACCTCGGCCATCAACTCGGACAAGACCGGGACGCTGACCCTGAACCAGATGACCGCGGTAGAGCTGACGATCCCCGGCCGGAAGCACGCCGTGAGCGGCACCGGCTACGGGTTCGACGGCCAGATCACGCGGACGGGAGGGGACGAGGACGTCCCACTCGACGCGTTCCTCCTCCCCGGCCTACTGGCCTCGGACGCGGTCGCCAGGGACGGGGAGATGATCGGCGACCCGACCGAGGGCGCCCTCGTCGTCCTGGCCGAGAAGGGCGGGCTCGGCACCGCCGCGACCCGGGAGAGATACCCGCGCATCGCGACCCTGCCGTTCGACTCCGAGTACAAGCTGATGGCCACCTTCCACAACATGGAGGACGACAGCGGAAAGGCCGTCGTCCGCGCATTCGTGAAGGGCGCCCCGGACCAGCTCCTGAAGCGGGCGGCGGACGTCATCTCGCCCGACCTGAAGTCCACGATCGCGGTCACCGATGACGTCAAGGAGAAGTTCAACGCGGAGAACCTCCGCCTCGGCGAGAAGGGCCTTCGGGTCCTGGCCACCGGGCGCAAGGACTTCGACCCCGGCTCGTTCGACCCAAACGCCGACCTGCTGCCCCTCCTGGAGGGGATGACCCTGCTGGCCCTGATCGGCATCGTCGACCCGCCGCGGCCGACCGCCAAGGTCTCGATCGCCGAGGCGCACAGCGCCGGGATGCAGGTCCGGATGATCACCGGCGACCACGCGGTCACGGCCTCGGCCATCGCCGCCGAGCTCGGGATCCCGGGCAAGGCGATCACCGGCGCCGAGTTCCGGGCGATGTCCGACGAGGAAGCGCTGCGCGAGATCGACAACATCGGTGTCATCGCTCGAGTGGCGCCCGAGGACAAGGTCCACCTGGTGGACATCCTGCGCCGGAAGGGCCACATCGTGTCGATGACCGGGGACGGCGTGAACGACGCGCCGGCGCTCAAGGCGGCCGACATCGGCGTCGCGATGGGCATCACTGGGACGGAGGTCTCCAAGGAGGCCGCCAACATGATCCTGACCGATGACAACTTCGCGACGATCGTGAAGGCGGTCGAGCTGGGGCGCGGCCTCTACGACAACCTGAAGAAGTACATCCGCTTCCAGATCGCGTGCCTGATCGGGTTCATCGTCACCTTCCTCGGCTCGTCGATCTTCAACATCCTGGGCGGCGTCCCGTTCGTGCCGTTCCAGACCCTGTTCATGAACTTCACCGTGCAGGTGTTCCAGGCGGTGGGCCTCGGCTACGGGAAGCCGGCCGAGGGGCTCATGAAGCGACCGCCCCGGGCCTCGAACGAGGCGCTCCTGTCCCGAGGCCTCCTCGCATGGCTCGCGATCGCCGGCCTGGTAATGGGTGGCGGCACCCTGATCGTCATCCAATGGGCATCGAATGCCTACGACGAGACGGTGGCTCGGACGATGGGCATCATCACGTTCTCAATCGCCAACGTGGCGTTCTCGCTCTCCACCAAGGACGAGCGCGCATCGGCCTTCAGCCCGGAGACCTTCGCGGACCGGGCCTTCGTCCGCGCCACGCTGGCCTCCTCGGTCGTGATCGTCCTGATGGCCCAGCTCGACTTCCTGAACCGGCTCCTCGACACGACGGGGCTGAGCTTCGAGCAGTGGGTCATCTGCCTGCTGGTCGGCCTCGCCATCCTGCCGATCGGCGAGATCCGGAAGCGTTTTTGGGACGTCGAGGAGCCCGAGAAGACGGTCGAGCCCAAGACGACACCGGCCCAGGCAACCGCCTCGTGAAGCGACGGCTGGTTGGCGCTGTCGTCATCGGCATCGCCCTGGCGGCCTGCGCCGGCCAGGCCGCCCCGCTGACCCTCGAGCAGCGGGTCCCCGGCGCGGAGGGAGCTCCCGGCTCCGAACCCGATCCGGTCGAGACGCAGCTGATCATGAGCGGGCTCGACGAGTTCGAAGCCGAAATCCTGGTCGATGTCCCCGACGTGACGGACGAGGACCTGCAGGCACTCGAGGACGCGGGATTCGTCGCGGCGATTCGCGACACCCGCTTCTACCCGAGCGCGCCGGGCGCGGCGCACGCCCCGGACGCGGTGCATCTGTTCACCCTCGTCCTCCAGTTCGAATCGGAGGACGGCGCTCGCCAGATGCTCGAGGTGATGCACGCGTTCAACCTCATGACGTGCCCCGACACGTGTGCCTTCTCGAGCGCCGCATTCGAGGTCGACGGCACGCCGGACGCCTTGGGCGCCCAGCAGATCGCCACGCAGGAGTCACTTGACGAGGTCGGCGAGTCGGGAGAGCCGCAGGCGATCTATGCGATTGACTTTGCGGACGGGCCGTTCCTCTACGACCTCGCGCTGTCCGGACCGCCCGACGAGGTATCCGAGACCGAGATCGAGCGGATCGCGAGGGAGCATCACGACCGCGTGGCGGGAGCTCCTCCGGCCGAATCCGACTGATCGCGAATGGCTGGGGCGGAAGGATTCGAACCTTCGATCTCCTGATCCAGAGTCAGGCGCCTTACCACTTGGCCACACCCCAGCGAAGGCCCGGCGATTCTATCAGCCGGCTCCCGAGGCCCCGAAAACACCGGGACCGAGGTACGCCCCTGGTACGCGCGGACCATGGTCCGGGTCCCGATAGCCCGGTCTACCGGCTTCGCGTCGGCCGGAGGCATCGGTACGGTAGGTGCGCTGATCAACTGAAGCGCAACACCTTGTAGTCAGAGGGGAGTCCTGCACCCATGCCGACCTCCGTGGAGCCCCAGACCTGGCACCGCTATGGCTTCGGTGGGCCACCCGAACCATGGTCGAGTGACGCCCAACGGGAGCTGGATCGGCTGGCAACCTCGTATTACGTCGACGTCCTGGAGTTCAGGCGCCTGGCGCTCGCGGCCGATGACCACCCGCCCGCCGAGGTCGAGGAGCTGTACATGCTCGCGACCCGGCACAAGCAGGAAATCGACTACAGCCTGCGGTACTGGGCCACGCCCGCCGAGCAGGCTCGCGTCGAGGACCGGCTGGGATCGCTGATGCGCATCAGCCGCCGCCTGCGCGAGATCGCCGAGAGGGTTCCGGAGCCCGCCTAGACTGCGGGGGTGGCACCGCCGCCCCTTCCAGTTCCCCTCGACGTCCTCCGCGCCCGCCGTCGCATCGGTGACGCGGTCACCCACACGCCGCTCGCCGGCTCGCTGCCGCTCGCCCAGGCCGCCCGGGCAGACGAGGTCCGCCTGAAGCTGGAGAACCTCCAGCCGACCGGCTCGTTCAAGGTCCGCGGCGCCGAGTCGGCGGTGAGCGCACTGGCCGAGCGGGATGTGGAGGCGCGGCTCGTCACCGCCAGCAGCGGCAACCACGGGATCGCCATGGCCCGGGCGGCAGCTCGCCACGGGCTGCCGATCACGATCCTCGTCGGTGGCGCCGTCTCGCCGGCCAAGCTCGAGCGCCTCCGGGAGCTCGAGTCGGACCGATGCACGGTCGAGATCTTCGGCCGCGACACCGACGACACCGAGGTCGAGGCAAGGCGGCGCCACGACCTGGGGGTCGCGGTCTACATCTCGCCGTACAACAACCCCGACGTCATCGCCGGCCAGGCGACGTGCGGCCTCGAGATCCTCGAGGACTGGCCGGAGGTGGACACGATCGTCGTCCCGATCGGCGGCGGCGGACTGATCAGCGGCATCGGCCTGTGGGTGAAGACGGTCAGCCCCCGGGTGCGGCTGGTGGGCGTCCAGCCGGAGAGCTCGCCGCCGATGCACGCGTACTTCGCCACCGGCTCCGCGAAACGGGTCCCGATCGGCCACACCCTGGCCGACGGGGTGTCGGGCAACATCGAGCGCGGCTCGATCACCCTGCGCCTGGCGCGCCGGCTGGTGGACGAGGTCGTCCTCGTCGACGAGGAGGCGATCGCGTCGGCTATGCGCTGGGCGTGGAGCGGCCCGCGCCACCGGCTCGAGGGAAGCGCGGCGCTGGGCATCGCCGCCGTCCAGACCGGGAAGCTGGGCTCGCTGGCCGGACGCCGCGTCGCAGTGGCCGTGACCGGCGGGAACGTGGACGGGGCGTTGTTCGAGGGAGTGGTCACCGGTAGCATGGCCGGGTGAATACGAACCGCCAGCCGCCGCCGGGCGTGATTCTCGGCGGCATCCTGATCCTGATCGGGGTCAGCGTCCTCG
>DATBIW010000043.1:0-2281 GCA_036556745.1 Candidatus Limnocylindria bacterium | reverse complement strand
GGGCAGGGCGCCGCCGCGCGGGGCGACCCCGATCAGGAGCGTGTCGGGACCCAGGGAGAGGCCCTCCTCGATCGTGCCGACGATCGGAAGCGCCGGGCCGAACCCCAGCACCTGGTCGGTCGTCCGCCCGGCCGTCCGGCTATCCAGGACGCCGACCACGTCATCGGGAACGTACCGGATCACGCAGGTCGCGGTCTTGGCGTCGATCGGCGAGAAGCGCCCCTCGGCCAGGATCAGGACGCGCCGGTCAGCCATCGGGGTGCTCCTCCCCGGTCTCGAGCTGCCGCGCCCGCGCCTCGTTGGTGTTCTCGAACGCAGGCCCCTCCCAGCGGACCGACGCCGCCAGCTTCCTCCCGGTCGGCGTGGCCGCCAGCCCGCCCCGGGCGGTCTCCCGGTACCGCTCGTCCATCTCGCGGCCGACCTGACCCATGACGTCGATCACCTCGTCGGCCGGGATCGGGAACTTGAGGCCCGAGAGCGCCATCTCCGAGCCGGCCACCGCTTGGACCGCGCCCGAGACGTTGCGGGTCAGGCACGGCACCTCGACCAGCCCGCCGACCGGGTCGCAGATCAGCCCCAGCATCCCCTGGAGGGTGAAGGCCACGGCCTGGGCGACCACGGCCGGCGAGCCGCCCCTGAGCTCAGTCAGGGCGGCCGCGGCCATGGCCGCGGCGCTTCCCGTCTCGGCCTGACAACCGCCGGTCGCCCCGGCGACGCTGGCCCGGGCCACGATCACCTGTCCCACGCCCGCCGCCACGAGGAGTCCCCTGACCAGGTCGTCGTCGTCGAAGCCGAGCTCCTCCTCGGCCGCAAAGAATACGGCCGGGAGGATCCCCGACGAGCCGGCGGTCGGGGTCGCGACGATCGTACCCATCCGGGCGTTCACCTCCATGGTCGCCTGGGCGCGCGCCATCACCTTGCCCAGGAAGGGCCCCATGACCGACGCCCCGCTTCCCCGCCACTCCTCGAAGCGCCGGGCGCCGCCCCCGAGGAGCCCGCTCACCGACGGCGCGTCCGATCCGAGCCCCCGCTCGACCGCCTCACGCATGGTCTGCAGGCGGTCCTTCAGCCGGGCCAGGACCTCGGCTTCGGTGCGGCCCGAGTCGTCCACCTCCTCGGCCAGGACGACCCGCCAGACGGCGGCGTTCTCGGCCTCGGCGCGGTCGACGATCTCCTGGACGCTCTTGAACATCGCTAGTCCGTCACTTTCTGGAGCCGGCGCGCGAAGCGCACCCACTCGAACGCCTGGACCGCCTCGACGACCTCGTCCGGGATCGGCTGGTCCGACTGGATGATCATGGTCGCGTCACGGCCCCGCTTCTCCCGGCTCACCTCGAGAAACGCGATGTTGACCCCGCGCTCGGCCAGGAGCCTAGTCACGGTGGCCGTTGTCCCGGGGATGTCCTTGGCCACGATCAGGAGCGTATCGTACTCCCCCGTGAGCTCGACGGGCAGGCCGTTGGCCTCGCGGATCTCGACCGCCCCGCCCCCGACCGAGATCCCCGTCAGAGTGGTCCGCTGGCCGCCCGCCTCGACCTCGAAACGGAGCGTGTTGGGATGCGCCTCCGGCCCCAGGTCGACCGGCTCGAAGTCGACGTCGAGCCCCGCCTCACGTGCGACGTCCAGGCTGCGCGGGATCCGCTCGTCGTCGGGCGCCATCCCGAGCAGCCCCGCCACCACCGCGCGGTCGGTCCCGTGCCCCCGGTAGGTCGTCGCGAACGACCCGTGAAGCCCGATTTTCGCCCGCTCGGGCGTCCGGCCGAGCAGGGCCCGTGCCAGGAGCCCCAGCCGGAGCGCCCCCGCGGTGTGGCTCGACGACGGGCCGACCATCCGGGGGCCTATGATGTCGAAGACGCTCATGAAGTCCCCCTCTCTGCCGTTTACGTTTACGGAAGTGAAATCGAGTACACTTCTGTAAACGAGAACCCGACGAACCCCTTCTCCTGCGAAGGGGGCCCACTACGCCGGGGCGGCCTCCAGCACGTGCTCCAGCACCTTCCGCAGATAGCGGCCCGTGTGCGAACCCCCCGCCGCCGCGACCTCCTCCGGAGTCCCGGCGACCACGACCTCCCCGCCCCGGTCGCCCCCTTCCGGGCCCAGGTCGACGATCCAGTCGGCGGTCTTGACGACGTCCAGGTTATGCTCGATCACGACGACCGTGTTGCCGCGCTCGGCCAGACGGTGGAGCACGTCGAGCAGCATCCTCACGTCCTCGAAGTGGAGGCCCGTCGTGGGCTCGTCGAGGATGTAGAAGGTGTTGCCCGTGGCCACCTTGGCGAGC
>DATBIW010000042.1:0-1927 GCA_036556745.1 Candidatus Limnocylindria bacterium | reverse complement strand
ATCGGCGTCCTGTGGCTGGGTTGGAACCTGATGCTGATCCTGGCCCTGTACTGGGCCGAGAACGGCATCGTCGGCGTGATCAACGTGGCGAAGATCCTGATGGCCGAAGGCCCACCACCGGCCGATTTCAAGTGGCGGGTGAATGGGCGCCCGGCGACCTCACTTTCGCGGGTCGGGACGGCCGGATTCTTCTGTGTCCACTACGGCATCTTCTGGCTGGTCCACGGGATCTTCGTGTTCACCTTCATCCCGGCGATGACCGGGGTCGGGCCGTTCGGCGGCGGCGTCGTGGATCCGAGTGACCCATTCGGCGGCTTTGGGGCGACCTTCCCGGACCTGGGCGTGCTGGCGGTCGGGGTGGTGGGCCTGGCAATCAGCCACGGTGTGTCGTTCTGGATGAATTACATCGGGCGCGGCGAGTACAAGACCCTCTCGCCGGCCGAGGTGATGACCCAGCCCTACAGCCGGCTGGTCATCCTCCACCTGACGATCATCCTGGGCGCGTTCGTCAGCATCCGGCTGGGCACGCCGATCGGGTCACTGCTCGTGCTGGTCGTCCTGAAGACCGGGCTCGACCTGTACTTCCATCTGCGCCAGCACCGCGACGAGCCGAACGCCGGAGCGGTGATCGCCAGCTAGTTCTGCGGCGCCCGGCGGAGTCGGGCACGCCGCGCGGCCCGTTTCGACATCGGTGGCGTGGCGGCCGACGTCACGGTCGCGGCCATCGCGGCTGGCGTCGGTACGCGGCGGACGTGGACCAGGCGATCCGTGACGGCCCCGATCACCGCCCCGAACCAGGTGCCCACGGCAATCGCCGCGGCGACCATCGCCGACTCCCCGGTGAGCGGCCCCGTGGCCGACGCCCCGAGCGCCACCGCCGCGCCAGCGGCCACGGCCCACAGGACGGCCACGCCGCGCGGGCTCCCCAGCCCCACGCCGACCCCAGTCAGGGCGCCGACGAACGCGACGAGCTCCCCGTGGAAGGGCCACCCGTCGTTCGAGCGGCCCGCGGCGGCCAGGACGGCAATCCCGCCGACCCAGGCCACGAGGTTCAGGCTCGACGCCAGCTCGGCCCGGACCGGCCGCCGAAGCCACGAAAGGAACAGGTCGATCGCCAGGTAGAGGGCGGCGACTCCGGCCACGGTCAGGAGCAGCGGCGGCGATCCAACCTCGAGGAACGCGCCGAGCAAGGGCACGACGAGGAACAGGCCGATGATCGGCCGGGCGAGGAATCGGCGAAGCACCCTCCGCGCGTCGGACCGAGCATCGGCCGCACGCCGGGTGCGGGTCAGGACCATGGACCGATCGTCGGCGGGCGAGCCACGCCCTCGCCATCCCCAAGAAGTACCCGGGAGGGCCAATCAGGCATGACAAAGGGCCGCCCCACAGCTAGGGCGGCCCCTCGTCAGGTCAGACGGCGCGGATCGCGCCGCGGTTCCGGTGGCGCCGCGGCGCCACCCATCGGTCAGGCGGAGATGTCCTCCGCATTCGTGTCGGTGCTCGATCCGTCGTCCGACGGCGTATCGGTCGGCGGAGCAAACGGCCGGAAGAAGTGCCTGCCGTTGCCCCAGTCGCCGATGTCACCGTCGTTCAGCCAGGTCTCGAGCCGCTCGTAGATCGCATCGGCCCGCTCCTGGGTCAGGGTGCCGGCGGCGACCGCAGCGTCGAGATCGGCCTTGGCCGACGCGAGTGCTGCCTCGACGACATCGGCCAGCTCGACGCCCTGGGCGTCGGCGACCTCCTGGAGCGTCGAGTCGGCGAGCGCCTCGCGGAGCTCGGCGGGCTCCATGTTGAGGGCACCGGCTGCCGCCTCCCACATCCCGGACAGGAAGTCGATGCGGGCGGCGTGGTGGCCCCAGTGGCCGAGCTTGAAGCCGATCCAGCGGCAGCCGTCGCCATCCCACGCGTTGACGTGCTCGATCATCCG
>DATBIW010000041.1:0-6301 GCA_036556745.1 Candidatus Limnocylindria bacterium | reverse complement strand
GGACACGCTGGCCGGCCAGACCGTGGGTTACGCGACCCCGCTCACCGCCGAGGAGGCCGAGGCACGTCCTGCCATCGACGCGTACCAGGCCGGCCAGGTCGCGGGGCGGCGGGGGATGGAGGCCGGGGCCGAGGCCCTCCTCCGGGGCCGCCCGGCGCTCACCCTCATGGCCCAGCCCTACGGCGGCATCGCCCGGCGGGTGCTCATCCGCGAGGAGGTCCCCGGCGCCGATGTCCGGCTCACCATCCAGCCCGACCTCCAGCGGTCGGCCGAGGCGGCCCTCGCCGGCTACCCCGAGGCGGCCACCGCCGTCGTGGACCCGAACAGCGGCGACATCTGGGCGCTGGCCTCGATGCCGGCCTTCAACCCGAACGCGATGACCATCGGCACCACGATCAGCGGCGTGCCGCTCGGACAGCCCAGCGCCGCCCAGATGGAGAACAACGCCCTCGAGACCGCCTATCCGACCGGGTCGTCGTTCAAGCCGTTCACCCTGGCCGCCGCGCTCCAGGCCGGGGTCGCCACGCCGGCCACCCGGATGAGCTGTCTGCCGACCTGGAACTTCGGCGGCGTCACGTTCGTGAACTTCGAGCTCCACCAGCTGGCCGGCCTCGTGTCGCTGGTTGAGGCCATGGCGTTCAGCTGCAACACGACCTACATGCCGCTGTCGATGATCATCTACGAGCACGACCAGCATGCCCTGACCAACCTGATCAGCACGTTTGGCTTCGGGAAGCTGACCGGCATCGGCTGGCTGCCGGAGTCGCCCGGCGTGCTGCCGGACGCGCTGTACTTCGAGGGGCATCCACGCGGTTCGGGGCAGTACGTCCCGTTCAACTCGTTCGACCAGATCCAGCTGTCGATCGGCCAGGGGTCGTTCCTCGGGACCCCGCTCCAGCTGGCCCTCGCCTACGTCGCGTTCGCCAACCGCGGCACGCTGTGGGCCCCGCGGCTCGTGACCACGGCCACGGCGCCGAATGGCGAGGTCCTCTTCGAGACCCGCCCCGAGGTCCGCGTCGAGATCCCGATGAACCGGGCGGACCTCGAGTACGTGGTGACCGCCATGCAGGCGGTGACGACCTACTCCTACGGGACCGGGACGGCGGCCTTCGCCGGGTTCGGCATCCCCGTCGCCGGCAAAAGCGGAACCGCCGAGTCGGGCGGCCCTGATCCCCACGCCCTGTTCCCGGCCTTCGCGCCCACCGCGAACCCAGAGATCGTGGTCGCCACCCTGCTCGCCCGGGTCCACCTGGGCACCGGTGGATCCGACTCCGCGCCACTCGTCCGGCGGGTGATGGCCACCTACTTCAACCGCTGACCGGGGCCCGTCGTCTTTGACACCGCGAGCGGGCGACGGGTAGCATCGAAACCGCGAATTCGTGCTCCGAATCACCGGTCCGTGACCGGGTGTCCGACGCTGACTGCAGGGGGAGCCAAAGGGGACGCTCGATGAACTGCGAACGCCCATGAACCCCCAGGAAGCGGTGCCCCTCCGTTTCCAGACCGCGGAGGTCGGCGTCGACTGGCTCCAGTGCAACATCGAGTGCCAGGAAGGCTGCCCGGTGAACACGAACTGCCGCGGCTACCTGATGCTCGCGGCCGAGGGCCGGTTCGAGGAGGGCTACATCCTCGCCCGCGACCCGAACCCGGTCGCCGCCATCTGCGGATACGTGTGCTCCGCTCCCTGCGAGAAGGCCTGCCGCCGGGCCGACATCGACAAGCCGCTGGCCATCCGGGCCATGAAGCGGTTCCTCGTCGACTGGCACTACGCCAACAACATGCCCGACGACATCCAGGTCGCCCCGGCCACCGGCAAGCGGGTGGCGGTCATCGGCGCCGGTCCCGCCGGCCTGAGCGCGGCCAAGGAGCTCGGGGGCTGGGGCCATGAGGTCCACGTCTACGACGCGCTTCCCTCGGGCGGCGGCACGACCCTGATCGGCGTCCCGGCCTTCCGCCTCCCGCGCGACGTCATCGAGCTCGACGTGAACTGGGTCGCCAAGCACGGCGTCGAGTTCCATTACAACGTCGAGGTCGGGCGCGACATCACGCTCGACGAGCTCCAGGCCCAGCACGACGCGGTCGTGGTGGCCACCGGCTGCATGTACCCGGTCGCCATGAACGTTCCCGGCGAGGAGCTCGACGGGGTGATCTACGGGGTCGACTTCCTGAAGCGGGCGAACCTCGGCCAGGAGCAGTGGGTCGGCGAGCACGTTGTGATCGTCGGCGGCGGCTACACGGCCATGGACTCGAGCCGCACGGCCCTCCGGCTGGGCGCCAAGACGAGCGTCGTGGCCTACCGCCGCGGTCCCGAGGAGATGGTCGTCGACGAGGAGGAGCAGCACGAGACCCGCTTCGAGGGCGTGAAGTTCGAGTACTTCGCCTCGCCGGTCGAGATCCTCGGCGACGAGAACGGCCACGTGAAGGGCATGGTCTTCCAGCGGGTGGCGCTCGGGGCGCCGGACGCGAGCGGCCGCCGCTCCCCGGAGCCGATCCCCGGCAGCGAGTTCGTCATCCCGTGCGACATGGTCATCCCGTGCACCAGCCAGTCGCCGGACAACAACGTCCTCGGCGAGTACGGCTCCCCGCTGAACCGGCACATCGGCGTGACCGATACCCGCGAGGTGGTCGCCGGCGGCTCGGTCTCCTCCTGGGGCAGCCAGCCGTTGAACGGGTCCACCCCGATCGGCCCCGACGGGAAGAAGCTGAACGCGCTCGAGTTCGAGATCCTGAAGGGCAAGATCGTCACCGATCGGAACACGTTCGCCTCCAACGTCGACGGGGTGTTCGCGGTCGGGGACTACGTGACCGGCCCGGCCACGATCATCGAGGCCGCCGGGCTCGGCCGCCGCTGCGCCCGGGCGGTGGATCGGTGGCTGTCGGGCGTCCACGGCGAGGACCTGGCCGAGCTGCCGGTCATCAACCGGGCGACGATCACCCAGGCCCTCGACCACGACATGCCGCGCTTCTACGAGGCCTACCCGCGCCAGCACATCCCGATGGCGCCGCCCGAGATGCGCCGCGACTTCACCGGCCTGGTGGAGATCGGCTACGACACCCGGAGCGCGATCACCGAGGGCTCCCGGTGCCTCCAGTGCAACCACAACATCAACATCGACGGACCGCGCTGTATTCTCTGTGGGCTCTGCGCCGACGTCTGCCCCGAGGGCGTGATCTACATGGTCGACAAGGCGCAGGTCGGCGGTGATGACCCCGAGGTGGACCTGTTCCAGTCGTGGCCGCGGGGCATCGCGATGATCATCGACGAGGAGCGCTGCATTCGGTGCAACCTGTGTGTCGAGCGATGCCCCACCAACTGCATCACGATGGACCGGCTCGAGCTCGAGCGGTTCACGCCTGACGGGAAGGTCCTGTTGGAGAGCTACAAGGACAACGTGCTCGGACAGGTCGGCCAGCAGGCCGGGATGGTGGTCGAGCGATGACCCGCAAGCCGCCGGGCCAGGACTGGCTCCCCATCCGCCTCGTCAAGGAGTCGAACTTCTGGCGGTCGCTGATCCGGCAGCCCTACCCGACCACCTCGCGGACCCGCGCCCTGGCGGTGATGAACAACGTGTTCCTCCACCTCCACCCGGTGCGGGTGAAGCGCCACGCGGTGCGCTACACGTACACGTTCTGCCTTGGCGGGGTGAGCTTCTTCCTGTTCTTGGTGCTGACGGTGACCGGGCTGTACCTGATGTTCTTCTACATCCCGTCGGTCGACCGGGCCTACCAGGACATCATCGCCATCGAGAACAGCGTGGCGTTCGGCTCGCTGATCCGGAACATGCACCGCTGGGGCGCGCACCTCATGGTGCTGACCGTGTTCCTCCACATGATGCGGGTCTTCTACCACGGGGCCTACAAGCCGCCCCGGGAGTGGAACTGGGCGGTCGGCGTGTTCCTCCTGTTCTGCACCCTCTGGCTGAGCTTCACCGGCTACCTGCTCCCGTGGGACCAGATCGCGTTCTGGGCCGTCACGGTGGGCACCCAGATGGCCGCCTACGCGCCGCTCGTCCCGGTCGAGTCCAACCTGATCCTGCTCGGCGCGGTCGAGGTGGGCCAGGAGACGCTGATCCGCTTCTACGTCTTCCACGTCATCGCCTTCCCGCTCATCACGGCCACGTTCATGGTCATCCACTTCTGGCGGATCCGAAAGGACGGCGGCATCAGTGGACCGGTCTGAGGACCGGTCTGCCCGAGGCTGACCGATGACCATCGAGAAGCGGCCGAACGCCACGGCCGACAAGAACGCCCCGACCCAGGCGCCGGTCCCGGTCGCCCCGCCCGCGGTTCCCGGCCAGGGACCCAAGCTCCCCGGCCCGCCGGGCGCGCCGGGCACGGAGCGTTTCCGGCTCCTCGCCTACGTCCGCCAGGAGTCCATGGTCCGGGTCGACAAGCGCCCCGACGAGACGGTCCTCACGTGGCCGCACCTGCTGCGGGCCGAGTTCCTGATGGCGTGCCTGATCACGGCCATGCTGCTCGTCATGTCGTTCCTGGTCATGGCGCCGCTCGAGGAGCAGGCGACGGTCAACGTCACGCCCCACGTGGCAAAGGCGCCGTGGTACTTCCTCGGCCTCCAGGAGATCCTGGCCTACTTCAACCCGACCGTGGCCGGCATCTTCATCCCGCCGGTGTACTTCATCGGCCTGGCGCTCATCGCCTACGTGGACCGCTCGCCGTACCGCGCGGCGCGCGACCGGAAGGTGGCCTGGCTCTTCTTCCTGAGCATCATGGTGTTCGGCATCGCCGTCACCGTGATCGGCGCCTTCTTCCGCGGCCCGGGCTGGAACTGGGTCTGGCCGTGGGACGGCCTGTTCTTCACGCTGTGAGGGGCCGGTCGTGACCCAGCAGTGGGGCGAGCAGCCCGGACCACCGGTCCGCGAGATCAGCCGCCGCGGCTTCCTGCGCCGGGCGGTGGGGGTCGGGGTCGGCCTCCTGACGCTCCAGTTCGTGGGCGGGACGGTCCTGTTCCTGTGGCCCAACCTGAGCGGCGGCCTGGGCGACCCGAACCTGGTCATCGGCTCGGCGGCGGACATCACCTCCCAGCAGCCGGAGTGGGTCCGCGGCCTGCCGTTCATCTTCAACAAGGCGCGCCTGTTCATCGTGAACGTGCCGGCCGCCAAGGCCCGGGTGGACGGGACCGGCGAGGAATTCGACGACCCCGGGGAGGACATCCTGGCCCTGTACCGGAAATGCCCGCACCTCGGCTGCAACGTCCCGCAGCTGTGCGACCGGAGCAACTGGTTCGAGTGCCTGTGCCACGGGTCGAAGTACACGGTGCTCGGCGAGAAGCGCGACGGTCCGGCGCCCCGGGGCATGGATCGCTTCGCCCACCGGGTCGAGGACGGGGTGTACATCATCGACACCTCCGTGAAGATCAGCGGACCGCCCATCGGGACCGATACGTTCGACAGCCGGACCCCCGAGGCCATCCCCCATTGCGCCGCCTAGGTGACCGCCGATGCGGATGAAGGCGCTCGGCGTCGCCCTGATGGTCGGGTTCGCTGCGTTCACCACGTTCTACTGGATCACCGATGCGCCCCGGCGTGACGCCGAGGCGCTGAGCGACGACGAGGAGCGGATCGAGTTCGGGCGGACCGTCTTCCTCCCTGACGACACGTACACGATCCCGGTCACCATCACCGAGGACGGCTTCTTCGACGCCGCCGGCGAGTCGATGAGCTCCGTCGAGGTCTTCCTGAACACGACGCTCAGCTTCGAGAACGATGGGGCGGACGGGATCACCGTGACCGGCGAGGGGGTGACGCCGTTCGAGGCGGCCATCGAGGCCACCGGCTCGGCGCCCCAGCGGTTCACCGAGGAGGGCGAGACGACGGTGACCCTGTCCGGGTCCGACGCCAGCCTGATCGTGACCGGGGTGCCGCCCCACCTCCAGCCGTACGGCGCGAACTGCGCCCGCTGCCACGGCGTGGACGGGACCGGCGGCATCGGGCCCAACCTCCACTCGCTGAGCCTGGCCCAGAAGTGGGCCCAGACCGGTGGGGCGCAGTCGCTGAACAACTACGTCTCGTGGGTCGTCACCCTCGGCGGCGTGGTCGTCCGCGGCGACATCAACAGCATCATGCCGGCCTGGGGCCAGGACTTCGGCGGGACGCTCACCCGGCAACAGATCGAGGCCGTGACCGCGATGATCGGGGAGTGGGCGGCCGAGACGCTCGAGAACCCTCCGGATGACGAAGAGGTCCCCGACACGGTCGAGGCCGGTGCCGAGGTCTTCGCGGCCGCCGGCTGCGCGGGCTGCCACGGCGACGACCTGACCGGCAGCGCGGCCGGCCCGGACATC
>DATBIW010000040.1:0-13336 GCA_036556745.1 Candidatus Limnocylindria bacterium | reverse complement strand
CTGTTCATCGACCGCAACTACGGTGGGTCGTTCTTCGACCCCTCGGTCGGTGGCGACCCGATCCTGTGGCAGCACCTGTTCTGGTTCTTCGGCCACCCAGAGGTCTATATCGTCATCCTGCCGGCCCTCGGCGTGGTGAGCGAGGTCCTGCCGGTCTTCTCCCGGAAGCCGCTGTTCGGCTACGCCGCCTTCGCCTGGGCGACCATCGGCATCGGCCTGCTGAGCTTCAGCGTCTGGGCCCACCACATGTTCACGACCGGCGTCGTGTTCCTGCCGTTCTTCACGTTCATGACCGCCCTGATCGCGATCCCGACCGGGGTGAAGATGTTCAATTGGCTGGCGACCCTGTGGCGGGGCTCGCTGGTGTTCACCTCGGCCATGCTGTTCGGGCTCGGGATCGTGAGCATGTTCCTGATCGGCGGCATCAGCGGGGTAATGCTCGCCTCGGCGCCGGTGGACTTCCACCTCCAGGACACCTACTTCGTGGTGGCCCACCTCCATTACGTGTTCTTCGGCGGAGCGGCGATGGGCGTCTTCGCGGCGACCTACTACTGGTTCCCCAAGATGTCCGGCCGGATGCTGAACGAGACCCTGGGCAAGATCCATTTCGCGATGCTGTTCATCGGCTTCAATGCGACGTTCTTCGTCCAGCACATGCTCGGCATCCAGGGCATGCCGCGCCGGATCGCCGACTACGCGGCCGATGCGGGCTGGACCGAGATGAACGTGATCTCGACGGTGGGCGCGTTCCTGATCGCGTTCTCGATGGTCCCGTTCGTCATCAACGTCGTCACGTCGCTGATGAACGGCCGGAAAGCCGGTGACGACCCATGGGAGGGGAACACCCTCGAGTGGGCGACAACCTCGCCGCCGCCGACGTACAACTTCGACAGCCTGCCCCCGATCCGCTCCGAGCGGCCGGTCTTCGACCTCCGGCATGCCCATGACGAGGTCCAGCACTGATGAGCGCCCAGGCTCCCGCCCGCCGCCAGGGCGGCTTCCCGATCCCGCTGGTCGGGATGCTCCTGTTCATCAGCTCGGAGGTGATGTTCTTCGGCGGGCTGTTCGCCACGTACTTCAACGCCCGCGCCTCGTTCCAGGGGGAGTGGGGTCCGCCCCCGCCGGCCGAGCACCTCGAGATCCTGCCAATCGCGCTCCCAATCACGATCATCCTCCTCGTCTCGAGCCTGACCATGCACTTCGGGGTGCGGGCAATCGCCCGCGGCAACAGCGGGCGGCTGCGCCTCTGGCTGGCCGTCACCCTGCTCCTCGGGATCGTGTTCCTGATCGGCCAGGCCTACGACTACACGGTCCTCGGCTTCGGGATCAGCGACGGGGTCTTTGGGACCGTGTTCTACACGCTCACCGGGTTCCACGGCGCCCACGTCTTCGGCGGCGTGGTCGGCCTGACGATCCTCGCCGTCCGGGCGGGCACCGGCCAGTTCTCCGCCCGCAACCACGTGGCCGTCGAGGCGGTGAGCTACTACTGGCATTTCGTCGACGTCGTGTGGGTCGCCCTGTTCACGACCCTGTACATCCTCCGGTGAGAGCAGGCACCGACCGATGCTGAACGACCAGCTGCTCGGCTACCTGCTGATCGGCCTCGGGGTGGTCGCGCTGGCGGCCATCGTGGCCGGCGCCGCCCGCGGCCGGGCGCGCGGCCCGCTCCATCCGCCGCCGGGCGTCCACGTCCCTCCGGGAAGCTGGCTGCCGATGCTCTGGGCGGTCGCCGGCGGCCTGCTCGGCGCCGGGCTGGCCTTCAAGCCGGAGGACCAGATCATGAACTGGATGTTCGCCATCCCCGGGCTGGTCCTGATCCTCGTCTCGGCCGTCCTGTCCGTCCGGGCCGCCGGCCACGAGTGGCGCGAGACCGAGCACGGGTCGCATGACGAGGGCGCGGCCCACCACTGAGGCTCTCGACCATCGGCGCGGTGGACTTCTCCCGGCTTCCCCGCTGGTGGCTGGCCGCCGCCGCCGTCGTCCCGCTGGCGCTCATCGCCCTGCTGGCGGGCGTCCTGGCCATCAGCAGTGGGGCGCTGGCCCCGGCCCTGCGGGTCGGCGACCCGGCCCCCGAGTTCGCGCTGGCCGACCTGGACGGGGAGCCAGTCCGGCTGTCCGACCACGCGGGCCAGGTCGTCCTCGTCAACTTCTGGGCCTCGTGGTGCCTGCCCTGCGTCGACGAGTTCCCGCTCCTCGACGAGGCGCTCGCGGCGCACGCCGACGAGGGGCTGGTCGTGATCGGGATCGTGTACCGGGATCGCTCCGAGGCCGCCCGGGACTTCGCGGCCGGGTTCGGAGCCGACTGGCCGCTCGCCATGGACCCCGGGGAGCAAGTCGCGGAACGGTATGGCGTGTTCGGCCCGCCCGAGAGCTGGGTGATCGGGCGCGACGGACGCGTGACGAGCCGGCAGATCGGGCCGTACGATGCAGCCGCGCTGGAGGCGGCGATCGCCGAGGCGCTGGCCACGGGGACCGCGGAGGAACGATGACCACCGAGACCAACCTGCCGGCGACGACCGAGGAGCCGGCCCTGCCCGCCGTGCCCGAGCCGGCCCCCGAGGCCCCCGCCGCGCGGCCGCGCCCCCAGAACGTCACGACCGGGCTGTTCCCGCTCGCCCTGGGCCTGCTGGTGGTCGTCTTCCTCGCGCTCGCCTTCTGGACGTTGATGACGACCACCGGGGGCGGGCTCTAGCCACCCGCCCAGGCTGGAAATTCCTCTCGTCAGCGAGGGCGGGACTGGGTACGATGCGCCGCAGCCGTCGCCGACGGCGCGAAGGAGAGGAGACCTCGATGCGCCCACTCCCTGGCCGGCGTCCGCGTCGGCTGGCCACGCCCCTGGCGGTGGCCGTGACCCTGATGCTCGCGGTCAGCGCCTGCACGAGCGGCGGCGGCGGGGACGATGGCGGCGGCGGCGGCGGCGGGGAGTCGGAGTACGTCTTCCGCGTCCTGGTGGTCAACGCCCACTCGGCTAGCCACGTCCTGAGCTACACCGGCGGCGCCCCGCTGCCAGACAGCCCCGACGAGGAGACCGTCGAGTCGTGCGCCGCGATCATCGTTTGGTACCCGGTCACCGTGCCGTTCGAGCTGCTGATCGACGACGTGCCGGCGGTCATCTCCGACGAGCTGCCCGAGGGCGTCCCGCTCGACGGCGAGACCGACCTGGTGGCCACGATCGACATCCTCGAGGATGGGACGGTCGATCCCGACGAGGGTGACTCGGTCCGCGGCCAGGCGGTCGAGGCCGGCCACAACCTCGGCAAGCCGGCCGCCACGGGGATCTGCGTCTAGCTGACCCCGACGGCGGGGTAGCGCTCCGCCACGTACGTGTCGAGGATCTCGAGGAAGCGGGGCACGATGTCGTCGCCCCGCAGCGTCGTCCGCAGCGCGCCGTCCACGTAGACCGGCGCCACCGGCTCCTCGAAGGTGCCCGGCAGGCTGATCCCGATATCGGCGTGCCGGCTCTCGCCGGGTCCGTTCACCACGCACCCCATGACCGCGACCCGGAGGTCCTCGACGCCGGGGTGCGCGGCCTTCCAAACCGGCATCTGCTCGCGGAGGTGGGCCTGGATGTCGCGGGCCATCTCCTGGAAGAAGGTCGAGGTCGTCCGCCCGCAGCCGGGGCACGCCGAGACCTGCGGGACGAAGGAGCGGAGGCCGAGCGACTGGAGGACCTGCTGGGCGACCTGGACCTCCTCGGTCCGGTCCCCACCTGGGTCGGGCGTCAGGCTGACCCGGATCGTGTCGCCGATCCCCTCGGCCAGCAGGATGGCCAGGCCGGCGGTCGAGCCGATGATCCCCTTCGCCCCCATCCCAGCCTCGGTCAGGCCCAGGTGGAGCGGGTAGTCGCAGCGCGCGGCCAGGAGCCGGTAGATCTCGACGAGGTCCGGGACCCCGCTGACCTTGGCGCTGATGATGATCCGGTCGTGGCCCAACCCGGTCTCCTCGGCGAGGGCCGCTGAGCGGAGCGCCGACTCGAGCATGGCCTCGATCATCACCGCGCGGCTGTCGCGCGGCTCGGGGCTGGCGGCGTTGGCGTCCATCAGCTCGGTGAGCAGCTGCTGGTCGAGCGAGCCCCAGTTCACCCCGATCCGGACCGGCTTGTCGTTGGCGATGGCGACCTCGACGATCGTCCGGAACTGCTCGTCGCGGCGCTTCGTCCCGACGTTCCCCGGGTTGATCCGGTACTTCGCCAGGGCGGCTGCGCACTCGGGGTACTTCGTGAGCAGGAGATGGCCGTTGTAGTGGAAGTCCCCGATGACCGGCACCCCGACCCCGAGCTTGTCGAGCTTGTCGCGAATGACCGGGACCGCCTTGGCCGCCTCATCGGTGTTGACCGTCACCCGGACCAGCTCGGAGCCGGCGTGGGCGAGCTGGGCGACCTGGATGGCGGTCGCATCGGCATCGGCCGTGTCGGTGTTCGTCATGGACTGGACGACGATCGGGTGCCCGGAACCGACGAGGACGCCACCCACGTCCACGGTCGTGGTCGGGCGGCGGTTCAGGGCGTCGGCGAAGGCCTGGCTCATGGGTGGGTTCGAGTGTACCGATGCGGGACCCGGACGAGCATCGGCCGCCCCCAAGCACTTGCGTATTTGCGCAAATACCGATACAGTGACGGCGGTCCCGCGCCGAGCGCGCGGGCTAGACTGCGAACGAGGACATGACCGCCGCCACGACGCCCACCAACGGCCAGACCCCGGCCGTGGACCTGAAACATCCCAAGCTCGCGATCATCGGATCCGGCCCGGCCGGGCTGACCGCCGCGCTGTACGCCGCCCGCGCGAACCTGGAGCCGATCGTGTTCGCCGGCAACGCCCCGCTCGGCCAACTGATGATCACCTCCGACGTCGAGAACTACCCCGGCTTCCCCGGCGGCATCCTCGGGCCGGAGCTGATGGATCTCTTCCGGCAGCAGGCCGAGCGGTTCGGCGCCCGGCTGCTCGAGCAGGACGTCACCCGGGTCGACTTCTCCGAGCGCCCGTTCAAGCTGTGGGTCGGTGATGAGCAGTACCTGGCCGACGCGGTCATCGTCGCGACCGGGGCAAGCGCGCTGTGGCTCGGCCTCGAGAGCGAGGAGCAGTTCCGTGGCCGCGGGGTGAGCGCCTGCGCCACCTGCGACGGGTTCTTCTTCCGCGACCGGGACGTGGCGGTGGTCGGCGGCGGCGACACGGCCCTCGAGGAGGCGCTGTTCCTCACGAAGTTCGCGAACAAGGTGACGATGCTCGTCCGCCGCGACCAGTTCCGCGGCTCGAAGATCATGCAGGACCGGGCGATGACCCACCCGAAGATCGAGGTTCGCTGGAACAAGGAGGTCGCCGAGGTCATGGGCGACACGACCGTGAACCAGCTCCGGGTCCGGGACACCGCTTCAGGCGAGGAGGAGATGCTCGACGCCCAGGGCCTGTTCATCGCCATCGGCTACAAGCCGAACACCGACCTGTTCGTCGGCCAGCTAGACCTCGACGCGCGCGGCTACTGCGAGGTGGCCGGCCGCGGTCCGGGCGAGACGAGCACGAACATCGAGGGCGTGTTCGTGGCCGGCGACGTCCACGACCACCGGTACCGTCAGGCGGTGACGGCCGCCGGCGAGGGCTGCAAGGCCGCGATCGACGCCGAGCGCTGGCTCGAGTCGGTCGGCGAGCACGTCGCGACGACCGCCACCAACTGGTAGCTCCTCAGTCGAGGAGCTGGTCGGCGAGCTCCCGGTTCATCCCCTCACGCTCGGCATCGGCCAGATGCTCGAGGGTCGTCCGCCAGCGGGTGTCGGCGGCGAATGCGATGGCCAGCTCCCGGCGGGCCTCGGTGATCTCGCCGCGTTTGGCGTGCTCGATGCCCATCCAGAAGGCGAGCTCGATCGCCTCCGGCGCCCGGCGCCGCGCCTCGGCGTAGGCGGCGGCCTCGTCGTACGACTCCCCCTGCTCCCCAGCCTGGTCGGGATCGAACAGGGCGTAGGCCTCGTAGAGGTTGACGATCCGCCGGAGCTCGGGCACCGGGTCGGGGTGGTCGTCCACCCGCGCGTCGAGCACGCGACCCTTCCAGGCGTTCGACTGGAGCGTGCCTTCCACGATCACGATCGCGCTGCTCTGGCGGCCCCGGACGTCGCCGCCCTCGGCCTCGGCCGCCTCGAGCGCGCGGAGGAGCCGCTCGCTGAACGGCAGCTCCTCGGCCAGGGCGGCCTCGTAGGCGCGGGCCATGGCCGGCCAGCACGTGTCGCGCTCCAGGAGGTTGCCCTGCACGGTGAACCCGTCGCCGACCAGGTGGCCGGCCGCCGGGATCGTCTCCGCCCCGGTGTGGGCAGCCGCCCGGCCTTCCATGTCGACCACGCCGACCTGGCGGACCTCGGGGGTCGCGTCGCTGGCCAGCAGCGCGGCCACGACCTGCTCCGCGGTCCGGCCGTTGCGCAGCAGCTCGAGCCCGATCGGCCCGAAGCTGATGTCGACCCGGGCCTGGGTGGCGATGGCCCCGACGCCGGGGGCGAGCCACGGGACGACGGGCCCGACCCCGAGGTAGTGAGACTGGACGGCGACGCCGAACCGACCGGTCAGCGGGTCGCGGGCGACGATGCTGTAGGTCATGAGCCGACGATAGCGGCCTCGGCCACCGCCAGCCACGCCTCCAGCGTGTCCTCGGCGGGCAGTCCCCGGACGGCGACGGTGTCGAGCGCGGACCGATAGGCCCCCAGGGCGGCCTCCACGTCCTCCGCCTCGCCGGCGATCCCGACCGGCGCCTCCCCCCGGGCCGATTGCTCGTCGATGACCGACCGATACGACCCGCCGTACCCGTGATAACGGTCCTGCTCCGTGGCGAGCCGGTGCGCGGCGCCCGGTCCTACCGCGACCCGGACGTAGGCCGCCACCCGGGGCGCGGGCCGCCCGGCTTCCGCCGCAGCCGCGGCGATGGCCGCCCGCCGCTCGCCGGCGAGGCGCGGACCGGCCCAGTTCAGGAGGACGACGTCCGCCACCTCCCCGCCAAGCGCGGCCATCCGCGGCCCGACCGCCGCCAGCCCGATCAGGTGCTCGGGGAGGAGGGCACGCACCGCCGCGACACCCTCCCGGGTCCGCGCCAGCGAGCGGCCCGAGCCGGTGCCGACGCCGACCGTGAGCCGATCGGCGCCCAGCCGGCTGGCGGCCACCAGGGATGCGATCTCGGCGGGCGTCGAATCGCTCAGGGCCAGCACCCCGACCGCGAGCCTCAGGTCCGGGGCGCGGCTCCCCAGGCCGGCGAGCGTCTCGAGCCCGGATGCGCCTGGCACGTCGTTGCTCCAGGCCTCGTCGTAGCCGAGGGCGGCGAGGGCCTCGCCCAGCTCCGGAAGCCACGTTCGGACGCCGGCGGCCAGCCCGAACGCCAGCCGGGGCGCGGGGCCCGCATCGGTCATCGGGTCATCCCGTCGAAGCGCCTTGCCAGCCGGGGGTAGTCTGGACCCAGCCCGACCGATTCACGAAGGAGGACGACATGCACCTGTTCATCATCGCCCCGAAGAACGAGCCCGGATCGCTGGCCACCGTCCTGGAGGCCGTTGCCCAGAAGGGCGTCAACGTGACGACCGGCGGCGGTGCCGCGTGGGGCGAGGCCAGCGCCATCGCCTTCCAGGTCAACGACGACGACGGCGCCCGCTCCGCGCTCCAGGAGATCGGCGCCAGCTTCCGCGAGGCCGATGTCGCCGCCGCGTGGCTGGACGACCGCCCCGGAACCCTGGCCGACGCCGCGCGGCGGCTCGCCGACGCGGGCGTGAACATCGAGGGCCTCGTCCCGATCGGGATGAAGGACGGCAAGGTCGGGATCCTGTTCGGCGTCGACAACGCCGAGGCGGCCAAGACCGCCCTCGGCGACCTCGTCGGCGCGGCCGCCGGCTAGCGCCCCACCGGGCGCGGGCCGAGCGTGGCCCGCGCCACATCCGGGACGTCGGTCACGAACCCCCACAGGCCCGCGGCGGCCAGCTGCTGCATGCGCTCCGGGTCGTTGACCACGTAGGAACCCACCCGCGCGTTCCACGACGTCGCGAGCGCGACGTTGTCGGTCGGATCGTCCCCGAGGTCGGTGTCGTACGGGAGGACCGCCGCGTGCCCATGCTCGACGACCCACTTCAGGCCCCGCTCGAAGGAGTCGCCCGGGACGAGCAGCAGGCCGGTCGGGATGTCGGGCGCGAGCTCGCGGACGCGGTCGATGGCGCCCTCCTGGAAGCTCATTACCGTCACCTGGCGTGACTCGCGCACCGCCGACCCGGCGAGCGCCCCGACGACCGCCTCCGCCGCGGCCGGCGCCTTGATCTCGACCGCGAGCCCGATCCCGGCCGGCAGCCAGGCCACGACCTCAGGCAGGGTCGGGATGGTCATCCCCTTGCCGCGGAACGGGTAGTCGCTCTGCTCGCCGGGGAACGCCCAGCCGGCGTCGGCGACCTTGATGTCGGCCAGGGTGGCCGTCGCGACGGTCGTCGTCCGATCGGTGGTCCGGTCCAGGGTGGGGTCGTGGATGACGGCCAGCGCCCCGTCGGCGGTCATGTGGACGTCGAGCTCGATCGCATCCGCCCCGGCATCCACGCCGGCCTGGAAGGCTTCCATGGTGTTCTCCGGGACGGCCTGCGACGCCCCGCGGTGCGCGACGACCAGGGTCACGTCTCGCTCGGCGCCTCGGGCACCGCATGGACCGCCGGCAGCCCGGCGGCCACGTCATCGCCGCCCGCTTCGGCCGGGGGCTCGGGCACGCCCCGGACGATCCAGTAGCCAATGACCATGAGGATCAGGAGCGAGAGGATCGCGACCTGGTACGCCACCTTGCCGAGCGGCTCGAGGAGCAGGAACACGATGAACCCGAAGACCACCGGGCCGATGACCGCGCTGAACTTCCCGGCCAGCCCGAACAGGCCGAACATCTCGCCCACCTGGTGGGCCGGGGTCAGCCGCAGGAGGAGCAGCCGATCGGTCACCGCCGTGCCGCCCAGGCCGGAGCCCAGGATGGCCCCGGCCAGCAGGAACACCGGCTTGGTGGTCACCAGGCCGATGATCAGCAGCCCGACCACCCACGAGGCGAGGACCAACAGCAGCGTGCGCTTGGGGCCCCACCGGTCGGCCAGGTAGCCCCAGCCGAACGACGCGATGACCGCGACCACGGTCAGGCCGAGTAGCACGTAGAGCGCCTCGCCCTCGCTGAAGCCGACCGCGTTGATCGTGAACAGGCTCATGACCGCGATGGCGGTGTTCACCCCGTCGGAGTAGAAGAACCGACCGACGATGAACCGGCGCAGGCCCGGCTCCTCCCCGGCGTGCTGCCAGGTGACTCCGAGCTGGCGCCACGAGCCGACGGCGTCCATGACCCGGAACGCCGTCGCGTCGTCCCTGGTGCGCTCCCGGACGACCAGGAACAGCGGGATGGCGAAGATCGCGAACAGCGAGGCGACCAGGACGAAGCTGAGCGCGGTGATGAGCCCCTCATCGTCCGTGGTGAACCGAAGCAGCAGCCCCGACACGATCGTCCCCAGGTAGCCGAGCCCGACCCCGATCCCCGACAGGCGGCCACGCTTGCTCGGGAGCGCGACGTCGGGGAGGATGGCGTCGTAGTAGATGAGCGCCGCCTGGTAGGCGAAGTTCGCGATCGCGAACGCGAGCAGCCCCAGCCAGATGTTGACGAAGCCGATGATCGCGGTCGGCGTCACGCACAGGACGGTGAACACGAACAGGTAGCGCTTGCGGCCGCCGGTCCGGTCGCTGACGGCCCCCAGGGCGGGGGACACGATCGCATTCAGGAGCACCGAGAGGCTGCCGGCCACGGTGAAGGCCAGCGTCCCGTTGGCCTCACCGAGAGCGCGGACCGTCCACGGCCCCATCGCGAAGGAGACGATCGCAAACGAGAAGATCGTGTTCGCGAAGTCGTAGAGCGCCCACGAGAGCCCCTCGACTGGACTGCCGGAGCGGGTCAGGCCACCCAGGCCGCGCCACCAGGCGGTGGGCGCCAGCGCGGTCACGCCGTGAACCGACGATCCATCGGCCGATCATAGCCGGGGCGGGTTTCCGGGAGGTCGGCTAGAGTGGCGCCCCATGTTCGCCGCCCTCGGCCGGTTCACGTACCGATTCCGGCGCTGGATCCCACCCATCGGCCTCGCCGTCGTGATCGGGCTGTCCGCGTGGGCCGGCGTGGCCGGCGGCGACCTCTCGCAGGGTGGTTGGCAGATCGAGGGGTCAGAGTCCGCTGAGACCGAGGCGCTCCTGGCCGATCGGTTCGGGGAGCAGGCCACCGCCATCTTCGTGATCATGCGGGACCCGGCTGGCGACGCGGCCTCGGCCGAGTTCCAGGACACGGTCGCCGACGCGGTCGCTCCCATGGCGGACGACCCGGCGGTGGACGAGATCGTCACCTATGCCGACACCCAGGACGCGCGCTTCCTGTCTCTGGATGGGACGGCGACATTCGCCCTGGCGCGGTTGAACTCGCCCGATGACGAGGCGGTCGAGGACTCGAGACGGCTGGTCGAGCTGGTCGAGCAGCCCGCCGCCGTCGAGGAAATGTGGATCACCGGCGTCCCCGTCGTCTACGACGAGTTCAACGCGGTCATCGAGGAGGACCTCCAGCAGGCCGAGCTGATCAGCCTCCCGCTGGCCGGCGCCATCCTGCTCGTCGTCTTCGGCACGCTCGTCGGCGCGGGGCTGCCGCTCCTGATCGCGGCCTTCTCGCTGGCCACGACGTTCGCCGCGATCGCGCTCCTCGCCAACCAGACCGACATGTCGATCTTCGTGACCAACCTGGCCACGATGATCGGCCTGGCCCTGGCGATCGACTACTCGCTGTTCCTCGTCAGCCGCTTCCGGGAGGAGCTGCTGCACCACGATGTTCCCGAGGCGATCGAGCGGACGATGGCCACCGTCGGCAAGGCCGTCGCCGTGTCCGGGATCGCGGTCGCCATCGGTCTCGGCGCGCTGACCGTCTTCGAGGCATCCGCCCTCCGCTCGATGGGCGTCGGCGGCATCGTGGTCGTCGTCGCGACCCTCCTGTACGGGCTCACCGTCCTGCCTTCCCTGCTCGCGTTGCTGGGCCATCGGGTGAACCGGTGGAAGATTCCGCTTCCGCGGCGGCTGCGCCTGGTTGAGGTCGACCCGGTCGAGGCCGAACGGCGCCACGGCCACGGGTTCTGGTCGCGCGTCGCGGCACGGGTCATGCGCCGGCCGGTGCTCATCGGCGGGCCGATCCTGATCCTGCTGTTGATCGCGGGAACCCCGTTCCTCCACATCCAGCTGTCCACCGGCGGGAACCTCGAGGACCTGCCCGACACGCCGGCCAAGGAAGGGTTCATCGTCCTCCGCGACGAGTTCCCGGGCGGTGACACCGACCCGATGATCGCCGCGGTCACCTACGCCGGTGTCACCGACCTGGCGGATGGTGGCCTGACGGCGGAGCGCCTGACCGACCTCGAAGCGTACGTCGACGAGCTCGCCGCCCTCCACGACGTCCAGGAAGTCGAGAGCGTGCTCGACCCGCCGGTCGGCGTGCCCGCCGACCAGTACCTCGCCATCCTGGCGGCCCCGGCCGAGCAGTGGCCGCCGGGCCTGGCCGACTGGGTGGCCCAGACGGTGGCCGGCGACACGACCAAGGTCACCGTGTTCTCGACGCTCCAGCCCGACTCGGAGGCCGGCCGCGGGCTCGTGGCCGAGGTCCGGGAGGTTCCCACCCCCGGCGGTGCGGAGGTTGGGGTCACCGGCCTGGCGGCCCGCTCGGCGGACTTCATGGCCAGCTTCCGGGCCAGCATCCCGGTGGCGGTCGCGATCGTCATCGGGGTGACCTTCATCGTGCTGTTCCTGACCTTCGGATCGGTCTTCCTGCCGGTCAAGGCGGTCCTGATGAGCCTGATCTCGATCACCGCCAGCTTCGGCGCCCTGGTCTGGATCTTCCAGGACGGCAACCTGTCGGGCCTGTTGGGCTTCGAGGCCACCGGGTCGCTGGCCGCCTGGCTCCCGATCCTGATGTTCGCCATCCTGTTCGGGCTGTCGATGGACTACGAGGTCCTCCTCCTGTCCCGCATCCGAGAGCGCTGGGTGGCCACCGGTGACAACACCCGGTCGGTGTGGGAGGGAATCGGCATCACCGGTGGGATCATCACCGGGGCGGCGCTGATCATGGTCGTCGTCTTCTCGGCCTTCGCCCTGTCCGACGTCCTGTTCCTGAAGGCGATCGGCTTCTCGATGGCCCTCGCCGTGCTCATCGACGCGACCGTCGTTCGTGGGATCCTGGTCCCGGCCTTCATGCGGGTCATGGGACGCTGGAACTGGTGGGCCCCGGCGTGGCTCCAGCGCGCGGTCGCCCGACTGGGCCTGTACGAGGGTCCGGCATCCGCCCCGCCGCCGACCCCACAGGAGCAGGCCCCTGCCTGACGCGCCGGGCGCTAGCCTTGACGCGCCATGAGCCTCCCGCTCTCCGGGGTCACCGTCCTCGACTGCTCACGGGTCTTCGCCGGCCCCCACGCGACCATGCTCCTCGCCGACCTCGGGGCCGAGGTCTGGAAGCTTGAGCCGCCGGCCGGGGACGAGACGCGCGGCTGGGGCCCTCCGTTCTGGGGTGACCCGGCTGACGGGCGGAGCGCGTACTTCGCCTCGGTCAATCGCAACAAGCGCAGCATCGCCGTCGACCTGAAGTCCGATGCCGGGCGCGAGGTCCTCGACCGGCTCGCGGCTCGGGCGGACCTGCTCATGCACAACTACCTTCCCTCGGTGGCCGCCCGGCTGGGCCTCGCGCCCGGCCGCCTCCGCGAGCGCCACCCGCACCTGGTCGTGTCGGTCGTGCGCGGCTTCCCGGGGAGCGGACCGGAGGCCGAGCGGCCCGCCTACGACCTCGTCGCGCAGGCGTGGAGCGGGTACATGGCCGTCACCGGCGAGCCCGGCGGAGGTCCGGTGAAGATCGGCGTCGGGCTGCTGGACCTGCTGGCCGGGCTCGAGGCGGCCGTCGCGGGACTGGCCGGCCTGGCTGCCCGCGGCCCGAGGACGAGCAGCGGGGAGGCCAAGGCCGCAGACCCCGTGGCGCCACAGGCATCGGTCAGCCTGGTGGAGGCGGCGGTGGCCGGCCTGACCAACGTCCTCGGCTACCACCTCGTCACCGGGGAGGAGCCGCGCCGGTGGGGGACCGGCCATCCGGACATCGTTCCGTACCAGGTGTTCGCCGCCCGGGACGGGCACGTCGTGGTCGCGGTGGGCAACGACGAGCAGTTCGCCCGGCTGTGCGGCGTCCTCGGGATCGAGGCGCCCGCGGCGTGGGCGACCAACCCGGGGCGGGTCATCCATCGGTCGGCCGTGCTCGAGGCGCTGACGCCGGTCATCGCGGGCTGGGGTCGGGACGACCTCGTATCGGCCATGACCGA
>DATBIW010000039.1:0-147358 GCA_036556745.1 Candidatus Limnocylindria bacterium | reverse complement strand
TCTTCTGGTACTGGCGCCGTTCGGCCCGCGACATCGGTCCAGTCTATCTGCCGGTAGGATGCGATCGCCGATGCACGACGTCTTCGACCAGTTCAAGCAGCAGCTCCCCGACGCCGACCCGACCGAGACCGATGAGTGGCTCGACTCGCTCGACGACGTCGTCGAGCGGGCGGGACCCGAGCGCGCGCGCTTCATCCTGTTCCGGCTCCTGAAGCGGGCGCGCCAGCTCCAGGTCGGGCTGCCGGCACTGACCCAGACGCGCTATGTGAACACGATCTCGGCCGAGCAGGAGCCGCCCTTCCCCGGCGACGAGCAGATGGAGCTCAGGATTCGGCGGATGATCCGGTGGAACGCGCTCGCCATGGTCCTTCGCGCCAACACCCGCTACGAGGGCATCGGTGGCCACCTGTCGACCTACGCCTCGGCAGCCAGCCTCTACGAGGTCGGGTTCAACCACTTCTTCCGCGGCTGGGATGACGGTCCCGGCGACCTCGTCTACTACCAGGGCCACGCGGCGCCGGGGATCTATGCCCGGGCCTTCCTCGAGGGCCGCCTGACGGCGGACCAGCTCGACCACTTCCGCCGTGAGGCGCTGACCCCGAACGGCCTGCCCTCGTACCCCCACCCGCGGACGATGCCCGAGTTCTGGCAGTTCCCGACCGTGTCGATGGGCCTCGGCCCGCTGGCCGCGATCTACCAGGCGCGGTTCAACCGCTACCTCCACGCCCGTGGCATCGCCGACACCTCGGCCAGCCGGGTGTGGGCCTTCGTCGGCGACGGGGAGATGGACGAGCCGGAGGCCCTGGCCGGCCTCGGCCTGGCCGCGCGGGAGGGCCTGGACAACCTGATCTTCGTCGTGAACTGCAACCTCCAGCGCCTTGACGGCCCGGTGCGTGGCAACGGGAAGATCATCCAGGAGCTCGAGTCCACGTTCCGTGGGGCCGGCTGGCACGTCATCAAGGTCATCTGGGCCCGGGAGTGGGACGCCCTGCTCGAGCACGACACCGACGGCGTCCTCCTGAACAAGATGACCGAAACCCTCGACGGCGACTACCAGACCCTGTCGGTGGCCGACGGGGCGTACATTCGCGAGCACTTCTTCGGGCCCGACCCGCGCCTCGCGGCGTTGGTCGCCGACAAGTCCGACGCCGAGCTGGCGGCCCTCCGTCGCGGCGGGCACGACTACCGGAAGCTGTACGCCGCCTACCACCTTGCGACCCAGCATGAGGGCGCCCCGGTGGTCATCCTGGCCAAGACGGTCAAGGGCTGGACCCTGGGCCCGGGGATCGAGGCCCGCAACGTCACCCACCAGGCCAAGAAGCTGACCGAGGACGAGCTCCGCATCTTCCGCGACCGGCTGCAGCTGCCGATCCCCGACGACCAGCTCAAGGACGCGCCGTACTACCACCCCGGAGCCGACAGCCCCGAGATCCAGTACATGCTCGCAAGGCGCCGGGCGCTGGGCGGCAGCCTGCCCCGGCGCAAGGCGACGACCGAGCCGCTCCCGCCTCCGCCCGACGAGGTGTATGCCGACCTGCTGACCGGGGCCGACCTCCCGGCCTCGACGACGATGGCCTTCGGCCGGCTCCTCCGGAACCTCGTCCGCGACCCGGAGATCGGCAAGCGGGTGGTCCCGATCATCCCCGACGAGGCCCGCACGTTCGGCATGGACCCGCTCTTCAAGGAGCTGGGGATCTACAACCCGCTCGGCCAGCGGTACGCGCCGGTCGACCGGCAGCTGCTCCTCTCGTACCGGGAGGCGACCGACGGGCAGATCCTCGAGGAGGGGATCACGGAGGCCGGCTCGATGGCCTCGTTCACGGCCGCCGGCACCGCCTACGCGGTCCACGGCGAGCCGATGATCCCGTTCTATGTCTTCTACTCGATGTTCGGCCTCCAGCGGACCGGGGACCAGGCCTGGGCCTTCGGGGACGCGCGGGGACGGGGCTTCATGATGGGCGCCACCGCGGGACGCACCACGCTCACCGGGGAGGGCCTCCAGCACGACGACGGCCAGAGTCATCTCTACGCCCTGGCCATCCCGAACCTCCAGGCCTACGACCCGGCCTTCGCCTACGAGCTCGGGGTCATCGTCCGCGACGGCATCCGGCGGATGTGGCAGAACGGGGAGGACGTCTTCTACTACGTCACCCTGTACAACGAGAACTGGACCCAGCCGCCGCTCCCCGAGGGCGCGGCCAAGGGCATCCTCCGGGGCCTGTACCGCTGGCGCGCGTCCGAGGCCACCGGTCGCCGGGTCCAGCTCCTGGGATCGGGCTCGATCCTCCACCAGGTCATCAAGGCGGCCGACCTCCTGGGCGAGCAGTTCGGGGTGGCTGCCGACGTGTGGAGCGCGACCTCCTTTCAGCAGCTCCGCGCCGACGCCCTCCGCGCCGAGCGCCACAACCGCCTCCATCCTGAGGAGGAGGCGTGGGTCCCGTACGTCGTCCGCCAGCTGGCCGATGCCCCCGGCCCGGTGATCGCGGCCACCGACTACGTCAAGGCGGTGCCCGACATGGTCGCGCGCTGGATCGACCGACCGTACGTCGTGCTCGGCACCGACGGCTTCGGCCGGTCAGACACCCGGGACGCGCTGCGGACCTACTTCGAGGTCAGCCCCGAGCACATCGCCTACGCGGCCCTGGCCGGCCTGGCCCAGGGCGGCGAAGTGTCCACCGACGAGCTGACCCAGGCCCGTGCCGCCCTCGGGATCGATCCGGATCGCGGTGATCCGGGATCGGTCGAGCCTGTCGAGATGGACCGTCCGAAGCCCGCGGTGCGGTGAGTCGGGGGGCGACCAGCCGTCACTGGTGGGACGGCGCCGTCATCTACCACTGCTACCCGCGCAGCTTCGCGGACACCACCGGCGACGGCATCGGTGACCTGGAGGGCATCACCCGGCACCTGGATCACCTGGCCGGCTCCGAGCATGCACTCGGGGTCGACGCCATCTGGCTGTCGCCGGTCTATCCCCATGGAGGCGTGGACGGCGGCTACGACATCATCGACCACGCCGCCATCGCACCCGAGTTCGGCTCGCTCCTCGACCTGGACCGGCTCGTCGCCGCGGCCCACCGTCGGAAACTGCGGGTCCTCATGGACCTGGTGGTGGGGCACGTCTCGGACCAGCATCCGTGGTTCCGCGAAGCGCAGACGTCGCGCACGGCGGAACGGCGCGACTGGTTCATCTGGGCCGACCCGCGGCCCGGCGGCGAGGTGCCGAACAACTGGGTCGCGGTCTTCGGAGGCCCAGCCTGGACGTTCGACCCCGCGACCGGGCAGTACTACCACCACACCTACTACCCCGAGCAGCCGGACCTGAACTGGCGGAACCCGGAGGTCCAGGCCGCGGTGGCCGATATCCTCCGCTTCTGGCTCGATCGTGGGGTCGACGGGTTCCGAGTGGACGCCGCCCAGAACCTCATCAAGGACGCCGCCCTCCGCGACAACCCGCCATCCCGCCGCCGGGAGATGCGGTTCCGCGAGGATCCGGGGGGCCTGTCGCGACGGTGGAACTCGCACCTGCCCGGGGCCCGACGCGTCCTCCAGGGATTCCGGCGCGTGGTGGACGAGTACCCCGACCGATTCCTGCTCGGGGAGATCTACGCCCCGCCCCGACGGCTCGCCACGTACCTCGCCGCGGGCGAGGCCGCGGGCCTGCACGCCTCGCTCGACATGGAGCTCGGGATGAGCGACTGGTCCGTTCGCGAGTTCAGGGACGCGATCGCCCGCGCCGAACGCCATCTCCAGCCGCCGCGCTACCCGACCTGGAACCTCTCGAACCACGACGTCCCACGCCACCCGAGCCGATGGGGCCCCGACCGGAGCCGGCTGGCGGCCCTGGTCCTGCTCAGCCTGCGGGGTTCGATCTGCCTGTACTACGGCGAGGAGATCGGGATGACCGACCATCCGGCGGTCCCCACGCCCGTTCAGGACCGATGGGGCCGCGACCCGGAGCGGACGCCCATGCAGTGGACCGCAGATCCGCTCGGAGGGTTCACGACCGGGGCGCCCTGGCTGCCGCTCAACGACCCGGAGCGGACGAACGTCGCGGCCCAGCGCGCCGATTCCGGGTCGCTCCTCGCCCTGTACCGCGCGCTCATCGACCTGCGCCGGAGGACCCCGGCGCTGCGCGACGGGTCGCTCGAGCTCATGGGCCAGCTTCCGCCGCAGGTCCTCGGATTCGTCCGATCGGCCGGGTCGGATCGCATCCTCGTCCTCGCCAACATGGGCGCCGACGAGGCGGCCATCGGTCAGCTGGCGGGACGGGCGACGGTGCTCGCCGCAACCGGTGAGCGGTCCGGGACCGTCACGCTCGCCCGGATCCGCCTGGCGCCCCTCGAGGGCCTCGTCCTCCGATCCGGATGACCGCTCGGCCCGTCAGGCGGCCCTACTCGTAGTCGCCCAGCAGCCTCGCGACCTGCGACAGCCCACCCTCCAGCCCCGGGGTCAACGGTTCGTGCGGCTCGGCCAGGGCCGACTCGATGATCTCGCGACGAATCGCGATGATCTCGTCACGCAGGGCGTGCCCCGCCGGGGTGAGGCTGACCAGGGTCTCGCGGCGGTCCACCTCGCCGCGGGTCGTCGCCACCAGGCCCCGATCCTCGAGCCGGCGAATGAGGCGGCTGGTCGATGGCAGCGACTGGCCGACCGACGTCGACACCCCACCGACCCGCAGGCTCTCGGCCCGGCCGAGGACGACCAGGGCGCGCCACTGGGCCAGCGTCAGCTCGCCGGCGGAGGCCCGGGACAGGGCCATGGTGGTGACACCGATGGCCTCGAACATCAGGGCCTCGATGAGCTCAACGATGGGCTTCGACATGTTCTCTGGCTCGGCTCCGGTTGAGCGGAACCGCAGCGCCTCCGTCCGAATCCCAGGCCGGGCCAAAACCATAGCGTGTGCGCCGGTTAACTGTTAGCATCCCACAACTGTTGTCAGACGGAGTGGAGGGCCAATCCGTCGGGATGTGGGCCTGCTGCGAGACCATCGCGTCGACAGCCCCCCACCGGGCACCCTGGCAAGCGGGCCGGGCACCGGGCATCGAGGGCTGGTGAGTTGGCGGGCGTTCGGTTCGACCACGTCACCAAGCGGTACGGGTCGGACTCGACGGCCGTCTCCGACCTGAACCTCGAGATCGCCGACGGCGAGTTCCTCGTCCTCGTCGGTCCATCTGGCTGCGGCAAGACGACCGCACTGCGCTGCGTGGCGGGCCTGGAGACGATCAGCGAGGGTCACCTGTACATCGGCGACCGGGTCGTCAACGAGGTGGCGCCCAAGGACCGGGACATCGCCATGGTCTTCCAGAGCTACGCGCTGTACCCGCACATGACGGTCTACGACAACCTCGCCTTCGGCCTGAAGCTCCGGAAGACCCCGAAGGCGGACATCGATCGCCGGGTGAAGGACGCGGCCCAGATCCTGGGCCTGGAGGCGTACCTCGACCGCAAGCCGCGCGCCCTCTCGGGTGGCCAGCGGCAGCGGGTCGCCCTCGGGCGGGCGATCGTCCGCGAGCCGCAGGTCTTCCTCATGGACGAGCCGCTCTCGAATCTCGACGCCAAGCTCCGCGTCCAGACGCGGGCCGAGATCCTGCGCCTCCAGCGCCAGATCGGGACCACGACGCTCTACGTGACCCATGACCAGGTCGAGGCCATGACCATGGGAGACCGCATCGCGGTCATCAGCGCCGGCGTCCTCCAGCAGGCCGGGACCCCTCGGGAGCTGTACGAGAACCCGGCCAACATGTTCGTCGCCGGGTTCATCGGCTCGCCGGCCATGAACTTCGCCCGGGTCGAGACCAACGGCGCCGGCGTGAAGCTCGGCGAAACGACACTGTCCCTGGGCGGCGCGGCGGGGAGGATCGCCGCCAATCGACCGTCGGGGTCCACCCTGGTGCTCGGCTTCCGTCCCGAGCACCTCGACATCGTCGATGGCGGCGGGGACGTCTTCGCCGTGCCTGCCCAGGTCGACGTGGTCGAGTTCATGGGCAGCGAGGAGTTGATCCATGCCAAGGCGGAGGGCGTCGAGGTGGTGGCCATCATCCCGTCGGCGCGCGAGGTCCGGGCGGGAGACCGGGTGAATCTCGGCCTCGCCCTCGACAAGCTGCACGTCTTCGATCCCGACACGGAGCAGGCGCTTGTAGCCTGACCCGAGGCGACCAGACGACCGGGAGGGCCGGTCTCGCAATTGGAGGAGAGAAATGAACACAATCCGTGGGAGAGCCGTCGTCGCGGCGGTCGGAGCGGTCATGCTGATTGCCGCGGCATGCCAGTCCGGCCCCGTGGGCGGGACGATCCGAATCCTCGCCACCTGGACCGATGCCGAAGAGGACATCTTCCTGTCCATCGTCGAGCCCTGGGCCGAGGAGAACGACGTCACCATCGAGTACGAGGGCACGAGGGACCTGAGCGCGGTCCTCACGACCCAGGTCGAGGGCGGCAACCCACCGGACGTCGCCGGGCTTCCGGGCCCGGGCCAGATGGCCCAGTTCGCGGAAACGGGCGACCTCGTCGATCTCACCGACATCATCGACCTGGATGCGATGGCCGAGTCCTACAACGAGGGCTGGATCGCGGACGGCATGGTCGGCGACCAGTTCGTCGGCATCTTCATCAAGGTCGCGGCCAAGGGCCTCATCTGGTACAACCCGGCGCAGTTCGGCGACGCGGGCTATGAGGTTCCGTCCGACTGGGCGGGCTTCGAGGGCCTCGTCGACCAGATCGCCGCTGACGGCACGACGCCGTGGGGCATCGGGGTCGAATCGGACGCGGCCAGCGGATGGCCGGCAACCGACTGGATCGAGGACTTCCTCCTTCGCCAGTCCGGACCCGAGGCCTACGACCAGTGGTGGCAGGGCGAGCTCGCGTGGACGTCGCCGGAGGTCCGAGCGGCGTTCGAGGCGTTCGGCGCCTGGGCCGCTGACGAGGCGTACGTCGCCGGGGGCCCCCAACAGGTCCTGAGCCTGAACTTCGGGAACGGCGGGGACTGCCTGTTCGCCGATCCAGCCGAGTGCTACCTGCACCATCAGGCGAGCTTCATCACCGGATTCTTCGAGGACAACTTCCCCGGGGAGGCGGTGGCGGGCGAGACCTACGACTTCTTCGCCATGCCGGGCGACGCGTTCGACGGCCTGACGACCGCCGGTGACCTGTTCGGCATGTTCGTCGACACTCCGCAGTCGCAGTCCCTGATGCAGTACCTGGTCACCCCCGAGGCCCAGCAGATCTGGGTCGAGGCGGGTGGCGCCATCTCACCGAATGCCGACGTCCCGTTGGATGTGTACCCGGACGACACGTCGCGGCGCATCGCCGAGATCCTCAACAACGCTGAGGTCGTGCGGTTCGATGCGTCCGACAAGATGCCGGCTCAGATGAACGAGGCGTTCTGGAGCGCGACCCTGGACTTCATCCAGAACCCAGGGAACCTGGACCAGATCCTGTCTGACCTGGACGCCGTCCAGGCGGAGGCCTACGAGGAGTAGCCCGAAACCATCGGCCGGGCCGGCACGAGCCGGCCCGGCCGCATCGGTCAACGACCTGACCCGCTGAGGAGGACCCCGAGCAACCGGTGGACCTGGGGACCGGCGTCCTGTTCGTGATCGTGGTGGTGGGCGTGCCCGCCATCACGGTCCTCTATGGCCTGGCCACCGAGTGGGTCCTCCGCTTCGTGCCCGACCGACGACGAGCGGGGCTCCGGCCGTGGCTGTGGCTCCTGCCCGGCGTGCTGTTCCTCGCCATCTTCCTCGTCTATCCCACCATCAGCACCGTCCTCCTGAGCTTCCAGGACCGCCGCTCGGAGAACTTCGTCGGCCTCCAGAACTACGTGGACCTCCTCGGCCAGCCCCTCTTCTGGCAGACCATTGGCAACACGGTCCTGTGGATCATCTTCTTCACCGGACTGGCCGTCCTGTTCGGGCTGATGGTCGCGGTGCTGGCCGACAGGGTGCGCTACGAGACGGCGGTCAAGGCGCTGATCTTCATCCCGATGGCGATCAGCTTCGTGGCAGCCGGCGTGATCTGGGGATTCATGTATGACTTCGACCCCGACATCGGCACCCTGAACGCGGCCGTGGTGGCGGCCGGCGGCGAGCCCCAGGCCTGGCTCCTGGAGTGGCCGCGGAACACGGGGATGCTCATCATCGTGGGGATCTGGATGTGGGTCGGCTTCGCCATGGTCATCCTGTCGGCCGGCCTGAAGGGCATCAACCTCGAGCTCCTGGAGGCCGCCCGGATGGACGGCGCGAACGAGCTCCAGGTCTTCTACCGGATCATCCTGCCGCTCCTGGCCCCGACCATCGCCGTCGTCGGCACCACGATCCTGATCACCGCCCTGAAGACGTTCGACATCGTGTACGTCATGACCGGCGGCAACTTCGGGACGAACGTGATCGGCACCCTCTGGTACGAGGAACGCTTCACGAACCGCGACATCGGCACCGCCTCCGCGGTGGCCGTCATCCTCATCCTGACCATCGTCCCGGTCATGCTGCTGAACATCCGTCGATTCCAGGCCCAGGAGGCGGCCCGATGAGCGCGATCGCCACCGGTGGCGTCACCGCGGTCGACATCCCCGGCCAGCGTCGGCACTGGTACTCGCGCCTCCCGCTCCACCTGGTCCTCGTCCTGATCAGCCTGGTCTGGCTGATCCCCACGGTGGCCTTGCTCGTCAGTTCCTTCCGCCCGGGCGCAGAGGTGAACACCAGCGGGTGGTGGACGGCGTTCCAGCTGCCACTCACCTTCACCCTGGAGAACTACGCCGAGGTCCTCACCGACGAGGGCATCGCGCAGGCATTCGTGAACTCGCTGTTCATCTCCATTCCCTCGACCGTGATCCCGGTCATGGTTGCCGCCTTCGCGGCATACGCCTTCGCGTGGATGGAGTTCCCGTTCCGCAACGCCCTGTTCATCATGGTGGTGGCCCTCCTGGTCGTCCCGCTCCAGTCGGCCCTCATCCCGGTCCTCCAGCTGACGACGACGCTCGGGATCACCGGCACCTTCCCCGCCGTCTGGCTGGCCCACACTGGCTTCGGGCTGCCGTTCGCGATCTTCCTGCTGCGGAACTTCTTCGGCGCCCTGCCGCGCGAGATGTTCGAGTCGGCGTACCTCGACGGGGCGTCCCCGACGACCGCCTTCTTCCGGCTCGTCCTGCCGCTGTCGGTCCCCGCCATCGCCTCGCTGGTCATCTTCCAGTTCATGTGGGTCTGGAACGATCTCCTCGTGGCGCTGATCCTGGTCGGGGGGTTCGAACGCGTGGCGCCGATCACCGTCGCCGTGGCCGGCCTGGTGGGCACCCAGGGCCAGAACTGGCACCTCTTGACCGCCGCCGCCTTCCTGACCATGATCCTGCCGCTGATCGTGTTCTTCTCGCTCCAGCGCTACTTCGTGCGCGGCATCCTCGGAGGATCCGTCAAGGGCTAGGGCTTGCCGGAGCCCTCGGCGCGGCTGGCCAGCATCTCCAGCGCGAGCGCCGACCACGCGAAGTCACGAGCGCCCAGCCCGGCACCGGTCTCCGGGTTGTAGTGCTCGCGGAAGCCCGAGCGCTCGACGAGAGCCAGGCTGGCGTCCTCGATCGACACGGCGAGGTCCGGCCGGCCGTGCCGGCGCAGCCCGCGGGCGAGGTACCAGTTCGTGACCATCCAGGTCGGCCCACGCCACAGGGCGGTGTCGCCGGGGTCCGGCTGGTACGCCGGATGGGAGCGCGAGACGCTTGGCACCGGGTACGGGGCGGAGAACTGACGGTGGTCGGCCAGCCGCTCGGTGATCGCGTCCACGCCTCCCGACGGCAGGTCCTCGAGCAGGAGCGGCAGGAGCCCAGCGATCGTCCCACCGGGAAGCCGCCTCCGCTCGCGCCCGGCCAGCGCGTGGAGCTCACGATCCGACGGATCCCAGCACCGCTCCCACAGGGCGCGACTCGTCCGGGTCGCGCGGGCGTGCATCTGGGCGGCGCCCGCCTCGTCGCCGGCGCGTTCGTGGAGCCGCGCGAGCGCCCGCTGGTTCTCGGCGTAGGCCGTGTTGATCATCAGGTCGACGACCACGAAGCGGTCCTGCTCGATGAGCCGACCCGGGTCGTCACCGGCGGTCTCCCGGCTCCTCGCCAGCGCGCGCCAGGCCTGGCCGAAGCCGTCGGCGTCGCGCGAGGCGACCCCAAGCGCGGTGTCGAAGCTGGGCGACTGGTCCATCCCCGTCTCGTGGGGCTCGAAGGCGACCAGCAGGCCGTCCCCCTCCGGATCGCGATCGCGATCGCACCAGTCGTAGTAGGCGCGTACGGCGGGCAGGACCTCCCCCAGGAAGCCGGCGCTCGCCCCGCGGGCCGCCACAACCTCGACCGCCTCGGCGAGGACCGGCGGCTGCATCGAGCTCGACGTCCAGGGCGTCCGCCAGCCGGCGAAGTAGTGCGGCAGGCCGTCGGCGCCCTCCTCCAGCGGCCACAGGGTGATGTGGCTGATGAACCCGTCGGCGTGCTGCCCGGCGAGCAGCGTCCGGAGCTCGGCCTCGGCCCGCTCGACGTCGAGCCGGCTCAGGACGATGGCGTGGAAACACGAGTCCCAGAACCACTGGAATGGGTAGGTCTCCGGGGCCGGGCAGGTGTAGTCGTAGTCGCGGTCGCACCAGGCGGCGTGCCCCTGCCGCCGGTTCGCGGCGTACAGCGACTGGACCGCGTGGGTCAGATCGGCGAGCCGGTCGTGTTCGGTCCGCGGCACGCGCGGATCATGCGACGACCGCTCGGCGCCGTTTGGCCGAATCGACGCTCAAGACCAGACGGTTAGGACCACTACATCCGCATCTAGAAACTGAACTTGACAGAATAGAAAGAGAGTATTACAGTCTGCCCATCTGATACGCCAGATGGAGTTCCAAGGAAATGCTGGACTACCGATTCCACTACGCGCAGCTGGTCGTCGAGGACCGCCTGCGCCAGCAGCGCCCGACGCAGGCCACCCCGCCCGCGACGCGCGTCCACCACCGAGTGGCTCCCCGAGCCCTCCCCGCCACCGCCCGCCGCTGATGGCACCCCACGACGTCATCGCCACCTGTCCGGTCTGCGCCGGTGAGCTGGAGATCAGCCGCCTCCACTGCAGCAGCTGCGGGACGACCATCGAGGGCGAGTTCGGCGTCGGCCGGTTCGGCCGGCTGAGCCGAGAGCAGATGACCATCCTCGAGAGCTTCCTCCGCTCCCGCGGCAACCTCAAGGAGATGGAGCGCGCCCTCGGGATCTCGTACCCCACCGTCCGCGCGCGCGTCGAGACCCTGGTCCAGGCCCTCGGCCTGGCCGACGGCGAGGCGGTCGAGATCCTCGTCACCGACGAGGAGCCCGCCGCAGGCGACGAGGTTGCCACCACTGCCCGACGCGAGATCCTCGAGAAGCTGGCCAGGGGCGACATTGACTCGGCGACCGCCGCCGGCGGCCTGAAGGCCCTCGAGGAGCGCTGATGGCCCGCTATCGCCGGGTGCAGACGATCACCCACGACATCGGCTCCACCGGGTCGTTCTTCCTCTCGGTGACCTCGGCCGACATCCAGATGAGCGGCACGGCCGGTGACCGGGTCGAGGTGAAGGCCACCTTCGAGGTGAAGGCTGCCAGCGAAACCGAGGCGGACAAGATCTTCGAGGCGATCCAGCTGGACGTGGAGTCGGGGCCGGGCCGGCTCCGCGTGGCCGAGCAGAACGGCGCCCGCGGCCTCGAAGCCGCCGTCGAGCAGCTGCTGGGCGGAAACCGGGCCGCGCTCGAGGACGTCATCGTCACCGCACCGGCCGGGGCGACCATCGATGTGCGCTCGGTGAGCGGGGACCTGCACGGATCCGGGTTCCGTGGGCCGGTGCGGATCCAGACGGTCTCCGGCGACGCTCGTCTGGAGAAGGCCGGCGGTGAGCTGGACATGGACTCGGTGTCCGGGGACGTCGCGGTTCGGGGAGTCGAACCGATCAGCCTGAAGGCCAACACCGTGTCAGGCGACCTGACAGCCGAATCTCCCCTCTTCAGGATGCTGAAGGCCAACGCGGTGAGCGGCGACATCTCGATCGACGGCAGCCTGGCGGTCGGGCCGATGCATCGGATCGACACGGTGAGCGGCGACGTCCGGCTCGCGTCGAGCAGCGACATGACGATCCAGGTCCACGCCCTGTCGAGCGACATTCGGGCCTCGCTCCCCCATCGGATCGAGGGTCGGGCCGACCTGCGGCGCCTGATCATCGGGGACGGCGCCGTCTCGGTGAACTTCAGCTCGATGTCGGGCGACATCAACGTCACCGGTTCGAAGTACGCCCCCGCGCCCGAGCCGGCGCCGGCCGCTCCTTCGCCGAAGCCCGCCGACGGCGACGCGCGGCTCGCCATCCTATCGGCGCTCGAGAAGGGCGAAATCTCGGTGGACGAAGCCATGCAACGCCTCGAGGGCCGGTCATGAGCGCGGAACTCCAGGCCCTCCTCAAGCTCGTCGCCGAGGGGCGCCTGACCCCCGAGGAGGCGGCGCCCATCGTGGCCGCCCTGAGCGAGCAGGCCCCAGCCGACCGCGTGGACGCGGCCTCGGCACGGACACCGGAGGGAACCGCCCTGTCGGCCACCGTCCTCCCCGTCAGCCCGCGGCAGCTGCGGATCCGGGTCGAGGAGAAGGGCCGGACGGTGGTGAACCTCCGCGTCCCGCTGTCGGCGGCCGAGACCGCGCTGAACATGGTTCCCGGCCTCGCCGGTGAGCAGGCCGCCCGGGTCCGCGCCGCCCTCGCGGGGGGCGCCGTGGGCCCGATCCTCGACGTCGAGGACCCCGACGGCGACACCGTCCTGATCAGCCTCGAGTGATGACCGACGAGACGCTGACCACCAGCGAACCATCGACAGTCGCGCCCGCCGGCGCCGGCGGCCTCCTCCGCCCGCTGGCCGGGCGCGACTTCCGCCTCCTGTTCACCGGCGGAACGATCTCGCTCATCGGCGACCAGTTCCACTTCGTCGCCCTGGCCTGGCTCGCCCTCGAGCTGACCGGGTCCGGCCTGGCGCTGGGCACCGTCCTGTTCGCGGCCGGCCTGCCGCGGATGGTCCTCGTCCTGTTCGGCGGCGTGCTGGCCGACCGCGTCTCCCCGCGCTCGGTGATGCTCGTCTCGGACTCCCTCCGCGCCGTGGTCGTCGGCCTCCTGGCCGCCCTCGTCCTGACCGGCCAGGCCGAGCTCTGGATGCTCTACCCGTTCGCCCTCGTCTTCGGCGCGGTGGACGCGTTCTTCTGGCCAGCGCAGGGCACGATCGTGCCGATGCTGGTCAGCGAGGAGGAGCTGCCGGCAGCCAACGGGCTGACGCAGGGTGCCCAGCAGCTCACGAACCTCCTCGGTCCGGCCCTCGCCGGCGTGTTCGTCGCGGCGGTCGGCACCGGGTGGGCCTTCGGCATCGACGCCGCCTCGTTCGCGATCGCCGCCCTGGCGCTCTACCTCATCGCCGGCGGGCGACGCGCCGCACCCGCGGAGGGATCAGAGCAGCCGGGCATGCTGTCCCAGATTCGCTCGGGTCTCGTCTACGCCTGGCGCGACCCGGCGCTGCGGTCGCTCCTGATCCTGTCCGCCGTCCTGAACTTCGCGGTGAACGGCCCGATCACGGTGGGCCTGGCCTGGTTGGCCCCCAACCGCTTCGATGGTGGGGCCGACGCGTTCGGGTTCATGCTCGCGGCCTTCGGGGCGGGCGCGCTGGTCGGGGCGATCGTGGCCGGGTCGATCGGCCGGGTCCGGGAGCTGGGCTGGCTGACGGTCGGCGCCTCGGCGGTCATCGGTCTCACCCTGGCGTTCATCGGACTGGCGCCGTCGGTCCCGGCGGTCATGGCCGTCAACGTCGTCCTGGGCCTGGCCATCGGGTTCGCGAACGTCCGAATCATCGCGTGGCTGCAGGTTCGCACCCCCGAGTCGATGATCGGCCGGGTCATGAGCCTGGCCATGCTGGGTGGGGTCGTCATGTCGCCGGTCTCGCTGGCCATCGCCGGACTGCTCGTCGACGTCGGGCTGGCGACCGAGATGTTCGTCGCCGGCGGGATCCTCATTGGGCTGGCGACCGTGGCCGGCATCCTGTGGGGCGTCCCCGCCCAGATGCGCGAGGTCGACGCCCCCGCCTGACGCGACGCTCCCCGCTCCGGCTCACGCCCCGAATGCTGTAATACGCGACACAGAGATGACGACGCGCCGCCCAGCCGAGCCGCCCCGCGAACCGGGTGGCCCCAACGTCGATCCCATGCTCGAGGTCCGCGAGAAGACGCGCGGCCAGCGGCCGGGCGACGCCTACGTCCGGATCGTGCGGCCCTTCGAGGAGGAGTTCGAGCACGGCGACCAGGGCCAGCTGATCGCCTCGGAACGCACGATCGACGCCACGACGCCCTTCAGCCGCTGGTTCCGATCGGTCCGCAACTTCCTGTTCGGCCGACCGATCTCGTCGGAGCACGAGGAGCACGAGCGCCTCACCAAGGTCAAGGCGCTGGCGGTGTTCAGCTCCGACAACATCTCCTCGAGCGCGTACGCGACCGAGGAGATCATGCGCATCCTCGTCCTGGCCGGCGTCGGCGCGATCGCGCTGACGCTCCCGATCACGGTCGCGATCGTGGTCGTCCTGGCCATCGTCGCGATCAGCTACCGCCAGACGATCCGGGCCTACCCGAACGGCGCCAGCAGCTACATCGTGGCCAGCGACAACCTGGGCACATCGGCCGGGCTCCTTGCCGGCGGCGCGCTGCTGATCGACTACACGCTGACCGTTGCGGTATCGGTCTCGGCCGGCGTGGCCGCGATCACCTCGCTGGTGCCTGAGCTGTACCCGGAGCGGGTGCTCATCGCGGTGCTCATCGTCGCGCTGCTGACCATCGGCAACCTCCGCGGGATCCGCGAGTCCGGGACGATTTTCATGGCCCCCACCTACCTGTACCTGGTCGCGATCTTCGGCGTGATCGCGTGGGGCCTCGTCCAGCAGGCGACCGGTGACCTGGACACCTTCCAAGCGCCGCCGGCGTGGCTGAGCGCCGAGGCTGGGATCACGACACTCTCGCTCTTCCTCGTCCTCCGCGCCTTCAGCTCGGGATCGGCCGCCCTCACCGGCGTCGAGGCGATCTCGGACGGGGTACCTGCCTTCAAGCCGCCCGAGTGGCGCAATGCCCGCACGACGCTGACCTGGGCCGCGTTCTTGTTTGGAGCGCTGTTCCTCGGGATCAGCTACCTGGCGGCGGCCATCGAGGTCGTACCCGATCCGACCGAGCAGCAGACCGTCTTGTCGATCATCACGCGCCAGGTCGCCGGCGACGGCTGGTACCTCGCGCTGGTCCAGGTCGCCACGGCCCTGGTCCTGACCCTGGCGGCCAACACGGCCTTTGCCGATTTTCCGCGGCTGTCGTCGTTCCTGGCACGCGACGGCTTCATGCCGCGCCAGTTCGGGTTCCGCGGTGACCGGCTCGCGTTCACGACCGGCATCGCCGCTCTCGCCGGCCTGGCCGTCGCCCTCCTCGTCATCTTCGACGCGAGCGTCACGGCCCTGATCCCGCTGTACACCCTGGGCGTGTTCCTCGCCTTCACCCTGTCACAGTCGGGGATGGTCGTCCGCTGGTGGCGGCGGCGCGAGTCGGGCTGGCGACCGGGGCTGGTCATCAACGGCATCGGAGCTGCAACGACGGCGGTCATCGCCCTGGTCGTGGTCAGCACGAAGTTCCTGTCCGGCGCCTGGATCGTGGTTCTCCTCATCCCCCTGCTGATGGCCCTGATGCTGGCCATTCGACGCCACTACCGCCGGATGGAGGCGGACCTGGCACCGGTCGACCTGAGCGCGGGAACCGAGCGGCCCGCTCCCATCGTGATCGTGCCCATTGCTCGCCTGGACCGGCCGGCACTCGGGGCCCTGGCCTTCGCGCACTCGCTCAGCGCGCAGGCCAGCGCGATCCACATCACGAACGACGCGTCTGCTGCGGCCGAGCTGCGCGACCAGTGGGCGCAGCTCGACATCGGGATGGAGCTGGTGGTCGTGGAATCACCGTACCGGGCCTTGATGGGCCCGCTCCTGCGCTACATGGACGCGCTCCAGGCCCAGGACCCGACCCGCCCCGTCGTCGTCGTGCTCTCCGAGATCGTCCCCCGCCACTGGTGGGACAACCTGCTCCACAACCAGTCGAGCCTGCGCCTCAAGCTCCGACTGTTCGGACGGCGGAACACGATCGTCGCGGACGTCCCCTACCACCTCGACTGACGGAGAAGGGCTGGCGCGCCGGGCAGGATTCGAACCCGCGGCCTGGTGGTCCGAAGCCACCCGCTCTATCCACTGAGCTACCGGCGCCGGTCGCGATTGTACCGGCGCCCCGTCACCAGAGGGCCAGGCGGCGGGCCGCCGATCGGCCGGGGGCGGGTGGAGGACTACGGATCGCCGGCGCAGCGGCTGGTGACGGGTAGCGCGGCCTCGTCCGAGAGCCGGCTGCCCTCGGAAACCGTGCCGTCCGGCTCGACGAGATAGACCTGGGCGGGAGCCTCGGCCTGGTAGATCGGGGTGCAGGCCCCGTCGTCGAGGAGCAGTTCGACCCGCACCGGCTCCAGCCCCGGCCATGCCTCGGCCTCGGCCCGGCCGGACGAGCCCGGTGCTGCCCACCAGGTGCCAATCCGGCCATCGGCTCCCGTCACGCGGACGACGACGCCCTGTGTCCACGTGTTTTCGACGCCCAGCGCTGGCCGCGTACACCCGGACAGGAGCGCGACCAGCGCCAGCAGCCAGACCAGGGCCGACGCGACTCGCACTGCGTCAGACCCGGTCCACCGGCACCACCTACTCGGCCGTGTCCGCGGGCGCGCCCATCAGGAAGCCGCCAAACGCGACCATCCACAGCATCGCCGGGTACACGATCATCCGCTCGGCTCCCCCATGACCGATGGGGCCAAAGATGCCGGGGTTACCGGCGTCGCCGATCACCATGATCACGACGTAGACGAGGCCGAGCAGGCCGCCCACGAGGGAGACCCAGCGCATCGGTCCGGTCACGACTACCGCGCAGGCGATGGCCTCGAGGTTGAAGAACAGGAACGCCACGAGCGCGAACAGCCCGTGCAGGTCGCTGGTGCCCAGCGGGACCAGACCAGCGCCGATGGCGCCGAGTCCGGCGAGGCCGAACAGGGCCAGGATCCACGGACGGCCGTGGGCGCGGAAGAACAGGTAGCCGCCGGCGATGTTCAGGACGCCGACGCCCACCAGCGTGATGTTGAACAGGAACGCGGTCTCGGAGATTCCCCCGAGATCGCTGATCGCGCCACCCGACAGGTCGTAGCCGGGCGCCATCGAGGCGGCCAGCATGATGACCGTCAGGAACCCAGCCGCGAGCACGAAGAACAGGACTCCGGCGATGCGCGTGGTCGCGTGTGTGACCGCCCGAGCTCGGGTCAGGGTCTGGATCTGGGTAGCAGCCATGGGAGCCTCCTTTCCGGTCAAGCCGGTGTCGCCGCCACGTCCATGCCGAACGCCACCGCGGTGATCAGGTAGGCGGCGCCGAAGAAGGCCACCAGTTGGTGGCGTCGCGTCCAGTCGGCGATGAATCGGTACACCTGGGCCCGTCCTCTGGGCCGAAGGCTGGCGGGAGTCGATTCCTCGGCCTAGGGCCGAAAGTCAACCCCAGCGCGTGCCGATGGGACCGAGACCCGTTCTCACCAGAGGGCCAGGCCGAACTCGTCCTTGTGGGTCCGGATGAGCTCGACGCCAGTCATCTCGCGGATCGTGAACTCGCCGACGAACACGGTGATCCCCCGCAGAAGGTGTCCGCCGACGCAGGCACCGGTCTGGTCGGCGAACGTGCCGTGCGCGTGGAGGAACGGCACGCCGTCGCGGATGCTGATGTTCCCGACGAAGCCGGCGATCTCGTGGTGGGTGTCCGAGCTGAGCTCGATGTAGCGCTGGTCGTCCTGCTCGTAGTAGGCGTAGGCGGCATGGCTGACCGCGCCGAGGACGCTGACCCACGCGGCCCTGATGTCGTGCTCGGCGCAGATCCGCTCGATGCCCTCCATGAGGTCGCTCCCGCGCGCCAGGCGCCCCACCAGGGTGCGACCGGGGGTTGCCTCGAGCAGGACATCGGTCATCGGTCGGTCCTCCAACATCGGTCGATCATTCAAACTGCTTGAGGTTGGCGAGCAGCGGTCGGTTGCCGGCGCGGCGGGCGGGATAGACGCCGGCAGCCGACGCGACGCCCACGCCGAGCAGGATGACTGCCACCACCAGCGGCCACGGCACGACGAGGCCGGCGGCGAAGTCGCGCGGCGCAAGGCTCACGAGAAGCCACGTGATGGCCAGGCCGGCGACCACGGCCAGCAGCCCGCCGACGGTGCCCATGATCGCGGCCTCGGTGACGACCATGCCCTGCACCTGCCCGACGGTCATCCCGTGGGCCCGGAGGACCGCGATCTCTCGAGCGCGCTCCGTCACGCCCAGGGTCAGGGTGTTCACGATCCCGATGGCGCCGATGACGACCGATACGAGCGCCAGCAGGTCGAACAGGCCAAGCAGGCGGTCGAGCGAGCTGTTCAGCTGGTCGGCCAGCCCGGCGGCGGTCAGCCCCTCCCCGGCCAGCTGGGCCGCCTTGGCGCTGACCTCGGCGGCGTACACCCCGTCGTCGATCAGCGGCTGGGGAACCATGGCCCACAGCGTGGCGAGGTCGGCGCCGAACACGGTCCGGGCGTCGTCCAGGCTGACGAGGAGCGCGCCCTCGCCGGTCCGGCCGGGCAGGGAGTAGGCCACCACCCCGGCGACCTCGAGGGTCGTCTCGACGCCGCCCGGGACGGCCACGTCCAGCTGGTCGCCCACCGTCAGTCCGGTGGCCTGGGCGAACGCCTCGGGCAGGACGACGGCGCCCCCTTCGCGGAGGCGGTCGAACATCGGCACCCGTTCGCCGTCGACGACGATCAGCGAGCCGGTGTCCTGCCAGACCGCAGGCTCGATGCCGGCCACCCCCATCTCCTTGTCCTCGCCGTCGAGCGCGGCCACGACCCCAAAGTCGGCGACCGGGCTGGCCGCCAGTGTGCCGGGGGTGGCCTCGATCGTCTCCTGGAGGGCATCAATCGGCGACGGGTTGGCCAGCCGGATGGCGTGGCCGCCGGGCAGGATGGACTCGATCCAGCGCTCCGCGGTTCCCCGGGCAGAGGCCGCCGTGGCGCTGACCGTGACCACGGCCGCCAGGGCGATCGTCAGGGCGGCGACGCTCAGCCCGGTCCGGGCCCGGTCGCGACTGAGGTTCGCGCGGCCCAGCAGGCCCTGGGCGCCGAAGAACCGCTCGAACGGAGCGCCCACGATGCGGCCGAGCGGCGCGAGGAGGAAGGCGGTGGCCACCGTCAGGCCCACCAGGAGCCCGACGGCCAGGAGGGCGCTGATGATCGGTCCCTCGCCGCGGTCGGACGGGTACAGGACCAGGCCGGTGATCACGATCCCGAGCTCGAGGATGACGATGAGCCGCAGGCGGCTGATCAGGGTCCGGCGGCTGCGTCCGGTAGGCCGGACCGCCTCGAGCGGGCTGACCCGGGCCGCCTCGGCCGCCGGGTACCAGGCGGCCAGGATGGTGACCACCACGCCGAGGCCGAAGGCGAAGAGGATGACGCCCGGCGACAGGGTGAGCTCGTCGACCATGGCCGCGCGTGAGGCGGCCAGGACGCGGACCAGGACGGCACCGATCCCGATCCCGAGGACCAGGCCCAGGGCCGAACCGATGACCCCCAGGGCGATGCCCTGGCGGAGGACGAGGCCGCGGACCTGGCGGCTGGTCGCCCCGGCCGCCCGGAGGAGGCCGACCTCTCGGACCCGCTCGGCGAGGGTCATGGCCAGCGTGTTGGCGACGAGGAAGCCACCCGCGGCGAGGGCGACGAGGCCCAGCAGGAAGGCGATCCCCGAGAAGCCGGCCTGGGCCCGCTCGAAGGCCGCCGTCGCATCGGCGACGGTCTCGAGCACGAATGGCTCGCCCAGGGCCCGCTCGAGGCCGGACTCGACCTCGGCCTCGCGTCCCTCCTGGACCGCAAGGTCCACCGCGGCCAGGGGCGCCGGCAGCTCGAAGGCGGCGTCCAGCGTCTCGCGGGCGATGACGAGGACCGATCCACCCGAGAGCGATCCGAACCCGGTGTCGGCCAAGAGGCCCTGGATGCGGATCGGCGGATGGTCGAGCCGGGCCCCGGTGAGCAGGAGCTCGTCACCGATGGCCAGGCCGTGCTCGGCGGCCCACGCCGAGGAAACGAGGGCCCCGTACGGCTCGTCAGCGTCGAGCGCGGTCCCGGAGGCCATCGTCGGACGCCCGAGCGCGGCCTCGGCGGCCGGGTCCACGCCCATCGTCAGCAGGGTGAAGACCTGCTCGTCGGGGCCGGGCAGGGTCGACACGGTGAGCCGGCGCTCGCCCACCGGGGCGGCGACCGCGACGCCGGGGAGGGTGCTGATCTGCGCCAGCGCCTCCTCGCTCAGGCCGCCGCTGTTGAACGCGCGGACCCGGATGTCGGCGTCGCCGTACAGGTCGGTCGCGGCTCGGGTGAGCGCGCGCGTCGCGGCGTCGGCGGTGAGGAGCGTGCCGGTGACGAGCGCGACGCCGAGCGCGACGCCGAGCGCGGTGAGGATCGTCCGGCCGGGGCGAGCCGTGAGGCTTCGCCAGGCGAAGGCGGACAGGCGCATGCGACGCGCGCCGCGATCGGTCAGAGGCCCAGCGCCGCCAGTCGCTCGAGGAGTACGCCGGGGTCATGCTCGGGCCGCCGGCCGAGCACGATCTCGTCGAGGATCTGCCCGTCCCGGACGACCAGCACCCGGTCGGCGAACGCGGCCGCCCGGGCGTCGTGGGTGACGAGCACGATCGTCTGGTTCATGGTCGAGCACGAGCGCCACAGGAGATCGAGGATCTCGCCGCCGGTCGTGTAATCGAGGTTCCCGGTCGGCTCGTCGGCGAACAGGAGGGCCGGGTCATGGGCCAGGGCACGGGCGACGGCGACCCGCTGCTGCTCCCCGGCCGACAGCTGGTTGGGCCGATGCTCGGCCTTGGCGGTCAGGCCCACGAGCTCGAGGAGCTCGTCGACGCGGGCGCTCCGCTCGCCCAGCGGCTCCCCGCCGATGATGAACGGGAGGGCCACGTTCTCGCGGACGGTGAGCAGTGGGATCAGGTTGAAGAACTGGAACACGAACCCGGTCTTCTCGCGCCGGGTGAGGGTCGTGTGCTCGTCGTCGAGCCGGCTGAGGTCAACTCCGTCGATGACGACCTCGCCGGAGGTCGGCCGGTCAAGGCCGCCGAGCAGGTGGAGGAGCGTCGACTTGCCCGAGCCGGAGGCGCCCATGATCGCCAGGAACTCCCCGCTCTGGACCGAGAGGCTGATCCCCCGGAGGGCCTCGACCTGCGCGTCACCGACCGGATAGCGCTTGACCAGGTCGCGCGCCTCGAGAATCGCCGTCATCGGGCGACAGGATACGGCCGGTGGCCCCGCGAGGAGGCCGTCAGCTGAAGAGGAACCCGATCAGGGCGCCCAGGAAGGTCTCGAAAACGCCACGCTCGACCGGCTGACTGCCGTCCACCCGGAGCGTGGTGGTCGGTTCGGCGGGCGGGACGACGCTGCGGACGTCGACCCCGGCCGATGCGCGCTGAGGCGTGCCCTCGGTGGAGCGCACCAGGCGGCCACTCCCGTCGATCGGCTCGGCGGAGGTCGGGCGGACCGGCGCGGGCACCACCCGCGGAGGCAGGGGTGGGGGCGTCGGCTGCACGTAGGAGAACCCACCTCCTCCGCCCCCGCCGCCACCGCCTCCCCCACCGCCGCCACCGCCGCCACCCCCACCACCGCCGCCGGTGGAGGTGATGAACAGCTGGGTGTAGACGCGCGGGTTGCGGATCGATCCCAGGAAGTTGACCGCGTCGGCTCCGTAGGCGCCGACCGCGGCGTGGGTCCATCCGACGCGAAGGATGTTCGCCCGGTGGCCCGGCGAGTTCATGAGCCCGTTGTGGGCCGCGATGGGCGAGTCGGTATCGGAGTAGCCGCTGTTCCAGGCGATGTTCTCGCCGCCGAGGCTGTATCCGATCCCGTTCAGGTCGAACCAGTGGTAGACCTGATAGCTCGTGCCCAGGATCGTATGGCTGAAGTAGTTGCGCTGGACCATGTCCTGGCTCCGCCAGCGGGCCAGGGACAGGAGCGTGCCGTGCTGGACGAGCACGTTCAGACCGTTGTTGGCCCGGGCGCCATTCAGGAGCTGCCACATCGTCGCCTCGGCGCTTCCCTGGTTCCAACCGGTCGCCGGGGACGCGCCCATCGTCGCCAGGACGGCGCTGGCCAGCAGCGCAGTCGCGGCCAGGGATGAGGCTCGGGCCAGGACGTTCGGTTGGCGGGATGCAGCGGGCATCTGGCTCTCCGCAGGCTCGCCGCCGGGCTTGGCGGCGCTTTCTGGGAGGCTAGGCACGACGTTCCCGTCGGACCAGTAGCGCGGTCGTCCCGGCGCCTGCCGGGACCATCAGCCGGGGCGGCATGCCCCGATCGGGCCCGCGACGGACGCACCCTCCTCAATGGGAGGGCGGTCGGATCAGATGGGGCGGACGACCACCGTGCCAGCCATCTTGTCGTGCCAGCCCTGCTTGCGCCGGTCGAACCCGACCCAGATCACGCCCAGGAACAGGACCACGATGCTGATGATCAGCCCGACGTAGCGGAGCAGCATCCGGACCCAGTCCGGCTTGCTCCCGTCATCGGCCATGACGATCTGCATGTTGAACGGGATCATTCCCGGGGTCTGGCCCCGCCAGCCCCAGAAGCCGACGAAGTAGACCAGGCCGATGAGCGCGCCGAAGGCGTTGTAGGTGTAGTTGATCTGGACCGCGCCCGCGGCGCTGGTGGTGACCATCATGTTTCCACCGAGGGCGAACACGGCCAGGGCGCTGGTGATCACGCCGATCACGATGCCGTCGAGGATGAAGGCCAGGAACCGGACCCAGAACCCGCCATAGCGGAGGCCCGGGGCCGGGCCAGACGCGGGGGGCGGCGGCGTCCAGTCGGCGGGAGGCGGAGCGGCGGGTGGGGGCGCTTCGACGGTCATCTCACTCTCCATTTGCTGGGGTGGCCTACGGGGCTTGAACCCGTAACCTTCGGAGCCACAATCCGATGCTCTGCCAGTTGAGCTAAGGCCACCACGGACGATCGAGTGTAGCCGGAAGCGCACGGCATCGGTCCATGGCGGTCGTACCATCGGTCTGCCGCATCCGGAGGCCAGCATGTCCGATTCCGCGCCGGCCGTGCGCATCGGCCGAGACCAGAACCACCTCGCCTGGGATCCGGCGATCCCGCCGGTCGCCACGGTCCCGTCCGGCAGCATCATCGAGCTCGACTGCCTCGACGCCTCGAACGGCCAGCTGACCGCGACCTCCACGACCGAGGACATCGCGACCCTCGACTTCGAGCGGGTGGACCAGGTGAACGGCCCGGTCGCGGTCGAGGGGGCCGAGCCCGGCGGGACGCTCCAGATCGACCTGCTCGACTTCCAGCCCGGCGACTGGGGCTGGACGGCGTCCATCCCGGGGTTCGGGCTGCTGGCCGACGAGTTCCCCGACCCGTTCTACAAGGTCACCGCCCTGCCGGCCGGCGCCGACTGGGTCGAGTACTGGCCCGGTATCCGGGTGCCCATTGCCCCGTTCTGCGGGGAGGTGGGCGTCGCGCCGGTGGACGGGCCGCGCTCGACGATCCCGCCCGACCTCCACGGCGGGAACATGGACACCCGCCACCTGGTGGCCGGCACGACCCTCTACCTGCCGGTCTACCAAGCCGGGGCCAACCTGTCGATGGGCGACGGGCACGCCACCCAGGGCGACGGCGAAGTCTGCGGGACGGCCATCGAGACGCCGATGCGGGCGACCGTGCGGGTGACCGCCCGGAACGACCTCCACCTCAGTGGGCCCGAGTTCGAGGCAGCCCCCGACCCGTGGGCTGCGCGCCGGCAGGGCCGCCGCTACGCGACCGACGGCATCGGGCCAGACCTGATGACCGCGGCCCGGGACGCCACGCGGCGGATGATCGAGTGGCTCGGCCGCGAGCACGGGCTCGAGCCCGTGCAGGCCTACCTGCTGTGCAGCGTCGCGGTCGACCTCCGGATCAGCGAGATCGTGGACGTCCCGAACTTCGTGGTCACCGCCCACTGCCCCCTGGACCTGTTCGGCTAGGCGGCGCCGGGAACGTGGGGCCGGCACTCGCGCGCGCGCCGGTCAAGCGCGCGAACGGCATCAGCCGAGGCGGGTGAGGATCTCCTCGCGGTCGAATGCCCAGGAGCCGATGACGAGCAGCGCCCCGATCAGGCCGAGCACGACCAGGTCGCCGACGAGCACCTGGGTCATCGTGAACGTGGCCTGGCCGCCGAGGAACTGGGCCACCGCGATGGCGATGATGGGCAGGACGACGAACGCGCCGAACTGCTGGGCCGTGCGCGGGTCGCCGACCCGTGAGCTGACGATCACCCCCAGCAGCACCGAGAGCACGCAGATCAGGGGGACGAGGGTCGCCATGGCCACGATCCAAGTCGGGCTGAACACCATCCGGAGCAGGCGGGGATCGGCGATGGCCGCGTTGATCAGCCCATAGCCGATCCACACCGCCCAGGTCGCGGCGACGGCCGGCAGGGCGGCCGCGATCGTCTTGCCGGCCAGGAGCTCGGGCACCTCGATGGGTGTCGCGAGCTGGGGCTCGAGCGAGCGCGCCTGCCGCTCGCCAATGACCGACTGCGACGCGATGGCGATCGGGACCATGGCCGGGATGAGCAGGAAGTAGGCCATGAAGTTCGTGACGATGAACCCCTGGGCGGCCAGCTTGGGTGGCAGGTCCGGGAACGCGGCGAGCATGACCTCGATCTGGCCCAGCTGGCTCATGTCGAGGTCGTTCAGCTGGATGAAGGCCACGATCGCGGTCGGGATGGCGGCGAAGATCACGGCCGGGGCGGCGACGACCCCCAACAGGAGCCGGTTGGACGCGATCTCGCGCCACTCCTTGCCGAAGACGGTGACGACCAGGCTAGGCCGCATGGGCAGCCTCCGGGTCGCGGTCGGCCCGCTCGCCGACCAGGTCGAGGTAGACCTGCTCGAGGCTGGCCACGTCCTCGGTGACGGCCACGATTCGGGCGCCCCGGCCCACCAGCTCGCGGACGAGGTCCGGCGTGTCACGCCGCGGCTCGGCCAGCTCGACCCAGAGCCGCTGGGCCTCGGCGCGGGCGGACGTGACGTACGGCAGCGAGCCGATGACCGCGGCCAGCCCCGCCGCGTCCACCGATCCCCCATCGAGCTCCACCCGGGTCGCGGTCGGGCGGGTCCGCCGCCGGAGCTCGGCCGGCGAGCCCTCCGCCAGCAGGGCGCCCTGGATGATCCCGATCCGGTCGCAGAGCCGCTCGGCCTCGTCGAGGTTGTGCGTGCACAGGAGGATCGAGCGGCCGGCCTCGCGGAGGCCGGCGATGACCTCCCGGATGGATTTGGCGGCCTCGGGGTCCAAGCCACTGGTGGGCTCGTCGAGGTAGATGACCCTCGGCTCGTGGAGCAGGGCCCGGGCGATGGCCACTCGCTGGCGCATCCCTTTCGAGAACCCGCCCACGCGGCGGTCACCCACGTCGGTCAGGCCGACCAGGTCGAGGTGCCGGTCGACCGCGGCGCGCAGGGCGCCCCCCTGGAGCCCGTACAGGCGGCCGTAGTACGCCAGGTTCTGGCGCGCCGACAGCCGCTCGTGGAGGCCGGGGCTCTCCGTCAGGATCCCGGTCAGGGCCCGGATCCGGGCGTTGTCCGGCCCGAGCGTGAGGTCCGCGATCCGCGCCGTGCCGGCCGTGGGCGCGATGAGCGCCGCCAGCATCCGGACCGTCGTCGTCTTGCCCGCGCCGTTCGGGCCGAGCAGCCCGTACACCTGGCCGGCAGGCACCTCCAGGGACAGATCGTGCACGGCGAGGACCGTGCGGAAGCGCCGCTCGAGGCCGCTGACCGAGATCACGGGGCGATGCTAGCAGCCGCTCCGGGCCGGGCCGGAAGGGGCCCGATGACGCCATCCGCGTGGCAAGATCGGGCCATGGAGGAGCGCACCGTTTCCAGCCGCCAGGCCTACGCCGGCCGGCTGCTGAAGGTCCGGGTCGACGAGGTCGTCATGGCTGATGGCCGCCCGGCGACCCGGGAGATCATCGAGCACCCCGGGGCGGTGGGGATCCTGGCCTGGGACGGCGAGCGGCTGGCCATGGTCCGCCAGTGGCGCCAGGCGGCGGGCCGGGAGACCCTGGAGATCCCGGCCGGGACGCGGGACGCCGGCGAGGAGCCTCGGCAGACCGCGGAGCGGGAGCTGGCCGAGGAATGCGGCGTGAGCGCCGGGTCGTGGGAGGAGGGACCGGCGTTCTTCACCGCGCCTGGGTTCTGCACCGAGTACCTCACCCTGTGGCTGGCCACCGACCATGCCCCGACCTCGGTCGCCGGGCCGGATGACGAAGCGTTGGAGCGCTCCTGGCTGACGCTTGACGAGGCGATGGACGGCGTGGCGACCGGCCGGATCAACGACGCGAAGTCGCTGGTGGGGATCCTCTGGCTCGCCCGCCGGCTCGGGCGCGAGCCGGAGGCGCCGGCCGCCGGCTAGGCGCCCAGGTCCACTCGCTTCAGGCGGCCGTTCTCGGTCCGACCCGGAATTCGGCCCCGCTTGGCGATCGGCTTGCCGTCGATCTCCTTCAGGTCGCCGGTGAAGTCGATCGGGCTGGCGTCCGAGATGGCCGATCCCACCGCGAACGAGTCCACCGGCGCGCCCGCCTCCTTGAACTGGCCGATCCGCTCGGCATCGAGGCCTCCGGAGACGACGATCTTCACGTGCTGGTGGCCGGCCTGGTCGAGCCGGGCCCGGACCTCCTTGACCAGGTCCGGCGTCACCCGGCCGCGCTCCGAGGGGGTGTCCAGGCGAACGCCCCACAGCCGCTCGCCGAGGGCGTCGGCCACCCGGAGGGATTCCTCCGCCTCGTCCTTGAACGTGTCCACCAGCACGATCCGCGGGACCTCGGGATCAATGTGGCGGTCGAATGCCTCGGCCGCCCGGACCGTGTCCCCGAAGATCAGGACCAGGGCGTGCGGCATCGTGCCGGTCGGCGACAGGCCGGCCATCCGCGCCCCGGCCGGGGTGGAGGCCCCGATGCAGCCGCCGACCACGCTGGCGTAGTCCATCTGGTCGGCCACGCTCGGGTGGACGTGGCGCGCGCCGAAGCCGATGACCGGGACGGGCGCCGCGGCGTCGACGATGGCGCGGGCAGCGGTCGCCCAGCCCGAGCACTGGGCCAGGGTGCCGAGGACCGCGGTCTCGTACAACCCGAACGCCGAGTAGCGGGCCTCGATCCGCATGACGACCTCCTTGGAGGCGAACGGATCGCCGTCGGCCAGCGATTCGACGATGGGCGCCGGGTCGTGGCCGTTGCCGGGACCGAGCACCTTGCCGAGGAACGCGTGGACCTCCGCGGCGCCGCACAGGATCCCGGCGTCCCGCGAGAAGACCTCCATGACGACCACCGGGTCGAGGTGCTCGGCCCGGAGGATGGCCTGGGCGCGCTCGAAGTAGACGTCCGCGGTCTGGCCGGTCAGGACCTCATCGGTCGCGCCGAACCGCTCGACGGCGTCCTTGCCGGTCATGGCTCGGGAGTGTAATCGGTGCCCGATCGCCGGCGGCGGAGGGCGACCGTGGCCAGCAGGACGGCGACCCCGACGGCCACGATCACGCCCAGGATGCGGACGAGGCCGCCGGCCGTGGCGGTGGCGAGGTCCTGGTTGAGCGACGCGAGCTCGTCGGCGGCGGTCATCAGGTCGCCTTCCGCGAACGCGGTCGCGGCCGTCGCCAACCGCTCCTCGGGGCTGGGGCCGAAGGCGAGCCCGACCCGCGCGATTGGGTCGATCCCCTCCTCGATGGTCTGCGCGGCCTGGGCGTAGGCGTCCACGATCGCCCGCTCGGCGTCGATCTCGGCCCAGGCCTCGATCCCGCCGCCGTGGACCTCATACGCGGCCTGGAGCCGGTCCGGGGCGGTCAGCCCGGCGGCCGCGATCTCGGCGAGGAGCGCGTCGCGGCCGACGAGCCACTCCCCGGCCTCGGCGATCGCAGTCTCAGCTTCCTCAAACTCCCACGCCACCATGGCGGCTCGGACCGGATCGGGGTCGCCCCAGTCGCCGGCGGCCTCGAGCAGGCCGTCGTAGGCGGTTCGCGCCGCGGTCCGGGCGGCGAGCTCGGTGGGGGCATCCGGCCCGAGTACCGGCTCGGCCAGCGCCTCCACGACCGGCTGGTCGGTGACCGAATCGACGTGGTCGAGGAACGCCCGCGACGTCACATACGGCGGCTCCGGCGGCTCGGTGTCGGTGTCGGCGGTCAGCGGGTCGTAGCCATCCAGGCCGGCCGCCATCCGCTGAAGCGCCTGCTGGAACGCCTCCGCGCCGGCGGTCTCGACCGTCCCGTTGATCGTGTCCCACGAGGCCGCGTAGGCCCAGCCCTCCGCGCCGGGAGCGAGGTCCTCGGCACCCCAGTCGACGAGCGGGAACGCGTTCGCCGCCAGGCTGGTGGACACCGCGGCCGGGTCGTAGGGCAGTGCCACCTCCATCTCGGCGGAGACTTGGCCGGCCGCCCACGAGGCGAGCCCCTCGAGGAGCCATCGGTCGCCGGTGATCGACTCGCCGGCCCAGACGTGGGCGACCTGGTGGAGGACGGTGAACGGTGGCTCCGCGAAGCCCACGGCCAGCTCGCCCGCATCGGTCGTCGTGTCGAGGCCGCCGGCGGTCACCGTCTCGGTGATCACCAGCGGGCCGCGCGCCGGGTATGGGAGGCCGAAGGCGGCCTCGAGCAGCGGCAGGGCCTCGACGACCAGGTCCATCGTCGCCGCACCCCACTCGGGGTCGTCGCTCCAGTGCCGGACCTGGAGGTCGGCGGTCCCCCCGTCGAGCGGCACGGCCTCCTGGAGCTGCTCGTATTCCGGCTCGCGCGTCGCCCCGACGTGGGCCAGCCAATGGGTCGGGTCGTCGATCGGGCCACTGGTCAGGATCGTCCGGTCGTCCTCGACGCTGGCCTCCAGGGCGTCGCCGTCCACCCGGACCTCGTAGTCCGAGGCGAGGTCGATGCGGACCTCGCTCTGGGTCCCGAAGCCCCACGCCGGGAAGCTGACGAGGTGCTCCCCCACTCGGACCGCGGGCGCCGACTCGTTCAGGATGTCGTAGGCCATCGTGATGTGGGCCGTCTCGCCGTACTTCACCGGTGCGCGCGGCGTGATCGTCGCGACGTTGACCCCGCCGCTGACCGCGGCCGTCACGGTGAGTGCGCCTCCCCCGTCGGAGGCGGTGACGTTCGCCGCGCCGTCGTGGATCGCGAGCCGGATGGTCGGGAACTGGCTGACCTGGCCCGATGGGGGCGGGAACGTGTTCGTGAAGTCGATCTCGACGGTGACGACCACCTTGCCGGCCGCGTCGTCGACCAGGTAGCCGGCCCGGGTGACCATCTCGTACTCGGCCGCCCGGGCCGGCATCGGCGCCAGCATCCCGAGGCTCAGCCCAAAGACCAGGCCAAGTCTGGCCGCGCGCGCCAGGCCGGATCGAGCGGTCATCGGTCCTCCTCTGGCCATTCGGGCATGGTGGCGAGCACCTCGTCACGGTATCGGTCGAGCAGGTCCCGGTTGCGGCTCGTCCGCCCGCTCCAGTCCGGCAGCCGGCCCCGGTCGGCGACCGCTGGGGCCGTCTCCATGAGCAGCCGGTCGGCGACCACGGCGAGGCGGACCAGCGCCCGGCCGAGCTCGTCGAGGGTGACCGCGGCCGGTGGCAGCTCGGTGATCAGCATCGGCCGGTCCTCCTCGGTGACCGCGAACTTCACGAAGGGCAGCTCGGCGTTCGCGGCGAGCAGGCGGAGCAGGGTCCGGCGCGGGATCTCCATGGCGTCGAGGCCGTAGTAGCCCCACAGGTGGAGCCCCATCCCGGCCGCCCAGGCCACGGTGACCCGCAGGTCGAAGCGCCGCTCCCCGTCGATGATCACGTCGCGGCTGATCGCGCGATCCATGGGCGCGGCCGTCCCGCCGACCGAGGTGAGCCTCAGCTCGGCCAGCCACGCGTCGATGGGAGGCGCCACCTCGGTGGCGACGCTGTCAGCCAGCGTGGGCCACGGTGTCCCCGGCCGCCACGCGGCGTCGCGGGAAGTCCGCCTCGGTCACGTACGGGTCGATCCGGCAGTTTCGGCCGATCCGGGTGCGGGCCGGCACACGGGCCTGCTTGCCGACCAGGGTCAGGCCGCTGAACAGGCGCTCCGGCTCGCTCCGGTTCGGCCGGAGGACCCGTCCGTCGCCGATCCGGGCGTTGGCGCCGACCACGCACTCCTTGTCGATGATGGCCCGATCCACGACCGCACCCGGCCCGATCTCGCTGTCGAACATGACGATCGACTCCCGGACGACCGCGCCGGCTCCGACCCGGACCCCCGGCGAGAGGATGCTCCGGTCGACCGTGCCCTCGACGACGCAGCCATGGCTGACCAGGCTGCGGGTCACGCTCGCCTCCGAGCCGATCCGCGCCGGCGCCCGCTCCTCGGACCGGGTGTAGATCAGCCACCCGGTCTCGTACAGGTCCATCGGGGGGTTGTCGGCCAGGAGGTCCATGCTCGCGTGCCAGTAGGCGTCCACCGTCCCGATGTCCTGCCAGTAGCCGCCGTACTCGTAGGCATGGACGAGGAGGCCGGACTCGACCATCGCCGGCAGCACGTCCCGCCCGAAGTCGAGCCGGCCGGCGGTCAGGACTTCGCGCAGGAGGGGCCAGCGGAAGGCGTAGACCCCCATGCTCACCAGGTTGGACGTCGGGTTGGCCGGCTTCTCGACGAAGCGGGTCACCCGCCCGCCGTCGCCCAGCTCGAGGATGCCGAACCGGTTCGCGTCGGCGATCGGGACGCGGCGGACGGCCACCGTGAGGTCCGCGTCGCGGGCCCGGTGGAGGGCGATGAACGGGCGGTAGTCCATCTTGTAGACGTGGTCGCCGGCCAGGATGAGCACGAGCTCCGGGTCGCGGTCCTCGATGTAGTCGAGGTTCTGGAGCACCGCGTCGGCCGTTCCGCGGTACCACTCCCGCGGCCGGCCGCGGCCGACGTACGGCTGGAGCAGGCTCACCCCGCCGCGGCTCCGGTCGAGGTCCCACGGCCGCCCGACCCCGATGTGGTCGATGAGCGAGCGGGGCGCGTACTGGGTCAGGATCCCGACGTCCGTCAGGCCCGAGTTCACAACATTCGACAGCGAGAAGTCGATGATCCGGTACTTCCCGCCGAACGGGACACCCGGCTTGGCCCGCACCTGGGACAGCACCGAGAGGCGCTCCCCCTCACCGCCGGCGAGGACGAGCGTCAGGACGGAGCGCGCCACGCCGTCCGGCGGTCGGTCAGTGCCGCCGCCGCCGCGCCAGGCGCAGGGCGTACGGAGCGGCCCCCACCACGATCGGGACGGCGAACGCGGGCACCAGCAGCCCGGCGTCGATCGGCGTGCCGCCGCCCGCGGTCGGCACGGTCGAGTCGCCGTTGCCACCGCCTCCACCACCCGGGCACGGGAACGGAGGCGGCGGGAAGATGCAGGTTCGCGACGGCTGTGGCGTCGGCTGTGGGGTGGGCGTCGCCCGGACGATGCCGCAGAACGGGCCGCCGAACCCGCCGTTGCCGTACAGCGGCGACACGGCGTAGCGGCTCCCCGAGGTCGCTCCCCGCCCGTTGTTCACCTTGTCGGCCCAGGCCGCGGCCGCGTTCACCCAGTTCGTTGGCCGCCCGGCCTGGGACACGTACTGGACGATGTCGAAGCAGCCCCCGGGGTGCCACTGGTCGGCGTGGTGGACGTTGTCCTGGGGCGGCACCGTGCCCTCGAGCATCGGGACGGAGATCGTCGAGCTGCCGCAGCCGGGCGGGCTCATCCCGCTGAACCGGCAGACGGTCGCCATCTGGACGCCGGCCGGCATCGGGAAGTCCTGGTTGGGCACGGGGGCATGGTTGTTCCAGTCCCACGGCTCGTTCACCGCGCGGTCCATGAAGTCGTGCCACAGGTAGAGCGGCCCGTCGGCCGAGAAGAGGCCCTGGCCCAGCACGTTCGACATCGGTTGCCCGTAGGAATTCCCCATCCAGACGCCCACCGTCAAGCTGCCCGGGATGTAGCCCATGCCGGAGACGTCCTTGAAGTCGTCGGTCGTCCCGGTCTTGAAGCCGGCGTGGCGCCGGTTGCCGGCCGGGTCGAACAGCTGGGCGCGCGGGCCCCACAGGAGGTTCGTGGCCGGATTCGTGTTGCCCTCGATGATCCAGTGGGTCAGGTACGCCTCGGCCGGGGTCATCGGCTGGGTCGTCTCCGGCCCGTCGGCAACGCGCGAGTAGACGACCTCGCCCTCGCGGTCACGGATCTCGATGATCGCGGTCGCCGGGTGGAGGGTCCCCTGCTGGGCGAACGCGGTGTAGGCCTGGGTGAAGTTCGTCAGGTTCACCGGAACGGTGCCCAGCCCGAGGGTCAGGCCCGGGTCCTGGGCCATGATGTAGTCGTAGCTCGCGATCCCCAGCGCCTCGGCGAAGCGGGCGGTCACCTCAGGAGTGACCAGGCCCTGCATCTGGACCGACGGGATGTTCAGCGAGTAGCGGAGCGCATCCATGGCGAGCACCGGGCCGTGCTCGCGGATGTCGGCGTTGGTCGGCTCGTAGACGCCGCCGCCGGAGCTGAAGTTCGTCAGCGCGTCGACGAACATCGTCGAGACCGTGGCCTGGCGCGCCTGGAAGGCCGAGGTGTAGACGATCGGCTTGAAGGCCGATCCCGGCTGGCGCTTGGCCAGCCCGGCGACGTCGAACTGGCCATCGACGAAGGCGTCCTGGAGGTAATAGTCGATGGAACCGATGTAGGCGACGATCTCGCCAGTCGCCGAGTCGATGGCGACCAGCGCCCCGTTGTGGACGTTCTTGTCGGCGAGGGCGGCGACCCAGCGCTGGACCTCGGAGCGGGCGACCTGCTGGAGCGGGTAGTCGAGGGTCGTGATGACCTCGTAGCCACCGGTCCGGGCCGCCTGCTCGGGATCGGGGATGCCCATGGCCGACAGGATCCTGACGAGCTCACGCTGGACCCGGAACGTGAAGTGGGGCTCGAGCAGCGGGTGGACGATCCGGGCCGGCATCATCTGCTCCCAGGTCGTGTCGATCGCGGTCTGGTAGTCCTCGAGGGTGATGTACTCCTCCTCGAGCATCCGGAACAGGACGCCGTCGCGCTCGCGCATCGCGTCCGCGGGGCCGTCGGGGTTCTGGTACGGGTCCAGCGCGCTCGGTCGCTGCGGGAGCGCGGCCAGGAACGCGGCCTGGGCAAGCGTCAGCTCGTCGAGGTTCTCGATCCCGAAGTAGTTCGCCGCCGCGGCCTTGATGCCGTACGAGCCGTTGCCGTAGAAGATCAGGTTCAGGTAGGTGGCGAGGATGAGCTCCTTGCCCTCGCGGCCGGGGTAGGCCGCGGTGACCTGCATGGCCATGATCTGCTCGCGGATCTTGTCCTCGAAGCCGCGCCCCTCGAGGAAGGTCAGGCGCGGCGGCGGGCAGACCTCGTCCTGGGACAGCTCGACGCTCCCGTCGAGCTCCGGGGCGAGGCTGGGCAGGGTGATCTCGTCGTCGACCGCGCCCTGGTTGACGACGATCGAACCGGCGTACTTGATGACCTGCTGGGTGATCGTGGACGCGCCCTGGACGATGCCGCCGGCCTGGAGGTTGGCATACGCCGCGCGGGCGATGGCCTGGAAATCGACGCCGCTGTTCGTCCAGAACGTCTGGTCCTCGCTGGCGACCGTGGCGTCGACGATGACGTCGGGGATCTGGTCGAATCGGACCGACTCCCGGTTCTGGCACTCGAAGCGGGCCAGCAGGACGTTCCCGGTGCGGTCGTAGACCAGGCTCGACTGCGGGAGCGGGACGTCGTCGAGCAGGTGGGGGTCCGGGAGGCCGGAGGCGAAGTAGTTGTAGGCGAGGAACGCGCCGGCCCCGGCGCCAAGCACCGTACCGCCGATCAGCACTCCGAAGAAGCTGAAGACGACGATGGCCGCAAGGATCAGGCCCCGACGCTGGGACCCACGTCGGGCGCCTCGGCGGGTCAGCAGCTGCCGACGCCGCCGCTGCATGGCTGGATGCATCGGGCGGAAGGGTACCAGCCGACCGAACTTCGGTCGAATAGGTCAGCCGCCGAAGGCGGACGTGACCGATGGCGCGAGGAGGCTGCCCTCCCGGATGAGGGTCAGCGCGTATCCGGCGACGAGGTACGGACCGAAGGCGATGTACGAGCGGAGGCCCACCCGACCGGTGACGACCAGGAAGAGGCTCACCGCGCCGGCCATCAGGGCGGCCGTGAACAGACCGCTCCAGACCATCGGCCATCCGAGCCCCAGGCCAATGGGGACCGCCAGGTAGAGGTCGCCGAGCGCCAGCCCGCCGCGGATGATCAGCGCGAGCACGCCGAGGAAGGCGACCGCGGCCGCCGCCCCGGCGAACGCCGCGATCGTCTCGATGGCCGGGTTGATGAACGCGAAGCCGACGGCGATGACGATCAGCGGGTCGAGGAGCAGGTGCGGCAGCCGGCGCTGCTCGAGGTCGGTGGCCACCAGGCCGATCATGAAGCCGAGCATCACCAGGTGGATGACGGTCGCCCACGGCGGGAGGTGCGAGACGGCCGTGACGGCATAGGCGGCGACCGCCGAGACGGCGCCGAAGACGAGCGTCCTCCAGCTCGCCCCGCGGTGCCTGGCCTCGGCCTCCGGCCAGGCGCTGGCCAGCCGCTCGAACCCGATCCCGATGAGGGCGAAGACCCCCGCCGCGATCGCCGGCCAAGGCACGCTCAGGCCGTCGCCTCCGCGGCGGCGAAGTCCATCGCCAGGCGGACGAGCGTCGTGACCGCGACCCCGACCGCGCCCTTGGCGAAGGTCGCCTTGTCGGACGTCATCCACGCGGTCCCGGCCACGTCCATGTGGACCCAGGGCTTCGTCGTGAACTCGTGGATGAACAGGGCGCTCTTGATGAGCGAGCCTTCCCGCGACGCGCTGTTGACCATGTCCGCGTAGGGCGTGTCGAGCTGGGTCCGGTACTCGGTGGCGAGCGGCATTTCCCAGATCCACTCCCCGGTGGCCTCGGCCGCGGCCCGCACCTCGTCTCCCCAGTCTCGGGGCTTGGCGAAGTACGCGCTGATCAGCTCCCCGAAGGCCATGGCCGCCACCCCGGTCAGCGTGGCGACGTCCACGAGGTGGGTCGCGCCCTGGGTCTCGGCCCAGTGGAGCGCGTCGGCGAGGATGAGGCGCCCCTCGGCATCGGTGTTGGTGACCTCGATGGTCTTCCCGTTCATCGCCTTCACGACGTCCCCGGGACGCTGCGCACGGCCGCCGGGCATGTTCTCGACCATGGGCGCGACCGCCATGACCGGCGCGCCGGGAGCCATCCGGGCGAGCGTCCGGGCGGCGGCGATGACCGCGGCCGCTCCCGACTTGTCGTGCTTCATCTCATCCATCTTGTCGGCCGGCTTCAGGCTCAGCCCGCCCGAGTCGAAGCACACGCCCTTGCCGACGATGGCCAGCCGCCGATCCCCGCCGGACTCCCAGCCGGGGAGCTTCACCGCGATGAGCACCGGCGGGTGCTCCCCGCCCTGGCCGACGCCGAGCAGGGCATTCATCCCCAGCTGCCGCATCTCCGGGACGTGGAGGACCTCCACGGTACAGCCGTCGGCCTCCAGGGCCTTTGCCTCCTCGGCCATCTTCTCCGGGTAGAGGTCGTTCGCTGACCGGTTGGACAGGTCACGGCACCAGGTCACGCCCTCGGCGATGACGGCGGCCGTGTCGAGCACGGCCTGGTCGGCACCCAGGAAGACGACCTCCTCGACGGTCCGCTTCTGGGCCTCGGTGTCACGCGTCCGCCCGTAGAGGTCCATGGGCCGATAGGCGCCGCCGATGGCGCCGACCGCCGCGGCGGCGACCGCGTCCTCGTCCTCGTCGTCGCGGAGCCAGAGCGCCATCCGTGAGGCGCCCGATCCCTGGAGGGCGCGGGTGGCCACCCCGCCGATCCGCCGCGCCCGCCACGGACCCCGGCCGCGCTTGACGCCGTTCACGATCAGGATGTGCTCGACCGGGAGGTTGCCGCCGTCGACCAGGGCGAAGTAGTCCTCGGCGATGTCGAACCGACCCCATTCGATCGCCTGGCGGATCACGCCCCCGGCGGCCGCGTCCAGGTTCGCCAGGTCATCAGCGAACGGGTCGTCCTCCTTGTAGATCGGGACGGCGAGGACGTTGGCCTCGACCGACGCGGGGTCGGTCGCTTCAGCCCGAAGCCGCATCTGCTCTCCTCAGTCTGCGCATGGGGCGGCGGTCGCCGCGGAGGTCACGGGAGTATAGACAGGGCGGCCAGCGCGTCCCGCGTGGCGACCACGGCCCGCAGAGCCTCGGCCGAGGACGCCGACGCCGGGCCGGTCGTGGCCGATGCAGCCTCCCCGAGCGCGATGGTCAGGGCCTGGTCGGCGGTTGCCGCCTCGGCCGCAGCCTCGTCGTAGGCGGCCTGGGCCGCCGCCACGCCCGCCTCGTCACCGGCCTGGGCGGCCCGGGCGATGTCCCCGGTGGCCTGGAGCAGTGCGTCGACGGTCTCGATCCAGACCGGGAGTGTGGCGAGCTCCCCGTTGAAGGCCCGCACCTCCTCGACCGAGGCCTCGGCCGCCGCCACCGCCTCGAGGGCCGCGTCGTAGTCGCCGTCCTCGATCGCGGCCAGGGCGTCGTCCAGCGCCTCGAGGCTCTCCTCCGCCGATCGGCGCAGGTCGGCGAGCGACGAGGCCGGGAGGGCCGCCGCCCGCCACTGCGCCCCGATGTCCTGCGTCTGGACCGCGGTCAGGGCGAGCGTCGGCGGGGAAGCTGTCGGATTGAGCGCCAGCAGCGTCCAGCGGAGCGCGGCCAGCGCCGCCTGGCCCGACGCGACCGGGTCGGCGGCCGCCTCGAACCACGTCGCGGCCAGGTTCAGGTGGTCGGCCGGGTCGTCGGGACCGCTGAGGATGGCTGCCTGGCCGCGACCGGCGTCGACGACCCCCTGCCGCATCAGCGACTCGGCGTCGGCGAGGGCCTCATCGGCCTCCGCCGCCTGCTCGGCGGCCAGCCGGCCGAGGACCGCCTGCCGGACCGGGTCGGCGCCGACCGGGTCGAGCGGGCGGGCGCCGAACAGGACGGCCACCGCCACGACGGCCGCGACGCCGACCACGAATCGTTTCACGCGGCTCCTATCATGCCCCGATGGCGACCGACCCCACGGAGGCCCTGGTCGAGACCCTTCGCCGGCTCCCCAAGGCCGAGCTGCACCAGCATCTCGACGGCGCCATCCGGCCCGAGACCGCGGTCGAGCTCGGGTCCGCGGCCGGGATCGACCTGACCCTCGAGGACGCCCGGCGCCGGCTGGTGGCCCCGGCGCGGTGCCGAGACCAGGCCCACCTCCTGACGTTCTTCGAGCTGCCGATCAGCCTCCTTCAGTCGTCCGATGCCCTCCGCCGGGCGGCCAGCGAGCTCGTCGAGGACATGGCCGCCGACGGGATCACCTACGGCGAGATCCGCTGGGCGCCGCGCCTCCATCTCGAGGATGGGCTCGGGGTGGGCGACGTGATCGAGGCGGTCGCGGCCGGCGTCGGCGAGGCCCGCGCCGCGCTCGGCGCCTCGGCCCCGCAGATCGGCCTGGTGGTGACGGCCATGCGCTCGCATCCACCCGGGGCCAACGTCGAGCTCGCGCAGCGGGCGGCCGCGTTCGGTCCGCCGGTGGTCGGCTTCGACCTCGCGGGCCCGGAGGCCGAGTACCCCGCTCCCCCGCATGCGGCCGCGTTCCGGGCGGCCGACGCCGCGGGCCTGGGCCTCACCGCGCACGCTGGAGAGACCCCCGGCACCGACCGGATCTGGGAGGTTCTCGAGTTCGGCGTCAGCCGGGTGGCCCACGGGGCGCCGGCCATCGGCGACGAGCGGCTGCTCGAGACGCTCCGGACGAGGGGCGTGACCCTGGACCTGTGCCCGACGAGCAACGTCCAGGCCGGGATCGTGCCGGACCTGGCCGCGCATCCGGTGGCGCGTCTGCACCGGGCGGGGGTGAGCGTGACGATCTCGACCGATGACCGGACGGTCAGCCACACGACCCTCAGCACCGAGCTCGCCCGGGTCGCGCTGGCGACGGGAATGACGGCCGAGGAGCTGGCCGAGGTCGCGATCAACGGCTTCCGTCGGGGCTTCAGCTCCCCGTTGGAGCTGGCCGCGCGCCGCGCGGAGGCGGCCCGGGCGTGGCACGCCTGGACCGGGACGAAGAACCCGCTCGGGACCTGACTGGAGCCCTCGGCCGCTCACCCGGCCAGCCGGGCCTCGACGATCTCCCAGACGGCCGCCGCGTCAACCGCGACGTGGTCCGGGCGACGCTCGCCGTCCAACGCGTCGGCGGCCGCCGCATCGGTCACTCCAGTCAGCACCAGGACGCTTTCGATGCCGGACCGGTGGGCACTGGCGATATCGGAGTCGGGGTTGTCGCCGACGACCAGCGCCTCGGCCGGCGCCACGCCCACACTCTCGAGGACCGCACCGAACATCGCCGGCTGTGGCTTGCCGATGACCAGCGGCTCGAACCCGCTGCCGTCCGCGATGGCCGCCACCATGGCGCCGGCGCCCGGCCGGAAGCCGGTCGGCGTCGGGTAGCGCGCATCGGCATTGGTCGCGATGAGGCGCGCCCCGGCGCGAACGGCCGCCACCGCCGTCGCGAGCCGCCCGTCGTCGAACGCCGGATCCAACCCGACCAGCACCGCGTCCACGGCGGCCGGGCGGTCGGGGGGCGCCTCGCCAATCGGGAGCACCGCGTACCCCGCCTCGCGAAGCTCGCTCACCATGCCGGCGGCTCCGACCGCCAGGACAGAGCGGACCTCCGGCGCGTGGCGTGCCAGATGCTCGATCGTCGCCGAGGTCGAGGTCACGATCTCGTCGGGGAGCGCCGGGATCCCCATCCCGGCCAGCCGCTCCGCGTAGGCCGCCCGGGTGAACATCGAGTTGTTCGTCGCGTAGCGCACCAGGAGCCTGACGGCGTGGAGGTTCCGGAGCAGCTCGGGGGCGCCCGGGATCGGCTGATCGCCGCGGTACAGGACGCCATCCATGTCGAGGATGACCAGCCGGAGGGGCGCCGCGCGCCGGACGGACTCCACGACGGCCGATGATAGGGACCCCGCCGCCGGAAAACGCTTGAGGCGCGTATCCCACGACGGCTATGATGCCGCCGTCTCGCGTGGGCTCTGCCCTTTGGGCCCCGAGCACAGCCGCGATTTACGCCGCGGCGAGATCCATCCCGTTACGGAGGGCGGAAGGAGAACGCATGCGGAATCGGAGATTCGCTTTCGGCGCCATCGTCCTGGCGCTCGCGCTTGCAGCCTGTCAGCCATCGGCATCCGGATCGCCGGAGGAATCCGCGACCGGCGAGCCGTCAATGGCCGAGGAGTCAGCGGCCGCGTCCGCGGCAACCGGGTTCGATGCCTGCGGCACCCAGGACGCGGGTACCTCGTGGATGATCGGCGGCGTCACCGACGTCGGCGACCTCGAGGACAAGTCCTTCAACGAGGCGGGTTGGTGCGGCACCCTGGCCGGCAACGCCGCCGTCGGTGGGACGGCCGAGGTGATCGTGACTGAGTCCACCGAGGACTACGCCGCGAACATCGATACGCTGATCAGCAGCGGGTTCAACATCATCGTCACCTTCGGCTTCGCCCTTGGCGACGCGACCCTGGACGCGGCCATCGCGAACCCCGACGTCCAGTTCATCGGCCTCGACCAGTTCTACTGCATCGATGCCGATGGCAACCGTGACACCACGCCGGAGGGTGCGCCCGACTGCGACGGCAACGGTGACTTCGCCACGCTCGTGCCCAACGCCCAAGGCCTGGTCTTCGCCGAGGCGCAGCCCGGCTACCTGGCCGGGGTTCTGGCGTGCAGCATCAGCGAGAGCGGCGTCATCGGCGCCGTGGGTGGCATCTTCGCCATCCCGCCGGTCCCGCAGTACATCGGCGGCTACCACAACGGCTGCCTGTCGGTGAACCCCGACGCGACCGTGCTCGTCGAGTACGTCTCGGAGGACATCTCGGTCGCGTTCAACGACCCCGACACCGGTCGCCAGCTGGCTGACCAGATGGTCGAGGCCGGCGCCGACGTCCTGTTCCAGGTCGCCGGTGGCAGCGGACAGGGAGTCCTGTCGGCGGCCTGCGACAACGACCTCTACGCCATTGGTGTTGACGTCGACCAGTTCAACTCCTCGCCCGACCACCAGGGCTGCCTGGTGACCAGCGCGGAGAAGAAGATCGTCCACGCCATCCAGTCCGCGATCGAGCGGGTTGATGCTGGAGACAACGTGGGCGGGAACATCACCGGTGACGCCACGAACGACGGAATCGGCCTCGCGCCGTTCCATAACTTCGAGGACCTCATCACCGATGACATCCAGGCCGCGATCGACGCTGCCTACGCGGGCCTCGCGGACGGCTCGATCGATCCGTGCGCCGGGGCGGGGGTCTGCTTCTTCGACCCGGATTGAGGCACCGGGCACCTTAGACGGGTGACCGATGCAACCTGAGATCCAGAGCGGCCGGGACCACGTGGTCCCGGCCGCTTCGGCTAGCGCGGCCGAGCGCCCCGTCGTCCTCGAGATGCGAGGGGTGACGAAGCGCTACCCGGGCGTGCTGGCCAACGACCACATCGACCTCGAGCTTCGGGACGGAGAGATCCTCGCCCTGCTCGGGGAGAACGGCGCCGGCAAGACGACGCTGATGAACATCCTGTACGGGCTGGTGACGCCCGACGAGGGCGAAATCCTGCTGAACGGCGAGCCGATCCAGATCCGGGAGCCGTCGGATGCGATCGCGCGGGGGATCAGCATGGTCCACCAGCATTTCATGCTCATCCCGGTCTTCACCGTGGCCGAGAACATCTCGCTCGGCCAGGAACCGATGGCCAACCCGGTCTTCATCGATCGGAAAGGCACCAGCGAGCGGATCCGGAAGCTCGGCGAGTCGTTCGGGTTCGAGATCGATCCGGACGCCAAGGTCTCGTCCCTGTCGGTGGGCTGGCAGCAGCGGATCGAGCTCCTGAAGGCGCTCGATCGCAAGGCGGACGTCCTCGTCCTCGACGAGCCGACGGCGGTCCTCACCCCGCAGGAGACGGCGGAGATCTTCACCGTCCTGCGCCGGCTGGCGACCGAGGGCCACAGCATCATCTTCATCAGCCACAAGCTGTACGAGGTCATGGAGATCGCCGACCGGATCGTCGTGATCCGTCGCGGCCGGGTGGTTGGAACGCGGCTTCCCGCCGAAACCGACGAGGACGACCTCGCCGAGCTCATGGTGGGCCGCGAGGTCCAGCTCACCGCGGAACGGGGGACCTCGCACCCGGCCGGCGGGGTCCTCGTCGTCGAGAACCTGGTCGTCAAGGACGATCGCGGCCACGAGGCCGTCCGGAGCCTGAACCTCGAGGTGCGGGCCGGGGAGATCCTCGGCATCGCCGGGGTGGCCGGGAATGGGCAGAGCGAGCTCGTCGAGGCCCTGACCGGGCTGCGCAAGCCAGCGGCGGGCCGGGTGACCCTATCGGGTCAAGACGTCACCGGTGCCGGTCCGCGCCACCTCTACGACGCCGGCCTCGGTCACGTGCCGGGCGACCGGCAGCATCACGGGCTCGTCCTGTCGTTTCCGATCACCGACAACCTCGTGCTCACCGCCTACCACCGCCGCCCGTTCCGCCGCGGCCCGGTCCGGGACGAGGGCGCGGTCGCCGAGCAGGCCGACGAGCTGATCCAGACGTACGACATCCGGACGCCCAGCGCCGAGGTGACCGCCGCCACCCTGTCGGGCGGCAACCAGCAGAAGGTGGTCGTCGCGCGCGAGTTCGACCGCGACGTCAAGGCGCTCGTGCTCGACCAGCCGACGCGCGGCCTCGACGTCGGGAGCATCGAGTTCATTCACCGCCAGGCGGTCGCGAAGCGCGACCAGGGGACGGCCATCCTTCTCGTCTCGGCCGAGCTCGACGAGGTCATGGAGCTGTCCGACCGGATCATGGTCATGTACCGCGGCGAGATCGTGGCCACCCTCGATGCGCGGACGGCCGACCGCGAGGAGGTCGGCCTGCTGATGGCCACTGGGCGCCGCGACGCGGAGCCGGGGAACGGCCAGGACAACCCGGAGCCACCGAGTGGCTGACCCGACGACCCCGGTTCCGGAGGAAACCCCGCGCCGGACCGGCGGGATTCTGCGGAAGCTCGTTCAGGTCAGTCTGATCCCGGCGCTCGCCGTCCTGCTCGGGATGATCGCGGGCGGGATCGTGATCGTGGCGGCCAGCGTGATCGACGGCAACCCGCTGGATCTCTCACTGCCGTTCCAGGCCTACGCCGCCATGCTCCAGGGGGCGCTGGGCAGCGCGGACGGGATCGTCCGCACCCTGGTCGAGTCGACACCGCTCATCCTGGCCGGCCTGGCCGTCGCGGTCGGCTTCAAGGCCGGACTGTTCAACATCGGCGCCAACGGGCAGTTCCTGATGGGCGCCCTCGGGGCCGCCGCCGTCGGCGCGGCCGTGGCGCATCAGAGTCCCTTCGTCGCCATCCCGCTCGCGCTCGGGGCCGGCATCCTCCTCTCGGCGTTCTACGGCTTCATTCCTGGCGCGCTGAAGGCCTGGACCGGCGCCCACGAAGTCGTCACCACCATCATGCTGAACATCATCGCGGCGTCCGCCGTGTCGTTCCTCGTGACCGGACCGCTCAACGCTCCCGGGTTCTCGTTTGCCCGCACCGGGGACGTCGGAAATGCCGCCTACCCGACGATCGGGGATACCGACTTCCACCTGGGCATCCTGATCGCCTTCCTCGCGGTGCCGGTCATCTGGTGGCTCCTGAACCGGAGCGTCTTCGGCTTCGAGATCCGGATGGTGGGCGCGAACCCGAGTGCGGCGCGCTACGCCGGCATTCGAGCAGGACGGGTGGTCATCCTGACGATGTCCCTGTCAGCGGTGCTGGCGGGCATCGCCGGAGCGGGCCAGGTCCTGGGACTGATCGGGTTCATGTCGGCCTCGTTCTCGACGACGGCCGGCTTCGACGCGATCACGATCGCGCTCCTCGGCCGGGTCCATCCGGTCGGCGTGCTGCTCGCGTCGATCCTGTTCGGGATCATGCGCGCCGGTTCGGCACTCATGCAGATCCAGACTCGTGTCTCGGTCGAGATCATCGACGTCATCCAGGCCATGATCCTGCTGTTCCTGACGGCGGAGGTCATCGTTCGCTGGATCTTCCGGATCAAGGTCCAGCGCGAGGAGCTGGCCGAGCTGAAGACGATCACCCGGACCTACGGGCAGGCGGTCCGCTGATGGAGTTCCTGTTCGAGCTCCCGGTGATCGGGCTCCTCTTCCAGTTCGTCGCCTACCTGATCCAGGTCCTGCCCAACCTGTCACCGATCATCCTTGGGATCTCGGTGCCTGTCGCCTTCGGCGCGCTGTGCGGGATCATGAACGAGCGCTCGGGCGTGGTGAACATCGGCATCGAGGGCATGATGCTGATGTCCTGCTTCTTCGGGTTCGTCGCCGCCGGCTGGGCGGCCGACGCCGTTGGCGAGAACGTCATCGGCCCGTTTGACACGTCGCTCGCTCTGCTCGTCGGCGTCGCGGTGTCGATTCTCACCGCGGTCCTGATGTCGGTGCTCCACGCGTGGCTGTCGGTCTCGGTCCGGGCCGACCAGATCATCAGCGGCGTCATCATCAACCTGCTCGCGTTCGGGCTGACCGGCTACCTGAACCGGGTCTTCATCAGCCCGCACCCCGGGATCGGGGCCGGCACCTTCTCCTCGTGGGACCCGCCCGAATGGCTCATCGAGCTGCCGGTCGTCGGCTGGCTCTTCGACATGTTCCTGAACCAGGGACCGATCTCGATGACCCTGATCGTCTTCGTGATCGGCCTCCAGGTCTGGTTGTTCCGCTCGCGCTGGGGCCTGCGAACGCGCGCCGTCGGCGAACACCCCCGCGCCGCCGACACGCTCGGCATCGACGTCATCCGCCTCCGCTACCGGAACGTCATCCTGGGCGGGGTCTTCGCCGGCCTGGCCGGCGCCTACATCACCCTGGAACAGGTCGGGTCATTCCAGAACAACATGACCGCGGGTCGCGGCTTCATCGCCCTGGCCTGCGTCATCTTCGGCCGCTGGACGCCGATCGGCGCCTTCGGCGCCGCCCTCCTGTTCGCCGGCACCGAGGTCTTCGGGCGGGCGGTGAGCATCACCCCGCCGACCGGCAATCTGGCCGACATCGGCGCCATCCTCGAGGCGATCCCGTCGTTCTTCTACAGCGTCCTGCCGTACGTCGTGACGATCATCATCCTGGCCGGCGTTGTCGGCAGGAGCATTCCGCCGGCGGCGGACGGGAGACCGTATGAGAAGGAGGGGCACGCCACCTAGGCGCGCGCCCCGGAGGGTGGCTGGCTAGCTGGCGGCCGCGGCGGCCATCGGCGCCGCGAGGACCGAGATCCTGCCGGCGACCACCCGCGACACCTCGCGCAGGGCGGCAGCCGCGGCCGACTGGTCCGACTCGGGATGCTGGGTGGAGGTGATCGGCACGCCGGCGTCCCCACCGGACCGGACGGCCGGCTCGATCGGGATCCGGCCGAGGACCTCGAGGCCGAGCTCGCGGGCGATGGCCGCTCCCCCGCCGGAGCCGAACAGGTCGTGCTCGGTGCCGCAATGGGGGCAGACGAAGCCGCTCATGTTCTCGACCACGCCCAGGGTCCGGACGTTGACCTTCGAGAACATGGCGATCGCCTTGCGGGCGTCCAGCAGGGACACCTCCTGCGGGGTGGTGACGATGACCGCGCCCGACAGCGGGATGAGCTGGGCCAGCGACAGCGCGGCGTCGCCGGTCCCCGGCGGAAGGTCGATGACCAGGTAGTCGAGCTCGCCCCATTCGACGTCGCGGAGGAACTGCTGGATCGCGGAGTGGATGAGCGGCCCGCGCCAGATCACCGGCGCGTCGCCGGTCAGGAAGTACTGGATGCTCATCATCTTCACGCCGTGGGCGACGACCGGGTTCACCCGCCCGGCGTTGCCGGTCACGTGGCCTTCCTGGGTGCCCATCATCAGCGGGACGTTGGGGCCGGTGATGTCCGCGTCGAGCAGCCCGACACGGGCCCCGTCACGGGCGAGGCTGACCGCCAGGTTGACCGCGACCGTCGTCTTGCCGACGCCGCCCTTGCCGGACGCCACCGCGATCGTGTTCCGGACCCCGGGGATGAGGTCCGCCATGGGCCCGCCGAAGCTGCGCTTGACATTCGACTCCCACTCGACCGAGACGATGTCGGCGCCGAGGCCGTTCAGCTCGGTGGCGATGTCGTCCTCGATCTTCCCCTTCAGCGGACAGGCCGGGGTCGTCAGCTCGACGGTGACCTTCACCGCCGACCCGGTGATGTCGACGCCGCGGACCATGTTCAGGGAGATGAGGTCGCGCCCGATCTCCGGGTCCTTGACCCGGGCCAGGGCAGCCATGATCGCTTCGTCGGTGAGCGTGGTGGTCATCGGGCCGAGCGTATCAGAGGTTCCGGTCGAGCGCGGAGCGCGCGACCGGAGGGCCCGTCAGGCGAGGCCGTCAGGCGAGGCCGTCAGGCGAGGCCGTCGAAGATGGTCGCCTCGGCGTCCCGGGCCTCGCCCAGGTTCGACACGGCCAGCCGGTAGTGCTCGTCGGCGAGCCACGCGTCCCGGCGATCGGGGTCCCAGCCGGCGAACGGCCCGTCGGATCCGGTCTGCGAGACGTGGCGCTCGATGGCCGCCAGCTTGAGCGGGACGAGCTCGCCCAGGGAGAGGTCCACGGTCGGCGCCTCGGGGGCCGAGCCGTAGCCGCCGTCCGGGGCCATCGCCCCGAGCACGGTGAGCTCATCGGTCCGGACGACGAGGTGGTAGAGCTTGGCGATCCGCCACGCCACCTGGTCCTCCTCGAGGTCGTCCTCGTAGGCGAACGGCTCGGCGGCCTTCTCGACGGCGTCGCTCACCGCGCGGGACAGGGTCACGTGGTCGGGATCCCCGGTCACCCCATCGGGGCCGAAGGTGATGACGACCTCGGGCTGGTGCATCCGGATCGGCTCGACCAGGCGGCCGACGAGGTGGTCGTAGTCGACGGTCGGCAGGTCGCCCTCGGCGTAGTCGAGCATCCGGAGGACCCGGACGCCGAGCAGGGCGGCCGCCCGCCGCATCTCGTCCTCGCGGACGGTGTCCAGGTTCCGCCAGCCGAGCGGCTCGAGCAGGTCGCGGTTGCGCCCACCCGGGGCGGGCGGCTTGAGCGTCACCCGGGGGTCGAAGTAGCCGCGGGTCGCGCACACGACGACGACGTAGGCACCCTCAGCGGCGGCGCTGGCGATGGCCCCGGCAAACCCGAACGCCTCGTCACCCGGGTGGGCGACGATGACCATCAGGGATCGCGACGGGTTCCGCTCGCGGACCGGCCGCCAGATCGACGACACGGGACCGAGTGTACCGGGTCAGACCTCGAGCTCGAGGGCCACCCGAGCCGACGGGTCGCGGCCCCGATGCCGGGCCGCGGGGACCCGCTCGGCGGCCGGGACGCGCTCGACAAAACTCGCCTGGTGGCCCGCCTCGATCGCCCGTTCGACCTCGTCGTGCGAGAGGATGCCCTTCCCGAGAACGAGCGCGAACTCGTCGCGCAGGTAGCGCCCCAGGATCTCCGGGCCGTCGGTGGACAGGGTGAACGACACGTCGTGCTCGACGAGGTTGCGGAGGTGGGACCGCAGCTCGCCGATGCTGCCGACCACCCCGGTCGAGAGGTTCGACGAGGGGCAGACCTCGAGGACGATTTCGCGCTCCCGGAGCAGGTCCATGACCGCCGGATCGGTCGCGCTCCGGATGCCATGACCGATGCGCGCCGGCTCGAGGGCTTCGACTGCCTCCCGGACCTCTTCCGCTCCCCCGGTCTCCCCGGCATGGACGGTGATGCCCAGCCCGGCCCGCCGGCACTCGTCCATGACGTCGCGGTAGTCGGCGAACCGGAATCCCTCGACCACCGGACCGGCGATGTCGACCCCGACGACGCCCCGGGCGTGCCAGCTGATCGCCTTGGCGGCCAGGATCTCGTTCAGCTCCCGGCTGAACGCCCGATCCAGGCAGAAGATCAGCCCAGCCTGGACCTGCGGGTACTCGAGGATGGCCCGATCCATGCCGCGGACGGCGGCGGCGATGATGTGGTCGAGGTCCTGCTCGCCGCCACGGTTGCGCTTCATCGGGTTGAAGCGGAGCTCGAGGCGGGTGATGTTGCTTCGCCGGTACGCCCCGCCGATGACCTCGTAGACGCTCCGCTCGACCGCGATCGGGCTCGACTGGATCAGCTCGGTCCAGTAGAACAGGTCGAGGTAGCCGTCGAACGTCCGGCGCCGGCGGCGGCCGAGCGTGATCAGCTGGCGGAAGGCCCAGTAGTCCTTGGTGGGGAGCCGGATGCCCTGGGCGTGGGCGATGCCCCACATGATGGCCGGGGTGACCGCCGCGCCGAGATGGACGTGGAGCTCGCTGAGGGGTGTTCGGGGGTCGATCCGGGCTTTCGCCAATGGGCCACCGGGTACGGACTTTGGCGGAGTGTAGCAGCGGCCGATGGCCGGGATACCGCGCTAGAATCGGTGGCCGATGGACCTCAAGTCGCTCATCGAGTCACTCGCCACCGGCTGGGCCGAGCGCCTCACCATCCTCGTCCCGCTCGCGCTGGTCGGCGCCCTCGGCCTCTTCGTGGCGTGGCTCCTGATCGGCTACCTGCGCGCGTCCCAGAAGGGCATCGAGGCGGAGGCGGTCACCGGGGAGGCGATCGCCGCCGATGCCGCGCCGGCCACCCTGACCGCCGGGACGCCGTACTGCCCGGTCGACGGGCTGGTCCATCCGGCCGGAGCCGCGTACTGCGTGCGGTGCGAGGCCGACCTGGCGCGGGACTGCGCCACCTGCGGGACGACGATCCGGGCGATGGACGCCGTGTGCTTCAGCTGCGGGAGACGCCAGTAGCCGTTCGGCCCGGTCAGTTCCCCATCAGCGACTGGACGTAGGCCCGCATCTCCCCGACGTTCGCGACCTGGACGTAGCCGCGCCCCGGCGCGATCCCGGTGTACAGCGAGAAGCGTGGCGGGGCGAGCACGGTCTGGGTCACCTGGGCGTTGGCCGCCTGGCCGACGACCTGGAGCAGGGTCGGCAGGTCGGTGAGCGGGGCGTTCGTCCGGAGCGTGGTCAGCAGGGTCAGCATCGCCTCGATGTCGAACTTCTGGCCCATCAGGTAGATCCGGCTGGCCAGGGCGGCGAGGAGCTGCATCTGGCGATCCGACCGCGCGTAGTCGCTGTCGGTGTACCGCGACCGCACGTACTGGAGCGCGGTGGCCCCGTCGATCCGCTGCCATCCGGCGTTGATGCTGAGCCCGACCTGGCTGTCGCTGATCGGGTAGGGGTTGTTGATCCAGACGCCGTCGACCGCGTCCACGATCTTCGGGAAGTCGGGCATGTCGATCTCGATCCAGTAGTCGATCGGGATGCCGTAGGTCGCCTCGAGCGCCCCCTCCAGGCCCTCGATCCCGTAGTTGAACTGGATCGAGTTGGCCTTCAGGTTGTAGTTCACGCCGTTCCCGAGCGGGATGTCGACGACGTCGCGCGGCAGGGCGACCATGGACAGCTGGGTCCGGTCGGCGCTGATCGAGGCGACGATCATCGAGTCGGTCAGCGCCCCGAACCCGTTGGCCACGCGGTCGGGGGTCGAGTCGCTGCCGGCGAACAGGACCGTGATGCGCCGGCCGAGGAGGTCGGCGTTCAGCGGCGTCGGCGACGGGGTCGGCAGCGGGGTGGGCGAGAATCCCGGCGTCGCGCGCGGCGTCGGCACCGGGGTGGGCGTGGGCTCGGCCGTCGGGCCGGGCGTGGGGCTCGGGTTGAACAGCGCGCAGCCGGCGACGACCGCGGTCAGGGCCAGTGTCAGCAGGCGCGCGCGAGGGGGACGGGGCGGCATCGACCGCGGATCGTACTTGCTAGGCTCCAACCGTGCAGAGTCGCGAGTTCGACGTGCGGACCGATGGCCGTCGCGGCGTCCACGACCTCACCTCCATCTGCGCGGGATTCGTCACCGAGGCCGCCGAGGGCGGGGATGGGCTCCTGAACGTGTTTGCGCCGCATGCCACGGCCGGCGTGGTGGTCATGGAGCTCGGCAGCGGGTCGGAGGTGGACGTCATGGAGGCGCTCGACCGGCTCCTGCCTCGGGATGACCGATGGCGCCACGCCCATGGCTCCCCGGGCCACGGCGCTGATCACGTCCTGCCGCTGCTCGCCGCGCCCTCCCTGAGCGTGCCGGTGGTGGCCGGCCGTCTGGCCCTCGGGACGTGGCAGTCGATCGCCCTGCTGGACCCGAACCAGGATCGCGGTGATCGGCGGGTCCGGCTCTCGTTCCTCCCGGCCTAGGCGGTCGCCCCCGCCGCGGTTAGGCGCCGCACCTGCTCGCTGACGGTTTCCGGGTCGTCGGTCGGCGCGTCGCAGGCATACCCACGGCACACGTACGCCGTCGGGACCCCGTCGCGCGCCGTCTTCCCTGCGAAGAGCTCGCGCTTGCCGTAGAGCGCGGCCGCGGACAGCCCGGCGATGACGAGGTCCGGGGCATAGGGCGCGGCCGCTGCCCGTCGGAGGGCCACGGTCCGGGGATCGTCCGGCTCCCCGGCGACGACCACGTCGACCGCGGGCCGCAGGGCCCGATCGGCGGCGGCCAGCATCCGCCCGAACGCGGACGGCTGGCGGTCGATGGCCGGCCCGATCGCCGCCAGGATCCGGCGCGCCCGGCGGTCGTGCTCCGGCTCACCGGTGAGGAGCGCCAGCCGCAGCCAGACGTCGGCGGCCACCGAGTTGGCACCCGGCGTGGCCCCGTCGAGGATCGACCGGGGCCGGACGATGGCCGCCTCGTGCTCGGGACCGGTGTCGACCACCGTCCCGGCTTCCTCGTCCCAGAAGTCGGCGAGCAGCCGGTCCATCAGGCGCTCAGCCAGCTCGAGATCCGCCGGGTCGCCGAGCGCGGCATGCGCGCCCAGCAGCCCGTCGGCGACCATCGCGTAGTCCTCCGCGAATCCCGGCACCTGGGCGACTCCATCCCGGGTCGAGCGCCACAGCCGGTCGCCGTCTCGAACCAGGCTGGTCCGGACGAAGCGCACCAGCTCGCGGGTGGCCGTGACGAACCGAACGTCACCCAGGACGAGCGCCGCCAGGGCGAACGCGCGAAGGGCGAGCCCGTTCCACGCGGCGAGCTGCTTGTCGTCCCGGCCCGGCCGGACCCGCGTGGCGCGGCGCGCCAGGAGCGCCGCCCGGGCCCGATCGACCAGCGCGTCATCGGGGGCCTCGCCCTGGACACGCAGGATCGAGTGGCCCTCCCAGTTCCCCTGCGGCGTCACGTCCCACCACGCCGCGACCGCGACAACCTCCTCGACCGTCAGGCCGGCTTCGCTCAGGACGGTCGCGAGCTCGGCCGCATCCCAGACGTAAAAGCGGCCCTCGACCCCCTCGCTGTCCGCGTCCAGCGCGGCGGCGAAGCCGCCGCCATCGGTCCGAAGCTCGGCCAGCAGGAAGTCGAGCGTGGACCGGGCGACCTGGGCGTATCGGTCCGTTCCCGTCGCCCGGAGGGCCTCGAGGTAGGCGTGGGCGAGCTGGGCGTTGTCGTAGAGCATCTTCTCGAAGTGCGGGGCCAGCCACTCGGCGTCGGTGCTGTAGCGGGCAAATCCGCCGCCCAGCTGGTCGTGGATGCCGCCGTTGGCCATCCGGTCCAGGGTGACGGTGACCATCCGGAGCGTGGCCTCGTCCCGGTGGTCGCGCCAGCGGCGGAGGAGGAACTCGAGCGTCATCGGGGCCGGGAACTTCGGGGCGGGCCCGAACCCACCGCGGACCGGGTCGAAGCCGCTCGCCAGGCGGCGGACCGCGGCATCCAGGCGCGCGGCGTCGGGCAGGTCCCCGCCGACCGGAGCCGCCATCTGGTCGCGGAGGTGGGACGTCAGCTGGGTGGCCACGCTGGCCACCTCGCCGCGGCGCTCCCGGTAGGCCTCGAGCACGCCCTCGAGGACGCGGCTGAACGCCGGCAGGCCGTGCCGGTCCTCGGGCGGGAAGTAGGTGCCCCCGAAGAACGGCTCGAGGTCCGGCGTGAGGAACACGCTCAGCGGCCAGCCGCCTGACCCGGTCATCGCCTGGACGGCGGCCATATAGACGTCGTCGATGTCGGGCCGCTCCTCACGGTCCACCTTGATGGCGACGAAGTCGCGATTCAGCTGCTCGGCGAGCGCCGGGTCCTCGAACGACTCGTGGGCCATGACATGGCACCAGTGGCAGGCCGAGTAGCCGATGGACAGGAAGATCGGCCGATCCTCCTCGCGGGCGCGCGCCAGCGCCTCTGGCCCCCACGGGTACCAGTCGACCGGGTTGTCCGCGTGCTGCAGGAGGTACGGGCTGGTCGCCCCGACGAGGCGGTTCACCGCTCCATGCTAGCCAGCAAGCACGTCAGCGGCGCCATACCTGGGTGGCGGGTGTATCGGCCAACAGGAAGCGGTCGAAGCGCTGATTGGGCTGGTTGGTTGGCCGACGTACCCGCTGAGGGAGATATCCAGCCAGCGACGGTGCCTCAGAACGGCGTTTCAGGTCCAATCCGGGCCCCGCCAGGCTCGCCACTGGCCGATACACCTGTCCGGCAGATATTCGGCCAGCGGGTCGTGAGCGCACGGCCCGGGCGTGGGCAGGAGGGTCCGGAATTGACCGCCGATGCACTGCTCCGCATACTGCCCCGGAGTATGGACACGCACGCCGCCGATCACTTTCGGCACAGCTACACCAAGGACCGGCAGGAGCTCCTGAACCGGCTTCGCCGGATCGAAGGCCAGGCCCGGGGGCTCCAGCGCCTCGTCGAGGGGGAGGCCTACTGCCTCGACATCCTCCAGCAGGTCGAGGCGATGACCGCGGCCGCCGACCAGGTGGCCATGCTCGTCCTCGAGGACCACATTGACGGCTGCCTGACCCACGCCATCGACACCGGGCAGGGCGAGCCGTACGTCCGGGAGGTCATGCAGGTCGTGCGGCGGGCGATGGGCCGTCCGGCGGCCCGTCGGACGCGGCGGACGGTGCCAGGGCGAGGCGCCTAGGCCGAGGCCCAGGACAACGAATCGGGAGTGCCGCAGGGGGGAACCACGGCACTCCCGGACCGAACTATACGAGCGAAGGTCAAGAAATCGGTCACTCGCCGAACATGGTGAGCTGCTTGCCGCCGCGCTCGACGAGCGGGTCGAGGCCGATCATCGGCTCGAGCCACTCGATTCGTGCTCCCTCGCGTCCGACCAGGGCTTCGAGGTGCGGCCATTTCAGGACGTGCCAGTTCTGGCGCTCGATCTCGGCGCGGAGCCACGGAGAGCGGGCGAGCTTGAGCCGGAGGAGCTCGGTCCGCTCGGCGGGGATCACCAGGAACCTGGCCTGCTGGTCGGAGGTCGGGATGAGCGTGCCGCGCCTGAGGATGGCCTCGCCCAGCATGGCCGTCCATTCGACCTCGAACAGGTAGCTCGACCGGTTCCGGACGTACCACAGGGCGTCGACGGCGCCGAGGATGTCCGCGGGGGCACGGATGACGAGGGGCAGGTAGGTCCGTCGCTCGTCCTCCTTCAGGAGGTCGCCCAGCGTCCCGAGCTTCCAGGCGCGCTCCTGCTCCCGGCGGCTGACCCACGCCCGGAGGCCGAGACGGTGCCCGAACTCGACGATGGCGGCGAGCATCCGGGTGTGGTCGGCGACCCGCGTCGCGAGGTCCTCCTCCGAGCGGAGCTGGCCCCGATCCCCCACCGTGGCATAGGCCGCGAGGCAGGCCCGGACGAGCTCCTCGTCGGGCGAAGCGATCCCCGGGAAGAGGGCGAAGATCCGGTCGAGGAAGCCTGACTCGTCGAGCCGGCCGGCGGTTGTGAGGAGCGAGAAGGTCGCCCATTCGACCCGGTCGGCCAGCGTCCCGTCGGCCGCCAGCTCGGGTTCCCGGAGCCACCAGGTGGGGCGCTGCGGATCGCCGACCCGGACCAGGGTCGGATGGTCCTCACGCCACAGCTCTTCGCGAAGGAGCACGGCCAGGAGCGCCGGCCCGCCCCGCTCGACCCGATCGCCGAGGTCGTCCGCGGCCGGCTCGGCGTCCCCGTCCCCCTCTCCCGGCGGGCGGGCCTGGACGAGGCGGCGGAGCAGTCCGCTCCGCTCGAGCTCGAGGAGGACGGCGCAGGCGATCCGGGCCAGGCCGGCGGGCTCCCCCCGCTCGCGAAGGAGGGCGACGGTCGATCTCTCGATGGCTCCGGCCAGCTCGGGATAGGTGAGGTGGCCGCCGGCCGCACCGAGCCGCAGGGGCTTGGACTGGACGGCGTTGCGGAGCCGGTCCTCGGCCGAGGCGCGCCGGAAGTGGAGGGTGACGCCATCCCCGGACCGGGATGACTCGCGCGGGATGGCATCCACCAGGTCGAGTTCGGCGGCCGCGCCGGCCATGGCCACGGCCAGGACCCGGTCCGGGTCATCCCCTTCGAGCAGAACGGTGAACCAGCCACCCGGCTTGAGCGCGCCGGCGGCCGAGGCCATGGCATGCCGGAACGCGGTGACCTCCGCCCCGTCGGACCGAGAGGCGCCGCCGAACAGCGGCTCGAGGCGAAGCGTCTCAGCGGCTTCCCGGCCGAGCAGCCACGCGGTGGCGAGGTATTCGAAGCTCAGCTCGTCGACGCTCTCGGGGGGGGGCGGCGCCCCGATCACGAGGTCGACCCCGTCCGGCGGCAGGTACTGGCCCACGACCGCGGGCCGGCAGCGGATCCACAGCAGGTTGGCCGCGCTCATCCCACCGAGCTCGTCGAGGTCGGCGGCGAAGCGCACCGGACGCCGATCCCGGCCGAGGGCCGCCAGCGCGGTCCGGACGTCCTGGTAGGCCGCCTCGAACAGGCGCCATGCATTCACCTCGCGGTGGTGACGGGAGGCGGGCTGGCGAACGTGGCCGCCGGCGATGCGGAGCGAGGCGACCCGTCCCGGGTAGCCGTTCAGCCGGCTGGCGGGGAGCAGGCAGCCGGCCAGCGCCAGCCGGAAGACAGCCGACATCGGCTGGTCATGGAACTCGGCGTCGATCTTGTTGGCGATCGCCTGGAGGGCGTAGAGGTTGCGCGAGGTGTACAGGTCCAGCACCTCGTCCACGACCTCGCGCCGGTCGTCGAGCACCGGGAAGCGGTCCTGGAGCTGCTGGTAGGCGAGGCCCTGGCGGACATCGGTCCCGACCGAGGACGGGATCGGCACGGGGCGGACGGTGGAGGCATAGCGCGGGCCCTCCTCGGAGCCCAGCGACACCGGCGGATCGGGCGCCCGGGCGACCGGGGGCGGAGGCCCGCCCGGCTCGCCGAGGGGCGCCAGCGGCGGCTCGTCGAGCGGCATCGGCTCGCCGATCAGGCCGAACGGCGCGGGCGGCAGATCCTCGTCGGCATCGGCCGCCGGCTCGACGGCGGGTGGATCGGACGCGGCCGGCGGCTCGAGCCCGAGCTTGGCGTAGTCCGCCTCGTCGACCGGCGCGACCCGCTCCTCGGCCCCGCCGATGGCGATGTCGCAGGCCGTGCAGCGGTAGACCTTCCGGCCCGGGGCGCCCCCGTCGCGCGGCCAGATGAACTCCTCGACGACGATCGGCCGGTTGCACGTCGGGCAGCGAGACGCGTAGAGCTCCTCGATGTGCTGGCGCAGCGGGATGTCCACCCGACGCGAGGAGCCCAGCTGGGCGAACGCGGCATCGACCGCGGCGACCTCCGGGGCGAGGAGGAACGCCTGCGCGGCCATCTGGGCGAACGGGCTGGCCTCGGCGGCCACGACCCGCATCCCGTGGCTCACCGCGCGGCGGGCGGTCCAGCCGGTGCCGGACCACGGATCGAGGATCGTGTCGCCCGGCGCGGCGAACGAGGCGAGCTCGGCGTCGAGGACGTTGTCCGCCGGGGAGGGGAAGTAGCGTTCGAGGAGGGCCAGCCCGGGGAGCCGCCGCGGAAGGACGACGTGGTCCAGTCTCTTCCGTTCGGCCTCGGTCATGACGGCTACGTCTCTTCGAGCAGTTCCTCTTCTTCGTCGGGCTCGCTCGAGAGCTCCGGGAGGGACGTGTCGAGCTCTTCGACCTCCTCCGGCTCCTCTTCGACCTCCTCCGACTCTTCGTCGTCATCGTACCGGAGGGCACTGCCCTTCATGTACGGTCGGACGTCACCGCTCCGGCCGGCTGCAGCCCCCGGGAACGAGACCCGTCCGAAGTTGGCCGGATGGGCGAACGTCTCGCGGATGATGAGCCGCAGGTCCTCGTCGTCGACGTGGGTCAGCGCCGCCTCGTAGCGGTTCCCGTTGGCGATCAGCTCGAGCAGCCGGTTGGCGACCCGGGGCTCGACCTGGCCGACCTTGATCCCGCGGACCCGGGCCTCGAGCTCGCCGTCGCTGGCCTTCAGCTCGATCGCGTCACCGGCCGACAGTGGGGCGAGGTGCTTCGCCGGGGCGAGGTTGATGAGGCGAGCGCTCCCGGTCTTGCCCATCTCCTCGATGAACAGGCCGGCCGGGGCGCGGGTCGCGTGCTTCTCGCCGCGCGTCGCATCCGAGGTGATGAGTGCCTCGAGGCGCTCGATGTTGCGCTCCGCGATCCGGTTCAGGCGGTCGAGCTCGAGGGCCTTCTGGTACGCCTCCAGCGCCTCGGTCAGCTGGTCGAGCTCGGCCAGGGCCTTGCCGAGCCGGTTGTAGGCGTCGACGTCGCCGCCGAGCTCGATGAGCTGGCGATTCGTCGCCGCGGCGGCCTCCCACTCGCCGCTCGCGGCCTGGGCCACGGCGATCTCGGCGAGCTGCCGGCGCTCGCGAATATTCGCGTCAGGATCCCCGGCGGTCATGGTCGCGCGACTCTCCCCGCGGCGTGGTCAGTGGGCGAACGGCGCCGCACGCGGCGTGGCGGAACCGTCGGAGGGCAGCAGTTTGTAGCACTTGCCCGCCGAGACTGTCAACGAATCCGGCGCCGGGGTCCGGCTCGCGGTCATCCCCCGCCGAGGAACAGGGCCACGATCGCTCCGATCGCGGCCAGCGAGCCGTACTCGAGGATGACCGCGCGGGTCGGGACGCCCGACTCGAGGGCGTCGGCGGCGCCGCTCCACGAGTGGAAGGTCAGCGCCACGAGGGCCGGTCCCACCGGCTGCGGGAGGTCGAGGAGGAACAGGGCCAGCGCCACCTGGAGGACGACCAGGAGGTGGAGCGCGGCGTGGCCGACGGCCGGCACTCCGAGGGCACCGCGCGCCTCCGCCGCCCGCAGGCAAGGCACCGACACGAGCGCCGCGAACAGCGCCAGCGAGAGGATCCACAGCTCCGGCGGCAGGAGGTCGGTCATCCCGGAGGTGGCCGCGAACACGCTGAGCACCAGGGTCAGGTCGAGCGACAGCCGGTAGCCCGGCATGTCCGGGCCGTGGAGCTCGATGTACAGGACCCAGAATAGGAACGCCCAGGCCAAGGGTGCGGCGAGCGGACCGATGCCCGGTGGGAGGTGTCGCCCGACGAGGGTCACCGAGACCGCGCTGACCGCGAGGATCGCGTACCGGGCGTACCCGGCTCCGGGCCGGACCGCCCCGAGCAGCGCGGCCGTGCCCAGCCCGGCGATCGCCAGCTCGAGGGCCAGGACGGCGGCCAGGGCCACCAGGTCGACGACCCAGCCGGCGGCCACCAAGGCGGCCATGAGCAGCGGGAGGCCGATCGGCCCGGCGCGCCTGACCGCGCGGGCCCCCACGATCCGGCCGGCGCGCAGCCGGCGGCGGGCGTCGGTCACGACGCTCACCCGGCCCAGGCCCCTGCCCCGGCGGTGTTGGCCAACTGGTCGGGCCCGAGCCCCGCCCGGCGGGCGACCCCGACCGCGTAGTCGAGGTACTCGAGCTCCTCGGTCCGATGCGCGTCGCTGGCCAGGGTGAGGGTCACCCCGGCGCGGGCCGCGTCACGGGCCAGGCGCTCGTCGAGATCAAGGCGCGGGCTCCCGTTGATCTCGAGCCGGGTCCCGGTCCGGGCGGCCGCCTCGAAGACCTGCGGCCAGTCGAATGACACCGGGTCGCGTCGGTTGACGATCCGCCCGGTCGGGTGGGCGATGATGTCCACGTTCGGGTTCTCGATGGCCGCCAGGCAGCGGCGGGTCAGCTGCTCGGTGGGCTGGCTCCGGGCGGCATGGATGGACGCGACGACCACGTCGAACGCGGCGAGGATCTCGTCGGGGTAGTCCAGGGTGCCGTCGGCGCGGATCTCCATCTCGGTCCCGTGGAGGATGCGGAACGGGGCGAGCTCCCCGTTGAGCCGGTCGAGCTCGACCTTCTGCTCCGCGATCCGGTCCGGGGTGAGACCCCGGGTCACCCCGAGCGACGGGGAGTGGTCGGTCAGGACCATGTACTCGAGGCCCCGGTCCCGGGCGGCGCGGGCCATCGTCTCGATCGTGTCCACGCCGTCGGTCCAGTCGGAGTGGGTATGGGTGTCGCCGCGGACGTCGTCCCGCTCGACCAGGCGGGGCAGCTTCCCGGCCGCGGCGGCCGCGATCTCGCCCTCGCCCTCCCGGAGCTCGGGCGGGATCCAGGGCAGGTCGAGGCGCTGGTAGACCGCCTCCTCGTCCGCGTCGAGCAGGAGCTCCCCGGTGTCCACGACCCGGAACCCCTTCTCGCTCAGGGACAGGCCCCGGTCGAGGGCCCGCTCACGGAGCGTGACGTTGTGCTCCTTGGACCCGGTGAAATGGACGAGATGGGTGCCCCACGCCTCGGGCCGGCAGAGCATGAGGTCCACCTGGCGGTTGCCCTCGGAGGCGAGCCGGATGCTCGCCTTGTCGATCCCCGACGCCACGACGCTCTCGACCTGCGGGAGCGCCCCGAACGCGTCGATCAGCGTCGCCGGCTCGGTCGTGGCCGCCAGCAGGTCGAGGTCGCCAATCGTCGCTCGCCGGCGACGGAGCGAGCCGGCCGGCAGGATCCGGACGACGCCCGCCACGTCTCGAAGAGCCGCCACCAGCTCGCCGGCCACCCGGTCCGCCTCGTGGAGGAGGAGGCGCTGCTCGGACTGCTGGTCGAGCCGGGCGATGCCGGCCAGGATGTTCTGCTCGGTCCGGGCCGACATCCCGCTCACCTCGCGAACCCGGCCTGCCTCCGCGGCCTCGCGGAGCTCGTCGAGCGAGGTCACGCCCAGCTCGAGGTGGAGCTGGCGTGCGGTCCGGGGCCCGACCCCTCCGATCCGCAGCACCCCGACCAGCCCGGGCGGGACCTGCTCCCGCAGCCGTTCGTGGTACTCGAGCTTCCCGGTGGTCGCCAGCTCGGTCAGCCGCGCGCCAATGGCGGCCCCGACGCCCGCGATCTTCGGCATCCGACCGGCCTCGATGAGGGGCACGAGGTCCGCCGGGTAGCGCTCGATGGCATCCGCCGCCCTCCGGTAGGCGACCGCCTTGTAGGGCACCTCCCCGAGGAGCTCGAGCATGTCGCCGATCTCGCGGAACGTGCCGGCCAGCTCGGCGTTGGACAGGCCCTGGCTGTCGGACCGGCGGACGGTGCGGGGTCGAGGCATGGCGGCCATTCTACGGAGCCTCGATTCGGTCCCGGAAACAGTGACGCCGGGCTCGTCGGCCCGGCGTCAGCTCGGTGAGTGGTTTGGCTATCGCGACCGGCGCCACGCGCGCGGCAGGCTCATCCCGAAGATGCGGCCCCGGCGACGCTTCGGAAGTTCGGTCACAAACCGATCCCGGTGCGCCTCCTCAAGCAGCTCGCGCTGGCGGATGGAAGCGATCAAAGCCATGTAGGTCAAACCGCGGCTCATCCGATTCCTCCTTTCCTGACCGATGCGCTTGGTGGCTGGCGAATCCAGGACGGCCATCGGTAACTTGTATGAATGACTATATCGGTTACGAATGCTACTCCTGAGTCGGTAACTTGTCAACTGGCCTATAATGGTTACGACATGACGACCACGCGAGAGCTGATGCCCGAGCCCCCGTCGGGCGACCTGTGGGTCCGATTCGTCAATACCCTGGGGTACACCCACGGCCTCCCGGACGACGACCTCCCCGACGGGGATGCCCTGATTGCCTGGCTGCGGTCGGAGCGGCTCCTCTCCGAGCGCGCGGCCAGCGCCGAGCGGGCAGCCCTCCGCGACGACCCCGTGGAGCGCGCGCTCCGGATGGAGCGCTTCCGGCAGCTCCGCGACCTGACCCGGATGATCGCCACCGATGTCGTCGCCGACGGGCAGCCGACGCGGGAGCACGTCCGCGACCTGAACCACGTCCTCCGGGACGGCCTGCATTTCCACCAGCTCGAGATGAGCGCCGATGGCACCCAGTACGGGCTGGCGCGGGTCGGCGACCGGCTCGACCAGGCGCGCGCGGCCATCGCCGGGACGCTCGCCGAATTCGTCGCCAGCGGGCCGGTCCATCGGCTCCGGATCTGCGCCAACGAGGGCTGCCACGAGGTGTTCATCGACCGATCCCGGACCGGTCGGCGGCGGTGGTGCGACATGCGGACCTGCGGCAACCAGGCCAAGGCGGCGCGGCATCGGGCCCGGCATCGGGCAGGTGGTACTCCCGGCCCCCTTCCCGCGCCCGGTCTCGCGCACTAGAATCGGCCCAACTCGTATTCGAGGCCCCATCGACCCAGTGGACGCTGGTTGTAGTACCCGACAGACCGCGTGCCGGCGACCGGCCGGTGCCGAGGTGAGCGCCTAGCGCCCTCCATCCGCCTCCGGCGACCGACGGCCACCCGGCGCGCTTCCAGATTCGACCGCGCGACGAGGTGGCTTTTCTGTGCCCGCCGCGCCGGAGAGGAGGTGATCCGATGAGCTCCGTCGAGACCCGCGAGCTGCTCGCGGAGGTCCAGGCCCTGATCCGCGAACGCGAGGAAGAAGGCGTCCGCGGCCTCGCCGAGCGCATCGGTCCCCCGGAGTGGGCGGACCTCGTCCCCGAGCTCGAGCCCCGGGAGGTGGCGGTTCTCCTCCAGTGGCTGCCCGATGAGGAGATCCCGGTCCTTCTCGAGGAGCTGCCCCCGGTCGAGGCGGCCCGCATCCTCCGGACCCTGGCCCAGCCCGAGGCGGCCGCCCTGCTCGAGGAGATGGACCCCGACGACGCGGCTGACGTCCTCGAGGTGCTGCCCGACACGACGGCCGACGAGATCCTCATCCGGATGAGCCCCGAGGACGCCGCCGAGATCCGCGAGCTGGCTGCCTACGCGCCCGACACCGCGGGCGGCCTGATGACGCCCGATTTCGTGGCCGTGGCCGCCGACGCCTCCGCTGCCCAGGCGACGTCCGCCATCCGCCAGCTGGCCGACGAGGCCGAGACGGCGAACTACGTGTACGTGATCGACGCCGAGCGGCACCTGCTGGGCGTCCTGTCGTCCTACCGGCTCCTGCTGAGCCCGCCGGAGACCCCGGTCGTCGAGCTCATGGCGCCGAGCACGATCCGGATCCAGGCCAGCGCCGACCAGGAGGCGGCCGCCCGCCTGCTGACCGACCGAAACCTGCTCGCGATCCCGGTCGTGGACGACGCCGACCACCTGCTCGGGATCATCACCGAGGACGACGTGGCCGATGTCCTCCAGGCCGAGGCCACCGAGGACATCGAGCGCCTCGGTGGTTCGCAGCCGTTGAACATCCCCTACCGGCTGGCGAGCGTCCCGCTCCTCATCCGAAAGCGGGTGTTCTGGCTGCTGCTCCTGTTCGTGGCCGCCGGCTACACCGGCACGGTCCTCCAGAGCTTCCAGGCCGAGCTGGCGGAGGTCGTCGCGCTCAGCTTCTTCATCCCGCTCCTGATCGGCACCGGCGGAAACATCGGCTCGCAGACGGTCACCCTGATCGTGCGGGCGATGGCCCTCAACGAGGTGGCGCTCCGCGACATCGGGTGGGTCGTCTTCAAGGAGATGCGCGTCGCCCTCGCCCTGGGCCTGGTGATGGCGCTGGCCGGGTTCCTGCGGGCCTACCTGCTGGACGTGGATCCCGACATCGGGATCGTGGTCGCCCTGACCCTGATCGCGATCTCGCTCTGGTCGGCGATCGTGGCCGCCTCGCTGCCGCTCGTCCTCCGCCGGCTGCGAGTCGATCCCGCGGTCGTGTCCGCACCGCTGATCACGACGATCGTCGACGGTACCGGTCTGATCATCTACTTCGAGATCGCGCGGCTCGTCCTGGGGCTGTGACTCACCGCCTCGCGGAGGGGCCTAGACGCCGATCGGGTGCCAGACGGTCTTGATCTCGACGAACTCGCCGATCAGGTACGGCGACTGGGCCTTTTCCGACAGCCAGTCGTAGCCGTCCAGGCCGCCCGACGGCGGGCGGGCGAAGCGCTTGACGTTCTCAGTGGCCGCATCTTCGACCGCGGCCACCTGGGCCGGATCGAGGCCGAAGCCGTCGAGCGCGTTGACGTCCATGTGGCTGGCGAGGTGCGGGACGAGCTCCCGGCGGAGGCCGGTGATGACGTTCACCACCCCGCCCGGGACGTCGGACGTGGCGAGGACCTCGGCCAGCGAGATGGCCGGCAGGGGGCGGGACTCGCTGGCCAGGACGACGGCACTGTTCCCCGACACGATGACCGGCGCCAGCCGGCTCACGAGCCCGAGCAGCGAGGAGCCCTCGGCGGCGACGATCCCCACCACGCCGGTGGGCTCGGGGATCGAGAAGTTGAAGTACGACCCGCCAACCGGGTTCACGTTGCCGAGGACCTGGGGGAACTTGTCGGCCCAGCCGGCGTACCACACCCAGCGGTCGATGGCCGCGTCCACGAAGCGCGTGGCCCGCTGGCGGCCGACGCCCTCCGCGGCCCGGACCTCGGCCACGAACTGGTCGCGCCGCCCCTCCATGAGCTCGGCGATGCGGTACAGGATCTGGCTCCGGTTGAACGCGGTCCGGCCCGCCCACTCGGGCTGGACCTTGCGGGCGGCGCGGACGGCGTCCCGGATGTCCTTGCGGGTCCCGCGGCACGCGTTGGCGAGCAGCGTCCCGGACGCGTCGTGGACCAGGTACGAGCGGCCCGACTCGGTGCGCGGGAACTCGCCGCCGATGAACAGCTTGTAGGTCTTCCGGACGCCAAGCCGCTCCCCCGCCGTCCCGTCCCGCAGGGCGAGCGGCGCCGCGGCGCGGGCCTTGAGCACGGTCGCGCGGCGTGCACGGGCGCGGGTGGCGGTCGGCCGGCGAGCCTGGTTGCGGCGGGCGGTGGCCATCGGTCGGGATCGGTCAGGCGGCGCCGTCGAGGCGCAGGTAGGCGGCCAGCCCGTGGAGCCCGCCCTCGCGGCCGTACCCGGACTCCTTGTAGCCGCCGAACGGGGAGGTCGGGTCGAACCGGTTGAACGTGTTGGCCCACACGACCCCGGCTTTCATGGCACCGACCATCTTGAAGATCCGGCTCCCCTTCTCGGTCCACACCCCGGCCGACAGGCCGTACGGGGTGTTGTTCGCCTTCTCGACCGCCTCCTCGGGCGTCCGGAACGTCAGGACCGAGAGGACCGGGCCGAAGATCTCCTCCTGGGCGATCCGGTGCGACTGCGAGACCCCAGTGAACAGCGTCGGCCGGAAGAAGAATCCGCGCGTCGGGAGCTCGCAGTCGGGCTGGAAGATCTCCGCGCCCTCGGCGATCCCGGCCTCCACCAGCTCGGCGATCTTGGCCAGCTGGCCGGCCGAGTTGATGGCCCCGACATCGGTGTTCTTGTCGAGCGGGTCGCCGACCCGGAGCGTGGACAGGCGGTCCTTGAGCTTGTCGAGGAGCGGCTCGTAGACCGACTCCTGGACGAAGAGGCGCGAGCCGGCGCAGCACACCTCGCCCTGGTTGAAGTAGATCCCGTTGATGATCCCCTCGATCGCCTGGTCGATCGGCGCGTCGTCGAACACGATGTTGGCGGCCTTGCCGCCGAGCTCGAGGGTCACCTTCTTGTGGGTCCCGGCTACCGCCCGGGCGATGAGCTTGCCGACCGCCGTCGAGCCGGTGAACGCGACCTTGTCGACCTGCGGATGGCGGACGAGCTCCATCCCGATCTCGCCGGGGCCGGTGATGATGTTCACGACGCCCGGCGGCAGCTCGGCCTGGCGGACGACGTCGGCGAACAGGTAGGCCGAGAGCGGCGTCGTGGAGGCCGGCTTCAGGACGACCGTGTTCCCGCAGGCCAGGGCCGGGGCGATCTTCCAGGCCAGCATCAGGAGCGGGAAGTTCCAGGGGATGATCTGGGCGGCCACGCCCAGCGATCCCGGGCTCCGGTTCGGGAAGGCGTACTCGAGCTTGTCGGCCCACCCGGCGTAGTACATGAAGTGGGCCGCGGCGAGGGGGACGTCGACGTCACGGCTCTCCTTGATCGGCTTGCCGCTGTTCATCGTCTCGACGACGGCGAACTCGCGGGACCGCTCCTGGAGGATCCGGGCGATCCGATAGAGGTACTTCGCCCGCTCGCTGCCAGCCATCCGGGACCAGACCGTGTCGTGGGCCCGTCGGGCGGCGATCACCGCCCGGTTGACGTCCGCCTTCGAGGCACGGGCGACGCGGGCGAGGACCTCCTCGGTGGCGGGGTTGATGACCTCGAAGCTGGCCTTCGGGCGAGCCGAGGAGAACCGGTTGTCGATGAACAGGCCGTACTCGTCCTCGATCGTGACGTGGTCGGTCGACTCGGGGGCCGCCGCGTAGTCCCACGGGACCTTCCGGGCGGCCATCCCCCACGAGGCGGGCGCGGGCTTGGTTTCGGGCTTGCGGGTCAGCGCCATTGGCTGCCGATTATGGACCGACGGCGCGCGGCGGGTGCTACCCGGCGGGGGTTCGTTCGGCCGTTCCAACGGGTCCGTTCGGCACTGGCCGGGTCAGGCGCTCGGACCGACGATCAACGTGTGATGACCGACACGGGTCTATCTCCGGAGCGGCCCCGCGGGCGCTTGGCAGGCCTTGGCGCCTGTCTCATCGCGGCGCTGGTCGTTTTGGGCGGCTGCACGCCGTCCCCATCCGCCGAGGGCTCGAGCAGCCCTTCGTCGTCCGCCTCGAGCGAGCCGACGGTGCTCCCGTCGGCAACGCCCGTCGCCGAGCCCGAACTGGCCGTACGCCTGACCATCGGAAATGGCAATCCGCCCACCCTGACCATGTACGTGGAGATCATGTCCGATGGCCAGGTCGTCCTGGGCGGAGACGACCCGTGGACCACGCGGTCGCTGACGGTCGCTGGGCTGGACGAGGTCGGCCAGGAGGTCCTGGACGCGCCGCTGCTCCAGGCCAGTGGCCTCTATCCGGCGGAGGCGATCCCGCTGTCTGACCCCATCATCGGGATGAACCCCCCAACGTGGACCTTCACCCTCGGCGGTGGGTCGGATCCGGTCGTCGTGACCTCCAGTGCCTGGCTCGGTGACGAGGCCGAGGCGATGTACTTCGTTCCCTCGCCGGAGCGCCAAGAGCTCGACCGCCTCGCCCACCTCCTGGCCAGCGTTTCCGACTGGGTCACGGCGGACGGCTGGGCCTCCGCAGACTGGACTCCGTACGAGGCGACCAGCTACCTGCTGTGGGTGACCGTGTGGACGGCGTCCGACGTCTCTCCCCTCCCGGATGGGCTGCCCTCGGCCGTTGGGATCACCTGGCCATTCGATGGGCCGATCGAGGAATTCGGCGACGTGGTGGCGACCAACCTCAGCACCGGCCGGTGCGGGTATCTCGATCCCTCGCAAGAGGCCGACCTGGTCATGATTCTCACCGGCCTGGGGATCGATCCGCCCACCCTGTCTCGCGTGGACTCCCAGGTATCCATGGACCTGGCGACGGAAACGGGCTGGGTGGGCATCTACCTGAGCCCGCGAACGGTGGATAGCTTCCCGACCTGCGCGGACGCGGTGCCCTTCCTCCCGCCCTACGGTCCGTGAGCCCTACCCCGAGGGGCTGACGCCCTCGAGTCGGAGCAGGAAGATCTTGTGGTCGAGGCCCCCGGTATACCCGCCCAGGCCACCGTCGGCGTGGATGACGCGGTGGCATGGCACGACGATGGGGATGGGATTGCCGGCTAGGGCGTTCCCGGCCGCGCGCGCGGCGCGGGGCGAGCCGGCCGCCGCAGCGACGTCCCCGTAGCTGGCCGTCTCGCCGAACGGGATCTCGGCGGTCGCCTTGAGCACGCCCTGGTTGAAGCCGTGGACCAGGGTCCAGTCGATGGGGAGGTCGAACCGATGACGCCGCTCTCCGAAGTACTCGTCGAGCTGCGCACGAACCGGATCGGTGCGGCGCGGGGCGAGGAGGATCCGGGGTGAGACCTGCTCGGCCACCTCGTCGGCCACGTCACCGAAGTTCTCCCGGTCGTAGGCGACCCGGACGAGCCCGCGCGGCGTCACGAACACGGCGATCGGTCCCAAGGGGGTGTCGAGCGTGGCCCACGCCACGTCGAGGAGCCCCGCGGCATCGGCCTGGCGGGCCAGCTCGGCGGTCAACGCCTGCGGGTCGATGTCCCGCTTCGCGGGCTGGGCGAGCCGTCGCTCGAGATCGGTCATCGGTCCACCTCCACCCGCAGTCGTCGCAGCCCGGCGCTGACGTTCTGCCGCGCCGCCTCCGGGGTGATCCCCATCCGGTCGGCAATCTGCGCGTAGTCGAGGTCAAGCACGTACCGATGGACGACGGCTGCCCGCTGCTTGGCGGGCAAGCCACGGACCGCGTCCCACAGCCCATCCTCGGGGAGCGGCGCTGGGCCGGTGCGCGGCTCGGCGGCGGGGCTCATCCCGTCGAGATCCGTGGTGGCCGGTCGGCGGGTGCGGGTCCGGACGAGGTCGGTCGCCTTGCGGTGGGCGATGGTATACAGCCAGGCCCGCAGGTTGTCGGCGTGGCGGAGGCGCGGATAGGCACGAAGGGCGGCCATGAAGGTCTCCTGGAGGCAGTCCTCCGCCGCATCCGCGCCGACGCAGCCGACGAGGAACCGATGGAGTTCCACGCTGTGCGCATCGACCAGGACCTGGAACGGCGGCAGGCTCACAGGGCGTGAAACGCCGCGGCGACCCGATGCGTGAGGCACGGACCAAGGGTACGTCCGGGTCGCCGGCGGCGCTGCTACCCTCGAGGCATGGTGGTCGACCCTCGGCTGGCTCCGCTTCTCGGCACCTGGCGCGGCAGCGGCGAGGGCACGTTTCCCGGGATGGGCGCCTTCCCGTATGAGGAGGAGCTCCGCCTCGAGGAGGTCGGACCCAGCGTCGCCTACTTCCAGCGGGCCTGGGATCCGGCCACCGGCCAGGTCCTCCACGCGGAGGTCGGCATCTGGCGCCCCGGTGAGGGCGGGACGCTGGTGGCCGCGATCGCCCAGGCGCGGCGGACCGAGGTGGCCGAAGGCACGGTCACCGCGGGCCGGGTCGACCTGGCCTCGACGGCCACCGCCGCGGCGAGCGGTGGCATGCCGGTCACGGCCACCCGCCGCTGGTACGCCGTCAGCGGGGACGAGCTGGCTTACGAGTTCGCGATGGCGACCGGTGACATGCCCGAGCCGGTCCGCCATCTCGCCGGGACCCTGCGCCGAGCGGGAGCCTGAGCCCGTCCGGATCGGTCAGTCGATCGTGAAGTAGTCGCCGCCGCTGTAGCGGCCGGTGCGCTCCTTGCGGATCTGCATGAGGACGTCGTTCAGGAGGGTGGAGGCCCCGAACCGGAATCGGTCGGGCGTCATCCAGTCCGGGCCGAGCGTCTCGTAGAGGACAGTCAGGTAGGCGATCGCCTCCTTCGAGGTCCGGATCCCGCCCGCCGGCTTCATCCCCACCGCGCGCCCGGTCTGGGCGTGGAAGTCGCGGATGGCCTCGAGCATGACGAGGGTCACCGGGAGGGTCGCCGCCGGCTGGACCTTGCCGGTCGAGGTCTTGATGAAGTCCGCGCCGGCGGCCATGGCCAAGACCGAGGCGCGGCGCACGTTGTCGTAGGTCTCCAGCTCCCCGGTCTCGAGGATGACCTTCAGGTGAGCCGGGCCGCAGGCCTCCTTGACCGCCACGATCTCGTCGTAGACGCGCCCGTACTCCCCGGCCAGGAACGCCCCGCGGTCGATGACCATGTCGATCTCGTCCGCGCCGAGGCCCACCGCCTGCCGTACGTCCTCGAGCTTGACCGCGAGCGGAGCCTGGCCCGACGGGAAGTAGGTGGCGACCGAGGCGACCTTCACCGTCGACCCGGCGAGCGACATCCGCGCGGTGGCGATCATGTTCGGGTACACGCACAGCGCGGCCACCGACGGGATGGACGGGTCGGTCGGATCGGGCCGAACCGCCTTGCCGGCCAGGGCCCGGACCTTGCCGGGCGTGTCCTTTCCCTCGAGCGTGGTCAGGTCCATCATCCGGATCGCGAGGTCGAGGGCCCACAGCTTCGACTCCCGCTTGATCGAGCGCTTGGCGAGCATGGCCGCCCGCTCCTCGATCCCGACCTGGTCAACCGGCCACACCCGCCCGAGCAGGTTGCCGAGGGCCTGGTGGCGCGGCGCGGACAGGGCGGCCCTACGCCGGGCCGGCTTCGCGCTCCCGCGGTCCGAGCGGGTGGTGGTCATGCCTCGCGCCGCATGAGGACGAGGAGCGCGACGGCGGCCAGGAGCCAGATCAGGACGAGGTAGACGAGGCTGTCGAGCAGGGTTTGCACCATCGACGGCGAGCCCTGGTTCGCCACCGAGACGACGCCGACCGAGGCGGCGAACGCGGCCAGGACGAGCACCCAGCGGGCTTGTCGTTCCATCGGAGGCCGATGATACGCTCTGCCGGTGGGTACTCCCCCAGCACTGGTCGGTCAGCAGGAGCCGATCGTCTACTGCCTGACCCGCGACCGGGACCTCGCCCTCGCGATCGACGAGCGGCTCGTCGGGTCGCTCGTCTTCTTCTACAACGACACCGCCCGGCTCCACCAGGCGGTGGTCCTCCGCGCGCCCGACGTGGTCGTCATCGACAGCGGCGCGATCAAGGCCGAGTACGGCGATGCGGGCCTCGGGCCGGTCGTCGCGTTCGTCCGGGAGCGGGCCGGGACGGCCCGGATCGCGGTTCGGCCGGGGCCGGGCGGCGCCGAGTGGCTGATCGGGGCCGAGGCCGGGATCGGGGTCGTCATGCTCCCCGGGAGCGGCCCGGAGTGCGCGGAGGCGGTCGCCGCGCTCAGCCGGTGAGACGCGCAATGCGGCTGAGCGGCCAATAGCGGACCACCACCCGCCAGCGGATGGCGGCCACCGGGAGCGGCCCGAAGATCCGCGAGTCGGTGCTCAGGGCCGCGTCACCGCGGAGGGCGACCCGGTCGTCCTGCAGGGCCGCGACGCGCTTCACGATCTCGCGGCGCGGGGCGCGGGGGTCACCGGCCAGCACGATCTCGCCGGGCCGCGGCGCCCGCCGTCGGTAGGACCACGACTCGACGAGCAGCCGGTCGCCGGGCTCGAGCGCGGGCGCCATCGAGCGGCCGTCAACGATGACCGCGTCGAGCTCACGGAGGAGCCGGCCGAACGCCCAGGCGGCGACCAGGCCGAGGACGAAGGCGAGGCCGATCCGCGCGCCGGTCCGCATCGGTCAGGCGCTCACGGTCCGCCGTGTGGTGGCTGGAGCTACTGGACCCGCGTCTTCTGCGGTCCGCCGGTCGCGGTCCACATCTCGTCGATCTTGTCGATCGAGGCGAGCAGGTCCTTGGCGGCCTGGACATCGAGCGTCTGCTTGACCTTGGACGCCTGCTTGGTCGCCTGCCAGAACACGTCGTGGAGGTCGGGGTAGGCCTCGAGGTGCTCGGGCTTGAAGTAGTCGTGCCACAGGACGTCGAGGTGGTGCTTCACGAGCTCGGCGCGCTCTTCCTTGAGGTGGATGCAGCGGCCCTTGAACAGGGGGTCGTCGCTGGCGTCGTGCTTCTCGATGATCCGGAGGCACGATTCGGCCTCGATCCGGGCCTGCTCCGGGTCGTAGATCCCGCACGGCAGGTCGCAGTGGGCGGCCACGCGTCGGGTGGGCTGGAGGATGCGGCGAAGTGTCAGCATGAGCCGATTGTGCCCCACCTCGGACGCGCCGGCATTGCGGGTTCGGCGGGCGCGTTGCAGATGCGAGACAGGCGCCTGAGAGGGTCCGGCGGTCAGCTCCCCATCACGATGCCGCCGTCCACCCCGAGCACCTGGCCGGTCACGAACCGGGCCTCCTCGCTGGCGAAGTAGACCGCGGCGGCGGCGACGTCGTCGACGGTGGTCAGGCCGCCGAGCGGGGTGAGCTGGAGGATGTAGTCGCGGGCGGTGTCCGACAGGCCGGCCAGGATGTCGGTCTCGACCAGGCCGGGCGCGATGGCGTTGCAGGTGATGTTCCGGCTGGCCAGCTCACGGGCCGTCGTCTTGGTCAGGCCGATGAGCCCCGCCTTGGCCGCCACGTAGTTGGCCTGGCCGACGTTTCCCATTCGGCCGGCCACGCTGGACATGTTGATGATCCGTCCCCAGCGTGTCTTCATCATCGGGCGCGAGACCGCCTTGGTCATCCAGAACGGCCCCGACAGGTTGGTGGCGATGACCGCGTCCCAGTCGTCGGCGTCCATCCGCATGATCAGGTCGTCGCGGGTGATCCCGGCGTTGTTCACCAGGATGTCGACGTGCTCGAAGGCCTCGAGCGCGGCGGTGACGATGGCCTCGCACGCGTCCTTCCCGCCGGCGGTGCTGCCCTGGACCGCCACCGCCCTTCGGCCGAGCGCGGTGATCGCGTCCACGGTCTCCTGGGCGCCGGCGGCGCTCTCCCGGTAGTTCACCGCGACGTCCGCCCCCTGGCCGGCGAACGCGAGCGCGATGGCCCGGCCGATCCCCCGGCTCCCGCCGGTCACCAGGGCGACCTTTCCGGTGAGGTCGAACATCTACTCGACGCCGGCCCCGATCGGCTCGCGGCGCGGCTGCCCGGAGCGCGTCTGCTCCCCGGGGGCGAGGAACGCGCGGGACGGATCGGCGGTCCACTCCACGACCGTCGCGCCCGCGGTGTAGCCCGCGCCGAAGGCGCCCATCAGGATCCGGTCGCCGACCTTGACCCGGCCCTCGGCCACCGCCTCGGCGAGGGCCATGGGGACCGATGCCGCCGAGGTGTTCCCGTACCGGTCGATGTTCACGTGGACCTTGTCGGCCGGAATCCCGAGCAGGTCGCGGACCGTCTCGAGGATCCGGATGTTGGCCTGGTGGTAGAGGAACAGGTCGATGTCCGCCATCCGGAGCCCGGCCGCGGTGACGGCCGCCTGGGTCGTCTCGGCCAGCTGGCGGGTCGCATACCGATAGACCTCCTTGCCCGCCATCCGCATGAAGTGAAGGCGGTCACGGACAGTTTCCTCGGTCGCGGGGTGGGCGGTGCCGCCGCCGGGAATGATGATCCCCTCCTCCCCGGTCCCGTCGCTGTACAACTGGGTGGCGAGGACCCCGCCGCCACCGGTCGAGGCCGAGAGGAGCACCGCGCCGGCGCCGTCGCCGAACAGGACGCACGTGTTCCGATCGGTCCAGTCCAGGTAGCGGCTCAGCAGATCGACCCCGATGACCAGCACCTGGCGGTACATCCCGCCGGTGACGAACGCCGATCCGGCGGCGAGGCCGAAGACGAATCCCGAGCAGGCGGCGTTCAGGTCGAAGCCCGCCGCCCGGTTGGCGCCCAGATCGCGGGCCACCAGGACGCCGGTGGCTGGCATCAGGTAGTCCGGGCTGGCCGTCGCGACGATGACCAGGTCGACGTCCGCCGGGTCGACCCCGGCCACCGCCAGCGCGTCCCGGGCGGCGTTGGTCGCCAGGGTCGTGGTCGTCTCGTCGTCGGCGGCGATCCGGCGCTCACGAATCCCGGTCCTGGTCCGAATCCACTCGTCGGAGGTGTCGACGACCTTCGAGAGGTCGTCATTGGTCATCACCCGCGACGGGGCATACATCCCCCACCCGGTGATGACCGCGTTCGGCGGGCTCATGCGAGGCGGATCTCGTACAACGGCTGCTGGCGCTTCACCAGGACCCCATTGTCGGCCAGGATGCGGCTCACCGTGCCGGCCACGTCGGACTTGATCTCGTTGAACAGCTTCATGGCCTCGATCAGGCCGACGACCTGTCCGGCGGCCACCTCCCCGTTCAGCTGGAGGTAGGGCCGCGCCCCAGGAGACGGCGCGGAGTACCAGATCCCGGTCAGGGGGGCGGTGATGAACCGGTGGCCGGGTGCGGGCTCACCGTACGGCGTGCCCGCCCCGGGCGACCCGGCGGGTGTTGCGGCCGGGGCGGCCGGGGCGGCCACCGCTCGGTGACGGGCGAGCTTGACCGTGATGCCGCCGGTCTCGACCTCGAGCTCGTCGAGCCCGCTCTCGAGGAACGGGCCGGTCAGGGCGTCGACCGCGGCGATGATCGGGTCGTCGGCCATGCCTCAGGCGTCGTCCCAGCGCCGGAAGACGAGCGTGGCGTTGTGGCCGCCGAAGCCAAAGGCGTTGCTCATGGCGGTCGTGATCGGCACCTGGCGGGCCGTGTTCGGGACGTAGTCGAGGTCGCACTCGGGGTCGGGCTGGTCGTGGTTGATCGTCGGCGGCAGGATGCCGGTCTCGAGGGCGCGGACGCAGGCTACCGCCTCGACCCCGCCGCCGGCGCCCATCAGGTGACCGGTCATCGACTTCGTGCTGCTGACCGGGATCCGGTACGCGGCCTCGCCAAAGACGGTCTTGATGGCCGCGGTCTCGGCCGGGTCGTTGGGCGGGGTCGAGGTCCCGTGGGCGTTGATGTACGACAGGTCGGCGGGGGCGAGGCCCGCGTCGGCGAGGGCAATCCGCATGCTGGCCGCCGCGCCGCGCCCGCCCGGGGCCGGCATCGTGACGTGGGACGCGTCGTCAGATGCGCCGTAACCGATCAGCTCGGCGCGGATCCGGGCGCCGCGGGCCCGGGCGTGCTCGAGCTCCTCGAGGACCACGATCCCCGCCCCGTCGGCGATCGCGAAGCCGTCGCGGTCCACGTCGAACGGACGCGAGGCGGCGGTCGGATCGTCGTTGCGCTTGGTGGTCAGGGCCCGCATCGCGCTGAAGGCGGCCACCACGAACTCGCAGATGGCTGCTTCCGTCCCGCCGGCCAGCATGACCTCCGCGTCGCCCCGCCGGATGATCCCGGCCGCCTCTCCGAGGGCGTGGTTCGACGACGCGCAGGCGCTGACCGTGGCGTAGTTCGGGCCGCGCAGGTTGGCGGCGATGGCCACGTGGCCGGCCGCCGTGTCCGGGATCATGTTCAGGATCGTGAACGGGCCGACCCGGTCGTAGCCCTCGGTCTGGGCCGCCTGGGCGTCCCGGATCGTCGACGTGATGCCCCCGATCCCGGTGGCCACGATGGCGCCCACCCGGTCCGCCTCCGCGTCGTCGGTGACCGGGTTCGGCAGGCCGGCATCGGCCAGGGCCTGGGCGCTGGCGGCCCACGCGTAATGGACGACGCGGTCGTGACGGCGCACGTCCTTGCGGTCCATGTACAGCGCGGCGTCGAAGTCCCTGATCTCGCCGCCCACCTGGGATGGCACGCCGCTGGGATCGAAGCTGGCGAATCGGTCGATGCCGCTCCGGCCGGCGACCAGGCCGTCCCAGTACGTCTCGACGTCGTTGCCCAGCGGCGTGACGGCCCCGAGGCCGGTCACGACCACCCGCCGCTCGCCGCGCTCCTGCGAGCTGGGCGGGAGCGCCGGCTCAGCCACCGGAGGATCGGCCTCCGGCGATGGCCTGGTTGCGCGGCATCACGAACGAGAGGACAGCCTCGCAGGCCACCTCCCCGTCGACGGTGGCCACGGCCTTCGCGCGGCCCGAGAAGCGGCCGAGCTTTTCGACGGTGATCTCGAGACGGAGCTGGTCGCCGGGGACGACGACCCGCCGGAAGCGGCATTCGTCGATCCCGCCGAAGAGGACCAGCTTCCCGCGGTTCTCCGGGTAGGACAGGACCGCCACGCAGCCGGCCTGGGCCAGCGACTCGATCAGCAGGACGCCGGGCATGATCGGCCGGTCGGGGAAGTGCCCGCGGAACTGCGGCTCGTTGGCGGTGACGTTCCGGATGGCCACCACCCGCTGGCCGGGCACGATCTCGACGACCCGGTCGATCAGGAGGAACGGGTAGCGGTGGGGAATGATCCCCATGATGTCGACCGCCTCCCAGGGGAGCGGCGGCAGGGTCGGGTCCGGGCCGGCTGGGGTCGCGTCGGTCGACATCGGTCTCTCGCTCGTCCGGTGCTCAGGCTGGCTCGCCGACGAAGGCGGCGGGGCCGACGCGGTCCAGCAGGTTGGTGCTGACCTCCGCGTCCACGAAGGCTGCATTGTCGACGATCGCCCGATGGAAGGGGAGGTTCGTCTTCACCCCCTCGATCCGGCACTCCTCGAGCGCCAGCTTCGCGCGGGCCAGGGCTTCGGCCCGATCCTCGCCCCAGACGATCAGCTTGGCGAGCAGCGAGTCGTAGTACGGCGGAATCTCGTATCCGGCGTACAGGTGCGTGTCGACCCGGATGCCCGGCCCCTCCGGCCAGTGGAGCTCAGAGACGACCCCGGCCTGCGGGGAGAAGTTGTCGTGCGCGTCCTCGGCCGTGATCCGGAACTCGAACGCGTGGCCGCGGAGCTGGACCTGCGGCTGGGTCAGGGCCAGCCGCTCGCCAGCCGCGATCCGGAGCTGCTCGGCCACCAGGTCCACCCCGGTCAGCGCCTCGGTGATCGGGTGCTCGACCTGGATCCGGCAGTTGATCTCGATGAAGTAGAAGCTTCCCTCCCGGTCGAGCAGGAACTCCAGGGTCCCCGCGTTCTCGTAGCCGGCGGCGGTCACCGAGCGGATGGCGAGGTCCCGGAGCCGCTCCCGGCCGGGATCGGTCATGGCCGGCGACGGGGCCTCCTCGATGATCTTCTGGTGGCGACGCTGGACCGAGCAGTCGCGCTCCCCGAGGTGGATCCCGTTGCCGTGGCTGTCCACCAGGACCTGGACCTCGACGTGGCGGTTCTCCTCGATCCAGCGCTCGAAGTACAGGGAGTCGTCGCCGAACGCGGCGCGGGCCTCGGATCGGGCGAGCGGCAGCTGGGTCTCCATCTCGCGCGGTGAGCGGACGAGCCGCATCCCCCGCCCGCCGCCTCCGGCCGAGGGCTTGAGCAGGACCGGGTAGCCGGCCGCATCGGCCTGGGCCAGCGCATCGGCCAGGTCGGCGACGATCCCGGTGCTGCCGGGCACGGTGGGCAGGCCGTTGGCGGCGAGCATGCGCCGCACGGCGTACTTGCTGGCGAAGCGCTCGAGGACCTGCGCCCGCGGGCCGATGAACACCAGGTCGTGGACCGCGCATGCCTCGGCGAACGAGGCGTCCTCCGACAGGAAGCCGTAGCCCGGATGAATCGCGTCGCAGCCGGTGATCAGCGCCGCGCTGATCAGGGCCGGCTGGTTCAGGTACGACCGCCGAGCCTCCGCCGGGCCGATGCAGATGGCCTCGTCCGACATGCGCACCGCCTGGGATTCCCGGTCCGGCTCGCTGAACGCCACGACGGCCGGGATGCCGAGCTCGCGACAGGTCCGCAGGACGCGGACGGCGATCTCACCGCGGTTGGCAATCAGGACCTTGGCGAACATCAGCCGGGCGGGGTGCGGTCGATCTCGACGAGCAGTTGGCCGTACTCGACCGGCTCCCCGCTCTCGGCGACGAGGTGGCGGACGACCCCGTCCGCCGCGGCCCGCACCTCGTGGCGGATGCCGAGCATCTCGACGAAGCCGATCTCGGTCCCGGCGCTGACCGCCAGCCCGGGACCCAGGCCGTCGGCGTACATGAAGTGACCCACGGCCGGGGAGCGGACCGGGTCGAGCATGACCGTCGTGCCCTCCACCGGCGTGACGCCGACGCCGGTCGTCGTGACGCTGACCTCGACCGGGCCCGACGCGGCGGGCGCGCCGGTCGGGGCGCCGGCGGGGTGGCCGGGCGCGACCACGCGGACGCGCAGGTCGCCCTGGCGGACCTCGATCTCGGCCAGCCCGTGCCGCTGGAGCCGCTCGGTGAGCGCCGGGACGAGGGCCGCGACCGCTTCGGCCATGTCCTTCGCCGTGTCGCTCATGCGCCGCCCTCCTCCTCGTCGTCCTCGTCGCCGGTGGCGGCCGGGGCCCCCGCCGGCAGGCCGAGCAGCCGGCCGATCCGGGCGCCGAGCGACGGCGCGCCGACCCGGAGCGCCTCGGCCTCGATCTCGCTGAAGGTGCCGATGGCGCGCAGCCGGGTGTAGCGCCGCGCCCGGAGGTCCTCGGGATCGAGCTTCTCGAGGCGCGTCAGCGCGGCGAGGATCGCCTGGCGGATGGCCTTCGCGGTGGCCGGGACGTCGGCATGGGCCCCCTCCTGGGGCTCGGTGATGACCGCGTCCACGATGCCCAGCGCCTGCTGCTCGGCGGCGGTCATCTTCATCGCGGCCGCCGCGAGGGGAGCCGCCTCGGCTGACCGCCAGAGGATGGCCGCGCAGCCTTCCGGGGAGATGACCGAGTAGACCGCGTTCTCGAGGGCGAGGACCTCGTCGCCGACCCCGATCGCCAGCGCGCCGCCGGATCCACCCTCCCCGACGATGACGACCACGATCGGCACCCGGAGCGCGGTCATGAGCTGGATCGAGCTCGCGATCGCCTCCGCCTGGCCGCGCTCCTCGGCGGCAGGCCCGGGAAACGCCCCAGCGGTGTCGAGGAACGTGACGAGCGGGATCCCGATCCGGTCGGCCAGGCGCATCAGGCGCTGCGCCTTCCGGAAGCCCTCCGGCATCGGCGAGCCGAAGTTGCGGAAGATGTTCGACTCGGTATCGGTCCCCTTCTGGTGGCCGATGACCATGACCGGCCGCCCGTCGAGGCGGGCCGGGCCACCGACGATGGCCGGGTCGTCCCGGAACGTCCGGTCCCCGTGGAGCTCGACGAACTCCTCGAAAACCTGGGCCACGAGGTCCAGGGTCCGGGGTCGCTGCGGGTGGCGGGCCAGCTGCACCCGCCGCCAGGCGGCCTCGGCGGCCTCGGGGCTGACGGCCGGCGACGCGGTCTCGGGTGGAGTGGCGTCGAGGGTCTGGTCGGTCATCGGACCGGGGCCTCGGTGTCGAGGCCGGCCTGGTCGCTGACGGCGCCGCCGACCCGCTGGGCCAGTCCCTGGAGCGCGGCCACCGGCCGCATCGCTCGTCGGCTGTCGGTCTCCGCAACGCCCGCGACCGGCAGCAGCCGGAGCAGCCGGCTGAGCGTGGCCCGGAGCTGGCTGCGGGGCACGATGGCGTCCACGAACCCGTGCTCGAGCAGCCGCTCGGCGCTCTGGAATCCCTCGGGAAGCTCCTCCCCCACCGTCCCGCTGGCGACCCGCGCCCCGGCGAACCCGATCAGGGCGTGCGGCTCGGCCAGGATGACGTCGCCCAGCGACGCGAAGCTGGCCAGCACGCCTCCGGTGGTCGGGTCGGTCAGGATGCTGATGAACGGGATCCCGGCCTCGTTCAGGCGCCCGAGCGCGGCCGTCGTTTTGGCCAGCTGAAGCAGGGAGATCGTCCCCTCCTGCATCCGCGCGCCGCCCGATGCGCTGACGACCACCGCCGGGACGCGCTCGGCGAGGGCGCCCTCGAACGTGCGGGCCACCTTCTCCCCGACCACGCTCCCCATCGAGCCGCCCATGAACCGGAAGTCGAACAGGCCGAGCGCCACTGGCTGTCCTTCGATCCGCCCCATGCCCCAGAGCGCCGCCTCGGCCAGGCCGGACTTGGCCCGGGACGAGTCGATGCGCTCCGGGTATGGCTTGCTGTCGGTGAACACGAGCGGGTCCCCGCTCACCAGCCCGGCGTCGCGCTCGAGGAACGACCCCGAGTCGAGAATCAGCGCGATCCGCTCTGGCGCCGACATCCGGAAGTGGTGGTCACAGGTCGGGCACACGCGGAAGTTCCGCTCGAGCTGGCGGTTGAACAGCTGATTTTCGCAACGCGGGCACTTCGTCCACGTGTCGGCCGGGGCCGAGCGCCGGGTGAACGGGAACTTGATCTTCATGACCGATGCACCAGGCGCCATGCGACGACGGCCGCGCCGGCGGTGCTGACCACGACCGAACCGACCGCCCCGGTCACGAGCAGGCGCGCGTGCTGGCGGGCGAACCCGGTCACCCGCTGGTCGAGCCCGAACCGATCCTCCCCGAGCCGGCGGGCGAGGGCCTCCTCGAACGCGAGGCCCGGCGGGACGGGGTGGAGGCCCTCCCGCAGGGCCCGGGCGGTGGCGAGCTCGGCGGCCAGGGCCGGCGGGACGAGGGCGGGCTCGTCGTCGAGCACCGCGCTGATCGCGCGGTCGACGTGCTCCGCGTCAGTCGAACCGGTGGCTGGCTGGAGGGTCATCTATGGCGGCTAACACCGCCAGCGCCGATTCGTTACAGCACCCGCTCGGGATCGCCGCCCTCGAGCTCGGCGGCGAGGTCCCGGAGGGCGCGATGGAGGAGCACCCGGGCCGCTCCCTCGCTCCGGTCGAGCACGGCCCCGATCTCGCGGGCGGACAGGCCGTCCACGAAGCGGAGGATGACCGCCTGGCGCCGGTCGGCCGGGATCCTGGCCAGGGCGGCCCGGATGGCGCGGCCCTCATCGGCGCGGGCCACGACGCCGGCCGGGTCGGCGCCCGGGGCGTGGAGGTCGGCGATCTCGGACATCGGCGCCGCCCGGCGGCGGCGACGGGATCGATGAGCGTTCGCGATCGTGTTGTGCGCGATCCGGAACAGCCAGGCCCGGAAGCTCGCCCCGTCATCGGTGAACCCGTCGAGCGCCGACAGCGCAGCGAGGAAGGTCCGCTCGGTCACGTCCTCGGCCTCGTGGTGGTCGCCCAGCTGGTAGAAGGCGTAGCTGTAGACCCGGTCGAGGTAGCGGCGGTACAGGCGGTCGAAGGCCCGCCGGTCGGCCTGCGCGGCCCGCACATCGGGCAGGTCGGGATCGGCGGCCGGCTCGCGGGACGCGCGGGCGCGGTCGGCGGGGTTCGGGAGGGGGCGACCGGTCATCCGGCGGCCGCTGCGGTGTGGACCCGGATCACCTCGCCCACGCTCACCGTGGTGTGAACGTTCGGGCTGTCGAGCACGAGGCCGCCGTCGTCGGCGATCGGGCCGGCGACGCCGGTCAGGCGCCCGGCCGGGGTCTCGACCTCGACCGACCGTCCGGTGAGCCATGACACCTGCTGGAACCTCGCGAGCGGCGACACCCCGGCCTCGACGAGGCCGACCTCCTCGTCCAGCGCCGCGAGCAGTGCCCCGAGCAGCTCGACCCGGTCCAGGTCGCGTCCGGCCAGGTCGGCCAGCGAGGTCGCCCCCGGGCCGATATCGGCCGGCATCGCCTCCCGACGCCAGTTCACGTTCAACCCCATCCCGATCACCGCGCCGGTCACCCGCTCGCCGGTGACCTGGGTCTCGACCAGCATGCCGGCGACCTTCAGCCCGTCGGCGGTGACCAGGTCGTTCGGCCAGCGGACGGCGAGCGGCTCGCGGGTGCCGACGTGCTCCGAGGCCACCCTCCGGAGGGCGAGGATCGCGGCGGCCGACAGCCACCAGGCCCGGTCGGCCGGCAGGTCGAGCCGCAGGCCCACGCTGACGAGCAGGTTCACGCCGGACGGGGAGACCCAGGTGCGGCCCATCCGGCCCCGTCCGGTGAGCTGCCGGTCGGCGACGACCGCCAGCCCGTCCCCGCCCGGCTCGGCGAGCGCAGCGCGGGCCCGGTCGTTGGTCGAGCCGATCTCGGGGTGGAACTCGACCGCGTGACCCACCCGGCGGCCCTCCTGGGCTGCCGCCGACCACGCCGAACCGCCCTGGGAGCCCTGGGAACGCGGATCGGACACGGCGGCCTCGGATGCGGACGGTCGGGAAGGTGGGCGATTCTACCAGCCGCCGAAATCGGGTCCGGTACACTCCGCCGGACGATGACCGACGCCTCGCCCTCGCCGTCCGGCCGGGAACGGGTGTTCTCCGGCATCCAGCCCAGCGGTGCCAGCCATCTCGGCAACTACCTCGGCGCCCAGCGGAACTACGTGGCGCTCCAGGACGAGTACGAGGCGATCTACGCGATCGTCGACTACCACGCCCTGACCACCGTCCATGACGGGGACGAGCTCCGGCGCCTGACGCGGGACATGGCGCTCGACCTGCTGGCGGTGGGCCTCGACCCCGACCGCAGTGCCCTGATCCGGCAGTCCGACTTCCCCGAGGTGGCCGAGCTGTGCTGGATCTTCAGCACCGTGGTGCCGGTCAGCTGGCTCGAGCGCAACCCGACCTACAAGGAGGGCCTGGCCGAGGGCAAGGACAACAGCAACGGCCTGCTCAGCTACCCGGTGCTCCAGGCCGCCGACATCGTGATCTACAAGGCCAGCCGGGTCCCCGTCGGCAAGGACCAGGCCCCCCACCTCGAGCTCTCGCGCGAGATCGTCCGGGCCTTCAACAACCGATACGGGCCGATCTTCCCCGAGCCGACCGCGGTCTTCACCGACGCCCCGATCGTCCTCGGGACCGACGGCGCCAAGAAGATGGGCAAGTCCGCGAACAACACGATCCCGATCTTCGCCGAGCCCGACGAGATGCGGCGGATCGTCATGAACATGGTGACGGACCCGCTGCGCATCAAGCGAACCGACCCGGGCCGACCGGAGGTCTGCAACGTCTGCCAGCTCCACCGCTACTTCGGCGGGGACTACCTCGAGATCCAGGACGGCGAGCGGACGGCGCGGACCGGCTGCGTGGACACCAAGACCCTGCTGGCCGACCGGATGATCGAGTTCTTCCGGCCGATGCGCGAGAAGCGGGCCGAACTGGCGGCCGACCCCGACGTCGTCGAGGCGGTACTCTCGGCCGGAGCGGAGAAGGTCCGCCCGATCTTGGAGGCCACCCGGGCGGAGGTGCTCGACGCGGTCGGCACGGGCCGGCCGGCGCGGAGGTTGACGTGATCGAGCTGTTCCAGGGGGCGTGGGTCCGGGAACGACGGCTGCTCGCCGTGTTCCTGATCACCGGCTCGCTCTACTTCGGTCTTCTCGCCCTGGCGATCCTCCTGGACTTCTTCGCCCAGTTCCAGTCGATCATCATCGCCGTCTTCCTGGCCTGGCTGCTCGCGTTCCTGATCTCCCCGCTGGTCCACCGGATCCAGGCCAGCCTGGAGATCGGCCGCGGTCCAGCGGTCGGATTGGCCTTCTCGGTGACCCTGGTCGGGCTCGGGGCGTTCCTGATCGTGATGGCGGCGGTCATGGTCAGCGACCTCGCCGACTTCATCAACACCTGGCCGACCCGCCAGGACCAGATCACCGCCCAGATCGAGGCCATCCAGGACGCGATCGGCGTCCAGGACCCCGACGTCGCGGAGCTGTTCGACCAGCTGGCCGACCAGATCGGGACGCTCGGCGGCGAGCTGGCCGGGTCGGCCGGGGCGATCGCCAGCGGCGCGTTCAGCGTCATCGGCACCCTGTTCCTGGTCGTCCTGCTGTCGCTGTTCATGGTCCTCGACAGCCATAAGATCATGGTCTGGCTCAGCCGGCTGGTGCCGAGCCGGCTCCGGGACCAGTCGATCCTCTTCCAGGAGGGCGTGGCGCGCTCGTTCGGAGGCTTCATCCGGGCCCAGACCGTCCTCGCCCTGATCATGTTCGGGCTGGTCATGATCGTGGGCCTCGCGGCCCGGGCGTTCGGCGGGATGGACTACGTCTTCGTGACGGCCGTGGTCTCGGGGCTCCTGATGTTCATCCCAATGATCGGCCCGCCGCTGGCCCTCGTCCCGCCGATCTTCATCGTGTTCCTGACCAGCGAGAACTGGGTGGCGGCCCTGATCGCCTCGATCGTGCTCGTCGTGGTCCAGGGCGTGCTGGTGAACGCGATCCAGCCCAAGATGATGCAGGAGTCGCTCGGCCTGCACCCGATCCTGCTGTTCCTCGGCCTGCTGGTCGGGGTCCAGCTGGCCGGGCTGTGGGGCGCCCTGTTCGGGGTGCCGATCCTGGCGGTCATCGTGATCCTGGTGAACCACTGGCTGGACATCTACAGCCCGGCCGAGCCGGCGCTGGCCGACGTGGCGGAGGGTAGCCACGCGACGGGGTCCAAGCCGAAGAAGGTGACCTCGACCTAGCCCCGCCGCGCTCCCCCGCCCGATAGGGCGAGCGCCGTCGGGAGCGTCACCCCGAAGACCCGGGCGACGAGTGCCGGCTGGAGGACGTCCATCGCCCGGCCATCGGCCACGATCCGGCCGGCCTCGAGGAGGACGACCCGTGGGTCGGCCAAGGCGGTCAGCGCCGGGTCGTGGAGCACGGCGACGACCGCCAGCCCCCGGCTTCGGCGAAGCCGGTCGAGGGCGGCCAGCAGCCCGACCTGGTGGGCGAGGTCGAGATGCTGGGTCGGCTCGTCGAGGAGCAGGATGCGCGGCTCCTGGGCCAGGGCCATGGCCACCAGCACGCGCTGTCGCTCCCCGCCGGACAGCTCCTCGATCCGTCGTCCGACGAGGTCTGCCGCCGAGGCATCCGCCAGGGCCCGCTCGACGGCCTCCTGGTCCTCGGCGCTCGCACCGAACCGGGACCGCGCATGTGGGGCACGGCCCATCTCGACGAGCTCCTCGACGCGGAACCCGTCGGGCAGCTGGGGCAGCTGCGGCATGACGGCAATCCGCTGGGCGACTCCCCGCCGGTTCCAGGTCGCCAGCGGCTGCCCGTCGAGCGTCACGTGGCCCCGTCCGGGGGCGAGGGCGCCCATCGCGACGCGCAGCAGAGTCGTCTTGCCGCTCCCGTTCGGGCCGAGGAGCACGACCATCTCCCCGGGGGTGATCGCGAGGCTGACCCCGCGCAGCACATCCCGGTCGGGGCGGCCGCGGCGCCGGTAGGCGAACGCGACGTCCTCGAGGGCGAGCACGGGCTCGGTCGGCGTTCCGGTCATGGCGTGGTGGCCGCCCCCGCGGCCCGGTGGAGGAGCCACAGGAAGAACGGGGCCCCGATCAGCGCGGTCACCACTCCCACCGGCACGCCACCGGCGACCCGCGCCACGAGGTCGGCGGTGACGAGCAGGGCCGCCCCGCCCAGGCAGCTGGTCGGCAGCAGGAGCCGGTGGTCAGGACCGATCGCCAGCCGCACCAGGTGCGGCACGACCAGCCCGACGAAACCGATCGTCCCCGCCAGGGCGACCGCGGCCGACGTGACTACCGTGGCGAGCACGACGAGGACCCGCCGTTCGGGGACGAGATCCACGCCCAACGCGGCGGCCGGCTCGTCGCCGAGCAGGAGCAGATTCAGCGAACGCCAGCGGAGGAGGAGGAGCACCGAGCCGCCGATCACCAGCGGGGTGGCGATCGCCAGCTCCGAATAGCCCACCCCGCCGAGCGAGCCGAGCAGCCAGCCGACGACCGCCGACAGCGCCCGTCCGGCGTTCACCAGCAGAAGCGCCGTGCCGGCGGCCAACAGTGATGACACCGCATAGCCGGTCAGGAGGAGGGTCACCATCGACGACCGACCGCCCTGCCGGGCGACGGCCAGGACGAGCGCCACCGCGCCCAGCCCGCCGACGAAGGCCGCCACCTGGACGAGGCCGATGCCCAGCCAGGCCGTGCCGGCCCCGATGGCCAGGAACGGGAGGACGATCGGGGCGGTGATCGCCAGCACGGCGCCGAGCGAGGCACCGGCCGCGGCGCCGATCACGTACGGATCGGCCATCGGGTTGCGGAGGAGCGCCTGGAACACGACGCCCGCCGCCCCGAGGCCGGCACCGACGACGATCCCGGCCAAAACGCGCGGCAGGCGGACCTCGAAGAGGATCGTCGGCGCGGTCGGAGCCCAGGTCTCGGTGACCGGGAACCCGAGGCGTTGGGCGATGATCCTGATCGCCTCGCCCAGCCCGACGTCGGTGCTGCCCACCGCGACCGCGGCCAGCGCGGCAGCCACGACGAGCCCGACCCCGACTCCCAGGACCAGGGTCGTCCGCCCGAGGCTCGGGCCTCCGACGAGCGGCCGCGCGGCGACCGAGGCGCGCATCAGGCCATCACTCGAACGCGTCGGGGTGGATGGCGAGGGCCAGCGCCTCGAGCCCGTCCACGATCCGCGGACCGGGCCGGGTGATCACCGGGTCCTCCTCCATGACTTCGATCCGGCCGGTCGTGACCGCGGTCATCGACTCCCAGCCGGGCCGCGCGGCCACCGACTCGGGGGTGATCGTCGGGTCGTAGGCCGCGTCGCCGAGCAGGATGAGCTCGGGATCGGCCGCCACCAGGTCCTCGAGCGCGATCGCGGTGGTCAGTGGGTCGCCGGTGATCGGATCGCCGCCGGCCGTGTCGATCAGGCCGGCCAGGAACGAGTCCTCGCCCGCCGTGTAGATCGCGCCCTCGAACAGGCCGACCTCGTAGAACGTGCGTGGCGCCGGCTCCCCGGCGACCGCATCGCGCACGGCGGCGATCCGACCGGTCATGTCGGCGGTGACCGTGGTCGCCTCGGCGAGCGCGTTGAGCGCCTCCCCCACCAGTTCGATGTCGTCGAGCACCGCCTCGAGCGAATCGGGGTACAGGACGAGCACCGGGTAGTCGAGCCCGGCCAGCTCCTCGATGACGGCCGACGGAGTCAGCTCGTTGCCGGCGGCGAGGATCAGGTCCGGGTCGGCCTCGACGACGAGCTCGACGTCGACGACCGCGCCGATGACGACGTCGGGGACCTCGGCCACCTCGGCCGGGTACTCGTCGAAGTCGGTGACCCCGACCAGGCGGTCACACGCATCGAGGGCGCACACGACCTCGGTGTTCGACGGGGCGAGGCTGACGATCCGCTGCGGCTCGCTGGGAAGCTCGACCGAGCGCCCGGCGTCATCGGTCAGCTCAAGTGGATAGGAGACCTCGGCGGACTGGCTCTGGCTGGCGGCGGTGCTGGCGGAGGTGCTCCCTTCGGGCGCGCCGGATGCCGACGGCTGGCACGCGGTGGCCAGGACCAGGAGGAGCGGGACGAGGAACCGGAAGCGGGATGCCTGCATGTGATGTCCTTCCCTTTCTCACGAGGGTGGAGACATCGCGTCTGGGCTGGGCGACCTGGCTCCCGGGATCCGACCCGGTCACAGTTGCGGGACAGCGCCGGTCTTGCACCGGCTTCGCCATTTACCCGCCGGCCTTTCGGCGGCGGCACCCCACGCGGTCTTCGGTTGGTGGACCGATGCTACACGCCGGCTGCGACCTCGGCGTGACCGTAGAGCGGGGTCTCGCGGGCGGCGTCGGACAGCATGGGATCGAGCATCTTCTGGATCGCCAGGGTGTGGGTGCAGCCGCCGGCCTGCTCGAACAGGTGGCAGTCGCAGTGCCAGCGCTCGCCGTCGAGGGAGACCTGGTGCGATCCGTTGTCGCCGGCGAAGGTCGCCTCGAGCCGGTTGACCGTCACCCGATCGGGCTCGTGGGCGTAGCGCATCGCCTTTTCGACCTTACCGATCATGCCCGAGTGCACGTCGCAAACTCCTCCAGGCGCCTGCGGCGCCCTCTACAGGCGCCCGTCAGTCCGACCTGGCGAGTCGCTCCTTCAGCATTGCCAGCAGTGTAACCGGGGTCGGGTCGGTCTGGTAGAGGATGGCCAGGTAGACGCTCACCAGGTCGCCCCACGCGACGGCCGACAGGACGCGGGCCAGCGGTGACGGCCCCTCGGCCCAGACGGTCGCCCGGTTGGTGGCCCGCTCCCCGAGCAGCTCCTCGACGACCCGGTAGCGGGCGGTGATCGCCTCGTCCTCGGTCGGGTCGCGGATCTCGATGACGAACGGGGCATCAGCCAGCTCGCGGGGGTTCAGCGACCCCTCGATGGCGTTGTGGTTCGCCTCCGGCATCGGCTCGTAGGACGCCCAGGCCTTGGCGTTCTCGTTCAGCTGGGTCTTCCAGCGGCGCGCCACCGGGGCCATCGCGCCCGCACCGTAGACGACCGGCAGGCGACCGAACATGCTCCACGCGAGCTGCTTGGCCGGGTTCGCGTCGGTGTCGACGCCGGGCCCCAGCCGGTCGAGGACCTCGTCGAGGACGGCCACCACCGGCCCGAGCGGGTCGGCGTCGGCGAGCAGGCCGGCGCTCACCAGCAGCTCGTGGAGGAGCCCGACCGACCAGCCCAGGGCGGCCCGCGGCTGGCCGGGCTGCTCGTAGCGGAGCCAGGGCGTGCCGTCGGCCTCCGCGTCGCGGCCGAGCGCCCCACCCGACGCGATGACCACCAGCGGCAGGTCGCGGGCGCGGGCCTCGGCCGCGGCGGTCACGGTCTCGATCGTCTCGCCCGAGTGCGAGGAGGCGACGACCAGGGTCCGCGGGCCGAGGCCGGCCGGCAGGGCGTAGTCGCGCTGGACGACGAGCGGGACCCGGAGCCGGCTGCCGGCGGCGGCCGCGACGAGGTCGGCGCCGATCGCCGAGCCGCCCATCCCGAGGACGACGACCAGGTCGACCTCGCGGTGGCGATCCGTCAGGGCGAGGCCGGCGGCCGCCTGGCGGGCGCCGGCCAGCTGGCGGGGCAGGGCCCGGACCCGGGCCATCATGTCCTCCCGGTCGATGCGCGCCAGCACCGTCGGGGAGTCGAGGGTGATCGCCTCGTCGAGCTGGGGCGGAGCGTCCGGGTCGGGGGCGTCGGCGCCCTCGGGACGTCGCCCGGGCTCCTCGTCGGGATGCTTGTAGCCGAAGAAGTCGCGGGCGTCGGTCATGCGGTGGCCGCGGCCGCGGTCGCGATCCGGCGCCCCTCGGCGAGGAGCGTCTCCACGTCCTCCGGGGAGCGCGCCTCGACGTAGATCCGGAGCAGGGCCTCGGTGCCGCTGAACCGGATCAGGAGCCACGACTCGTCGTCGCGGTGGAACTTGAACCCGTCGCCGGTGTCGAGCGCCTGGCGGCGGACCACCTCGCGTCCGCCGAGCGAGGTCGGAGCCTCGTGCTCGAGCCGGGCCAGCGTCTCGCGCTTGATGGCGGGGTACTCCTCCCGCGAGAAGCGGACGTCGATCCGGTTGTAGTACGACGGCCCGGCCAGGGCCTGGAGCTCGGCCAGCACCGCCGACGCGGCGGTACCGCGGGACAGCCACAGGTCGAGCAGGAACAGCCCGGCCGCCAGTCCGTCGCGCTCGGGGATGTGCATCCCGAACCCGAAGCCCCCCGACTCCTCGCCCCCGATCACCGCGTTCGTCTCGGCCATCTTGGGTCCGACGTACTTGAACCCGACCCCGGTCTCGTACGACTGGGTCCCGAAGTGCTCGGCCAGCCGGCGCGCCATGGAGGTCGTCGTGACGGTGTAGACCGCCGGACCGATCTGCCCCCGGACCTCGAGCAGGTACCAGTACAGCAGGCCGTAGACCTGGAGCTGGTTGACGAAGACACCCTCCTCGGTGGCCATCCCGACCCGATCGGCGTCGCCGTCGAAGGCGATGCCGATATCGGCCCTCCAGCGTGGGACCTCCTCGAGCCAGGCGTCGATGTTCGGGCGGATCGGCTCGGGGTTGACCCCGCCAAAGAACGGGTTCCGCTCGGTGTGGAGCTCGTGAATGGTCAGGCTCCCGCCCTCGAACAGCCGGGAGAACCAGCCGGCGCCCGAGCCCCACATCGGCTCGACGAGCACCCGCCCGGTGGACCCCCGCAGGCGCTCGAGGTCGACGATCGAGGCCAGCTGGTCCCGGAAGCGCGGGTACGGGTCGAAGATCTCGACTAGCCCCTGGCCGACGGCGTCGTCGTAGTCGAGTCGAGGCGGGAGCTCATCCTCCGGGTACCGGTCCATGGTCGCCTCGATGGCGGCCAGCATGTCCGGGGCGGCCGCGCCCCCGGTGTCCGCCTTGACCTTGAAGCCGTTGTCAGTCCACGGGTTGTGGCTCGCCGTGATCACGATCCCGGCCCCCGCCCCCATCTCGCGGGTGAAGAACGAGACGACCTGGGTCGGGACCGAGCCGGGCGGGGTCAGGCTCTTGATGCCGTGGGCGGCGAGGACCTCGACGCAAGCCCGGGCGAAGTGCTCGGAGGCGAACCGCCGGTCGTGGGCGACGACCACGCCCCGGTCGGTGCTGCCCTGCTCGACGAGATAGTCGGCCACCGCCCGGGCACAGCGACGGACGTTGTGGAAGGTGAAGTCCTCGGCGATGGCCGCACGCCAGCCATCGGTCCCGAAGCGGATCGTCGTCACGGGCATGGCTATGGTAGCCGCCCCCCGGCGATGGCCGTCACCGCGTCGAGAGCCTGCTGGAGAGCGGGGACGAGCGGTCGGAGCGGCTGGCCGTCGGGGACCGGGATCGGCGGACCGGTCACGAGCTCGAGTCGCGAGAACGGCAGTGGCAGGAGCTGGCGGTCCCACCGCCGCGTGAGCCGGATCGCGGGACGGGCGCGAACCGCCATTGGCAGGATCGGCAGCCCCGACTGCCGGGCGACGAGCAGCGCCCCGGGCTTGGCGACCTGGTACGGGCCCCACGGGCCGTCGGGCGTGACGACCAGCGAGAACCCGGTCCGGCCCAGGTCCCCCAGCCGTCGGGCGAGCGAGCGGGCGGCCTCGCGGTCGGCCTCGTCGGGAAGCCGGAGAATCTCGACCTGGCCGGGCCGTCGAGCGAGCGACTCGAAGATCGTCGCGATGACCGTCCCACGGGGCGTATCCGTCGTGAACGACGCGTGGGGCAGGTCGGCCCGGCGCGCGGCGGCCAGGACGTAGAGGCCCAGGTTGTACTCGTGCCAGAAGGCCAGGATCACCTGGTCGCGGGTGACCGGACCGATGCGCGCCGTCCGCGCCACGAAACGCAAGTACCACGCCAGGAGCCGGCCCCAGAGGCGGGCCCTAGAGGTAGCGGTCGCCGGTCGCCTCCCCGATCTCGTCGAGGATGGGCTTGATCTCCTCAGCCCGGTCGCGGGCGCAGACGAGGAGGGCGTCCGGGGTGTCCACGATGATCACGTCCTTCAGCCCGACCGTGACGACCAGGCGCTCCCCGCCGTGGACGAGGACGTGCTTCGACCCGCGGTCCAGGTGCTGGCCGGAAGCCACCAGGCTCTTGCCGCTCTGGCGGCTGAGCGCCTCGAGCAGGGCCGACCAGGAGCCGATGTCCGACCACCCCGCGTCGAGGGCCACGACCGCCATCCTCCCGTCGGCGGCGGCCGGCTCGGCGATGCCGGCGTCGATGCTGATCGCCGGCAGGGGCTCGAGGAGGGCCCGGGCATCGGTCTGCCAGCCGGGCGTGCGAGGGATCTTGGCGATCTCGTCGAGGGCGGTCGCGAGATCGGGCTGGTACTTTTCGAGGGCCTGGCGGAATGCGTAGCCGCTCCACACGAAAACGCCCGCGTTCCACAGCGCGCCCTCAGCGACGAGGCCCTTGGCCGTCTTGGGGTCCGGCTTCTCGGTGAATGCGGTCACGGATGCGGTCCCGGTGGCGAACAGCTCCTCCCCACGCGTGACGTAGCCGTAGCCGGTGGCCGGGTGGCTGGGCGTGACACCGAGCACGACCAGGTACCCGCGCTCGGCGGTGACCACCGCCTCGCGGATGGCGGCCACGAACGCGTCGGCATCGGCCACGTGATGGTCGGCGGGGAGGACGATCGCCACCTCATCGGTCTGGCGCCGGGCCAGGAGCCCACCGAGCGCGGCCGCCACGGCGGTCGACCGGGCCAGCGGCTCGCCCAGGACGTTCCCCTCCGGCAGCTGGGGGAGCTGGCGCTGGGTGGCGTGGACGTGGGACTCGGCGGTGATGACGTAGATGTCCTGGGGCTGGAGGAGCGGCTCGAGCCGGGAGACCGTCTGCTGGAGGAGGCTCGCCTCCCCGGTCAGCGGGAGGAGCTGCTTGGGGGTCTTCCGGCGCGACAGCGGCCACAGGCGGGTGCCGGACCCACCGGCCATGACCAGGGCGTACATGGCGTCCCCCTCAGCCGGCGTCGGCCAGGGTCTCGGCCTCCAGCCGCTCGCCGAGCTCGACGGTCCGCCGGTAGGCCGCCCACACCGCGTCGGAGAGGACGGTCCGCAGCCGCCCCTTCTCGAGCTCGTAGATCGCCGCCGCGCTCGTCCCGCCGGGCGAGGTCACCGCGTTCCGCAGCTGGGCCGGGTGGAGGTTCGACGCGGCGGCGTACTCGCTGGAGCCGACCAGCGTCTCGGCGACGAGGTCGTGGGCGAGGTCTCGCGGGAAGCCCAGGTGGACCCCGGCGTCCACCAGCGCCTCCATGACCGCGAACAGGTACGTCGGCCCAGTCCCCGACAGGGCCGTGGCCATGGCCACGAACTGCTCGTCGTCGACCTGGCGCTCATCGCCGAGAGCGCGGAGCACGGCGCGGGCCCGATCGCGCTGCGCGGCGCTGCAGGCCGGCGCGGCGGCCCAGACCGCCATTCCCTTCCGGATCTGGGCCGGGGTGTTCGGCATGGCGCGGACCACCGCCGCGTGGCCCAGGCCGGTGGTCAGGGTCCGGAGCGTGGCGCCGGCGACGATCGACAGCACGACCTGGGCGTCCTCGAGCTCGGGTCCGATCTCGCCCATGACGCCGCGCAGCATCTGGGGCTTCACCGCGACGACGACGATGTCGGCGCCGGTCACCGCCTCGCGGTTGCGGGCGACGACCCGGATCCCGTGCTGGGCGGCGAGGGCGGCGCGACGGTCGCGCCGCGGGTGCGAGGCCACCAGGTCCGCCGGCCGGACCGCTCGATCGGCGAGGAGCCCGGCGATCATGGCCTCGGCCATCACCCCGGCGCCCACGATCCCGACCGGCATGGACCGACGCGCCATCAGGCGCTCTCCCCCGGCGCCCCGACAGGCTGCTCGACGCCCTGCAGCTCCCGGGCGGCTGCGATCTCGGCGGCATCCGCCCCGCAGCGTTCGAGCAGGCCGACCGCGATGACGGCCAGCTTCCGGGCGGCGGTCACGTTTCCCAGCTCCAGTTCGGCACAGCCCATCCCGTAGGCGGCCAGGCCCTCCTCGCGCTCGGCGCCGAGGTCACGGGCCTCGCTGATCGCCTCGGCATAGTAGCGCCGGGCACTGGCCGGATCGCCGCCGGCCACGCGAAGGTCGCCGATCCGGCTGGCCGTTCGGGTGGCCTCGAGGACGAGCTCGGCCCGTTCGAAGTGCCACAGCGCGCGATGCGCCCACAGGTCCGCCGCCCACCAGGCCTCGGCGACGATCCCGGCCTCGGCCGCGGCCATGGCGGCCCTGCCGGCGGCCGGCTGGTCATCGGTGCGTTCGGCCTCGAGGTACGGCGCGGCCAGCGGAGCACGGCGGAGCACGGCGGGGAGCTCGGGCAGGCGCTCATACTCCTCCGGCCGCTCGCCGGCCAGGCCCCGAACCCAGGAGCCGAACCGGGCGAGTGGTCCAGGCGGCGGAGGTCCCCACCGTACGGGGACCGAGCGAGGCTCGTCCACGGGGGGCGAGTGTAGCGCCGGTCCCCCGGGCGGGCGCCACGGCCGACCGGGTAGGATGGCGCTCTTTCCCACAGGAGATTCCCCATGCGCCGCCGCCCGATCCTCTGGATCCTGCTCCTCATCACCGGCCTCATCCTGGCCGCCTGCACGAGCCCGGCCGGCTCTCCCGACGGGTCGGATGGTGGCCAGCCGCCGACCGACGAGCCCGCGGCCAGCCAGGGTGGCGGCGACGGCGATGGGGACGGCGATGGCGGGTTCGGTGGCGGAAACGGCTCGGTCGACTACTCGATCTCCGGGTCGTACAGCGACAGCGGGACGCTCCCGTTCGCCGGCAACTACGCGTACTTCCAGCAGGCCGGCGTCACGTTCCTGGTCTTCACCGACGACAGCGACGCCGAGGAGGCGAACGGGGTCATCCTGTCGATCAGCGACGACGGCAACGTGTTCCAGTACGTGACCGACGAGATCGTCATCCCGGCGGCCGACTGCGAGTGGAACATCACGCGAAACGACGCGACGGGTGCCGCTGGCAGCTTCAACTGCAACGACCAGGGCGGCTTCGGGACCGATGGCCAGGTCTATGCCGACCTGGACATCAGCGGAGACTTTGAGGTCGGCCTCTAGGCTGACCGCCGCCTCGGCGGACCGCTTGGATCAGGTCCCCTGCTGCCAGGAGGCCGCGTAGGCCTCCTGCTCGGCGGTGGGCCGGTCGATGGCGATGCCCATCGTGGCCAGCTTCAGGCGGGCGACCTCGCGGTCAATCTCGAGCGGGATCTCGTAGACCTGGGGCGTCAGCTCCTCGTGGTGCTGGCTCATCCATTCGACGCCCAGCGCCTGGTTGGCAAACGACAGGTCCATGACAAGGCTCGGGTGGCCCTCGGCAGCGGCCAGGTTGACGAGGCGGCCCTCGGCCAGGACGTAGAGGCGGCGGCCGTCGGCGAGGCGGAACTCGCGGGTGGAGGGGCGCACGTCGCGCTGCTCGGCGGCCAGGTCGTCGAGGGCCGGCAGGTCGAACTCGTCGTTGAAGTGCCCCGCGTTGGCCAGGATCGCCCCGTCGCGCATGACCCGGAAGTGGTCACGCCCGAACACGTGGAGTGAGCCGGTGGCGGTGATGAACAGGTCACCGATCTCGGCGGCCTCGAGCGCGGTCATCACCCGATAGCCGTCCATCGCCGCCTCGAGCGCGCGAATCGGGTCGATCTCGACGATCACGACGTTGGCGCCCATGCCGTGGGTCCGCGACGCGATGCCGCGCCCGACCCACCCGTAGCCGCCGACAACCACCGCCTTTCCGGCGATGAGCACGTTCGTGGCCCGCAGGATGCCGTCAACGGCGGACTGCCCCGTCCCATAGCGGTTGTCGAACAGGTGCTTGGTGGCCGCTTCGTTTACCGCCAGGATCGGGTAGCGGAGCGCCCCGTCGGCGGCCATCGCCCGGAGCCGGATGACGCCGGTCGTCGTCTCCTCGGTGCCGCCCCGGACCTCGGGCAGAAGATCGGACCGATGGGTGTGCAGCTCCCCGACCAGGTCCGACCCATCGTCCATGGTCAGGTGGGGCTTGTGGTCGAGGGCCGAGTTGATGTGGCCGTAGTACGTGTCGCGGTCCTCGCCGCGGATGGCGAAGACCTCGATCCCGTGGTCGACGACGAGCGCGGCCGCGACATCGTCCTGGGTCGACAGCGGGTTCGACGCGCAGAGGACGACGTCCGCCCCGGCAGCGGCCAGGGTGCGGGCGAGGTTCGCCGTCTCGGCGGTGACGTGGAGGCAGGCGCTGATGCGCCACCCGTCCAGCGGCCGCTCGCCGCCCAGGCGCTCGCGGATGCCGGCCAGCACCGGCATCTGCCGGTCGGCCCACTCGATCCGACGCGCCCCGTCGTCGGCCAGTCCCTCGTCACGAATGTCGCTCACGGTGCCTCCACGTCTCGAATCGGTGATCGGTCGGTCATCGGTCGGCCCGCGGCCAGCTCCAGCGGAGCGCCTCGCGCAGCGGGCGAATGAGGTCCCAGCCGCCGGTGCGCCGGTAGGCTACCCACTCCCCGAGGCGGCAGTACTCACGGTAGCCGAGCCGCGCGTAGGCGGCCACGGCCGGCTCATTCTCGGCGTACACGTTCAGGGCGACGTCCGCCACGCGGGTCAGGAGCTCGGCGGTCACCCCGGCCGTCACCGCCTTGGCGTGCCCCTGGCCCCGGTGGTCGACGTGGGTGAGGACGTTGCCGACGACGGCGATTCCCTCGCGCTCGTTGATGACGTGGGTCCCGGCGGCGGCCACCAGCCGGCCACCGACCCGGACGCCGTAGTAGACCCCGTCCTCGAGGATCGAGGCCGGGAAGCCACCGCCCAGGCCCAGCTGGTAGAGCCGGTTGAGGTCACCGATGTCGGCCGGCGCCAGCCGCGCGGCGCCACCGGCCAGCGGCCGGAAGGTGTCGCGGTCGACGACCATCCGGAGCAGGGACGCCGGGAGGTCCACCTTGTAGAGGTCGCTGAACGCCGAGGCCAGGTCGTGACGGGCCTGGACGAACGCGTAGCGGGGACGGACCTCGGTCGCGAGGACGGCCCGGCAGGCCTCCGGGTCGCCCATCAGGAACAGCGGCTGGGGCGGCAGGCCGAGGTGCTGCATGGCCAGGCCGCGGGGCCGGCCGCCGGCATAGGCCATGCCCCAGGAGGCGCGCTTCCGGCTGGCGGCGTCCAGGTCCCCGAGCGCATACGCGGCGTACAGCCGATCGGTCCGGAGGAAGGCGGCGACCTCCTCGCGATCGGCCACCGATCGGGTCTGCCAGGCCGTCGCGGTGGCCGCGGTCACGAGCTGCCCGCCAGCCAATGGGTCAGTAGGTGAGGAGCGCGTGGATGGCGAACTGGGCGAGCTGGTCGCGACCCTTCAGGGCGCTGAGCTCGACCATGAACGACAGGCCGGCCACCTCGCCGCCCAGCCGCTGGACGAGCTCGATGGTGCCCATCACCGTCCCGCCGGTCGCCAGCAGGTCGTCGACGATCAGCACCTTCTGCCCGGGCTGGATGGCGTCCCGGTGGATCTCGAGGGTCGCCGTCCCGTACTCGAGGGCGTACTCGACCTCGATCGTCTCGGCGGGGAGCTTCCCGAGCTTCCGGACCGGGACGAACCCGGCGCCCAGCTGGTACGCGATCGGGGCGCTGAAGATGAACCCGCGCGACTCCATCCCGACCACGACGTCGATTTCGGTGCCCTTGACCTGCTCGACCATCCGGTCGATCACCTCGCGGAAGGCGGCGGGGTCCTTCAGGAGGGTGGTGATGTCGTAGAACAGGATCCCCGGCTTGGGGAAATCGGGGACCTCGCGGATGAGCCTCCGCAGGTCGTCGGCCGAGGTGACGGTCACTTCGGGAGTCTAGTCGGCCCGAGCGGGCGCCCGCAATCGAGACCGGACCATTGGCCCATCGTCGGCGGCAGGCGGTGGGACTAGGGTCGGGGGGATGTCGATCGGACGGATCCGTCGTCGGGCGGAACGCCTGCTGCCCGGCTTCATCTTCGTGACCTCGCTGGGCGTCGCCGCGCTCGTCCTGCTGTACAGCTGGAACCAGCCGCGCCAGTTCATGCTGACCAGCGCCATCACGGCCGTCCTGGTCATGCTCGCCGCGGCCCAGGGCGTGATGCTCTGGCAGCGGGTGACCGCCGCCAACCGGGCCGGCGCCCACCTTGCCGGCCTCGAGTCGGAGGAGGGGACGTTCCGCGCCCTCGTGGAGCGGCTGCCGGCCGCCCTGTACATCGCCGGGTTCGGACCGGAGGCCACTTGGAACTACGTCAGCCCACGGATCGAGGCCCTCCTCGGTTTCGCGGCCGAGGACTGGATGAACGACAGCGGACTGTGGATGCGGCAGATCTATCCCGAGGACCGCGCCCGGGTCCAGCAGGAGGAGGACGAGGACTGGAGCCGCGAGCCGGGCGTCGTGAGCGCCAGCGAGTACCGGATGCTGTCCCGCGACGGACGCGTGGTGTGGATCCGGGACGAGGCGGTGATCATCGCCGACGAGCACGGGGTGCCGGCCTTCTTCCGTGGCTACATCATCGACATCACCGGCCAGAAGGACGCCGAGCTCGCCCTGCGCCAGAGCGAGGAGCAGACGCGGCGGATCATCGAGACCGCCAGCTACGCCTACATCGGCATGAGCCGCGAGGGCGTCGTCACCGACTGGAACCAGGCGGCCGAGCTGACGTTCGGATGGTCGCGGGAGGAGATCCTCGGCAAGCAGCTCGCCGACCGGATCATTCCCCTCAGCCAGCGCGACGCCCATCGCCAGGGCCTGGAACGCTTCCTCGAGACCGGCGAGGGCCCGGTCCTCGGCACCCGGTTCGAGATCAACGCCCTCCATCGCGACGGCCGCGAGTTTCCCGTCGAGCTGACGATCTGGGCGGTCGGCAGCGGCGACTCGGTCGGCTTCTCCGCCCTGGTCCACGACATCACGCTCCGAAAGGAGCTCGAGCGCCAGCTTCAGCACCAGGCGTTCCACGACTCGTTGACCGGCCTCGCCAACCGGGCCCTGTTCACCGACCGCCTGGCCCACGCCATGGCCCGCCAGCGCGCCCGTCGGTCGCTGGCGGTCGTGTTCCTCGACCTCGACGACTTCAAGACCGTGAACGACTCGCTGGGCCACGCGGCCGGCGACCAGCTCCTGACCGCGGTCGCCGAGCGGCTGCGGGGCGTCATGCGCCCCGAGGACACCGTCGCCCGCTTCGGCGGGGACGAGTTCGCGATCCTGCTCGAGGAGACGACCCGCGAGGCGTCCCGGCGAGTGGCCGAGCGGGTCCTCGCCGCCCTCCGTTCCCCGTTCGACCTCCAGGGGAAGCAGGTCTTCGCCCGGGGCAGCGCCGGGGTGGCGATCACCCAGTCCGGTACGTCGGCCGAGGACCTCCTCCGCCACGCCGACCTGGCGATGTACACCGCCAAGGCGCGCGGCAAGGGCCGGATCGAGTTCTTCGAGCCGCGGATGCACCTGGCCGTCATCCGCCGCCAGGAGCTCCGGACCGAGCTCGAGCATGCGATCAGCCGCGGCGACTTCGTCCTGTACTACCAGCCCTGGGTCGACCTCCGGAACGGGCGCCTGGCGGGCCTCGAGGCCCTCGTCCGGTGGCGCCACCCCGAGCGCGGCCTGATCGAGCCGGCCGAGTTCATCCCGGCCGCGGAGGAGACCGGGCTCATCGTCCCGCTGGGCGGCTGGGTGGCCGCCGAGGCGTGCCGCCAGCTGGCCGCGTGGGACGAGTCCGGGGTCCTGCCGGGCACCAACGGCCATCGGCCGGTCATCAGCGTCAACGTCTCGACCCGCCAGCTCGCCGACCCGGGCCTGGTGGACACCGTCGCCCGGGCCCTCGAGGACGTCGCCATGGATCCGCATCGGCTGGTCCTCGAGATCACCGAGAGCACGTTGATGTCCGACGTCGCCGACACCGAGGACACCCTCGGCCGCCTCCGGGGGCTGGGCGTCCAGCTGGCCATGGACGACTTCGGGACCGGCTATTCGTCGCTCAGCTACCTCGAGCGGCTGCCGGTGGACCTCCTGAAGATCGATCGCTCGTTCACCGCCTCGCTCGGCGACGACCGCGAGGTGCCGGTCCTCCTGCGCTCGATCATCAAGCTCGGCCAGACGCTCCGCCTCCAGGTCCTGGCCGAGGGCATCGAGCGCGGCGACCAGGTCGTCCGCCTCCGCGAGCTCGGCTGCCGGCTGGGCCAGGGATACCACTTCTCCCCGCCGCTCCCCGCCGACGCGGTGCCCGAGGCGCTCACCGAGAGCTGGGAGACCTCCCTCAGCGCCTGAGCGGGCTGTCGTCGAACCGACAGCCGCGCCGTCCGCGGGTCGATACCGACCGAGTGCGCCTGACCGGCATCCTGCCGGACATCAGATCACAACCCACTCGGAGACAGACCGATGACGTCCACCAGCCTTCCCGCCGCCAGCACGAGCCCACAGGTGATGGCAAGCCTGATCGGAGCCCTGGCCGTCCTGATCCTCGGCGCGGTGATCGCCTTCAGCGCCCTCGCTGCCCCGGCAGTTCCGTTGAGCCCGACCCAGTCGGACGAGAACTGGGTCATCCAGAACATGGGTGGCTACCAGGAGTTCGCTCCGTAGGCACCGACCGGGGGGCCGGCGCCCCACCCAATCCACGCTTCCCCCAGACAGGCCCTCCGAGCCGGGAAGTCCGAGACCCGGGATCCCCATCCCGGGTCTCGCGTTGTCCGCCGGTGACCCCGCCTAGCCGGCGGCGAGCCGCCGGAGCACGGTCTGGAGCACCCCGCCCTGGCGGTGGTACTCGACGTCCACCGGCCCGTCGAGACGGGCGACGACGGTGAAGATCCGGACCGATCCGTCCTCGGCCCGGGCCTCGACGGCGAGCTCCTGGCGGGGACGGAGCCCGGTGGCCAGGCCGCGGATGGTGAACGCCTCGCGGCCGGTCAGGCCCAGCCCCTCGGCAGTCTCACCGGGGAGGAACTGGCAGGGCAGGATCCCCATCCCGAGCAGGTTCGAGCGGTGGATCCGCTCGTACGACTCGGCGATGACCGCCCGCACGCCCTGGAGGAGCGGCCCCTTGGCCGCCCAGTCGCGTGACGAGCCCGAGCCGTACTCCTTCCCGGCCAGGACGACGAGCGGCGTCCCGGCGGCCAGGTAGCGCTGGGAGGCGTCGTAGATCGTCGTCCGCTCCCCGCTCGGGAAGTGCTCGGTGACGTTGCCCTCCGCGTCGGGCGTCAGGCGGTTCCGGAGCCGGATGTTGGCGAACGTCCCGCGGACGAGGACCTCGTGATGGCCCCGGCGCGCCCCGTACGAGTTGAAGTCGCGCGACTCGACGCCCCGCGAGATCAGCCACTCCCCCGCCGGGCTGCTGGACGGGATCGAGCCGGCCGGCGAGATGTGGTCGGTCGTGACCGAGTCGCCCAGCCAGGCGAGGACCCGCGCGTCGACGATGTCGGTGAGCGGGGGTGGCTCGGCGCCCAGGCCCTCGAAGAACGGCGGCCGGGCCACGTAGGTCGAGGCCGGGTCCCACGCGTAGCGACCGCCCTCGGGGACCGGCAGCGAGCGCCACTGGTCGTCGCCGTCGAAGACCGAGGCGTACTCGCGGGTGAAGATCTCCGAGCGCACCTGCTCGGCGACCACGGCATCCACCTCGGCCGGCGTCGGCCACAGATCCGCCAGGAAGACCGCTGCGCCGGAGGCGTCGGTGCCGATCGGCTCGGTCGTGAGGTCGATGTCGATCCGCCCGGCCAGGGCGAAGGCCACGACCAGCGGCGGCGAGGCGAGGTAGCTGGCCCGGGTCAGCGGATGGATCCGGCCTTCGAAGTTCCGGTTGCCGGACAGGACCGAGACGCCGACCAGGTCGGTCTGCTCGACGGCCTCGCTGATCGGCTGGGCCAGCGGCCCGGAGTTGCCGATGCAGGTCGTGCACCCGTAGCCGACGAGGTTGAAGCCGAGCGCCTCGAGCGGGTCCATCAGGCCGGCGCCCTCGAGGTAGCGGGTGACGACCTTCGAGCCGGGCGCGAAGGAGGTCTTCACCCAGTGCGGGACCGACAGCCCGCGCTCGACCGCCCTCCGGGCGAGCAGGCCGGCGGCGACCATGACCGACGGGTTCGATGTGTTCGTGCACGAGGTAATGGCCGCAATCAGGACCGATCCCGAGCGCAGCGCATCGGTCGTCCCGTTCAGCTGGACGGTGGCCGAACGGTCGAGGGCGTCGGGGAACGCGGCCCGGAAGCTCTCGGGGAGCCGCGGCAGCGCAACCCGGTCCTGCGGGCGGCGTGGGCCGGCCAGGGAGGACTCGACCTCGCCCAGGTCGAGCCGGAGCGACTCGCTGAACATCGGCTCCGGGGAGGCGTCGGTCCGGAACAGGTGCTGGACCCGGGCGTAGGCCTCGACCCGGGCGACGGTCTCCTCCGATCGGCCGGTCATCCGCAGGTAGCGGATGGTCTCGTCGTCCACCGGGAACAGGGTGGCTGTGGCACCGAACTCGGGGCTCATGTTGCTGATCGTGGCCCGGTCGGCGAGCCCGAGCCGCGACAGGCCCGCGCCGTGGAACTCGACGAACTTCCCGACCACGCCGTGCGCGCGGAGCATCTCGGTGACGGTCAGGACCAGGTCGGTGGCCGTGGTGCCGGGACGGAGCTCGCCGTCGAGGCGGAACCCGACGACGGTGGGCAGTGGCTGGTACAGCGGCTGCCCGAGGAGCGCGGCCTCGGCCTCGATCCCGCCGACGCCCCAGCCGACGACCCCCAGGCCATTGATCATCGTCGTGTGGGAGTCGGTCCCGACCAGGGTGTCGGGGAAGGCGGCCATCTCGCCGTCGGCGTCGGGACGGGCGGTGACGACGTCGGCCAGGTACTCGAGGTTGACCTGGTGGACGATCCCGGTCCCCGGCGGGACGACCCGGAAGTTGGCGAAGGCGGTCTGCGCCCAACGGAGCAGCGCGTACCGCTCCCCGTTGCGCTCGTACTCGCGCTCGACGTTGACCAGGAACGCGGCGTCGGTCCCGTACTGGTCGACCTGGACCGAGTGGTCGATCACCAGGTCGGCCGGGACGAGCGGGTTCACCCGAGCCGGGTCACCGCCCATGTCGGCGATCGCGTCGCGCATGGCTGCCAGGTCCACGACGCACGGGACGCCGGTGAAGTCCTGGAGGATGACCCGCGCGGGGAGGAACGGCAGCTCGGCCGTGCCCGGGTCGGTGTCCGGGCGCCAGGCGGCCAGCGTCGCCAGGTCGTCGGGGCTGACCAGGCCGCTCCCCGATGCCGCGTGCCGGGCGGCATTCTCGATCAGGACCTTGACGGTGTACGGCAGCCGGTCGAGGTCCGGGATGCCCAGGGCGGTGAGGTCGAAATACCGATATGCGACATCGCCGACGCGCAGGGTCGCGCGGGCAGCCGAAGGATCGGGTGGGGGTTGACGGGTCGTCACGATCGCGCCTCCTCAGTCGATGCTGATCGGCGCCGGACGGGTGCGCCCGTCCCGGGTCGAGATTCGCCTTCGAGTATACGCCTCAGGTGTCGGCGCGCAGCCTCGAGTAGGTGACCAGGTCGTGGTAGGCGCCGGCGCGGAACTGGGCGCCGCGCTGGATCCCCTCCCGGACGAACCCGGCCTTCTCGAGGGCCCGCTGCTCGGCGAGGTTGTCGACGTCGGTCGAGGCCTCGACCCGGTTGACGTCGGTGTTCTCGAACAACCAGTCGGCCAGCATCCGCTGGGCGGGGCCGCCCCAGCCGTGGCCCCGGAACTCGGGGAGCAGGGCGATCCCGATGTTCCATGCCCGGGACTTCGGTGGCGGCCCGTAGTGCTCCTCGTGCCAGGAAACCTGGCCGACCGGCACGCCGTCCGCGACCCGCTCGACGATCATCTCGCCGTTCCGCTCGTTGCGGAGCGGCCCCCGGGTCAGGGCCTCGCGGACCGACGCCCGCTGGTCGGGGTCCGGCTCGTCGAAGTCGTTGAACTCCCCGTGGATCTCGGGGGACGCGGCCCACGCGTCGAGCATGTCGGCATCGGCCAGGGTCACGTCGCGCAGGCGGATCTCGGTCATGAGGCCCCGTCATCGTCGCCGATCACGTCCCGGCCGTGCAGCCGGATGGTCCGCAGGTACAGCAGGATGGCCGGGACGATGAAGCCGGCCACGGTCAGCATCGCGACCTGGGTCCCGGCGGCGGTGGCCAGGGCGCCGAGCAGCGGGCCACCCGCGATCTGGCCGACCGCATCGGTCTGGGCATTCAGGGACATCACCGTCGCCCGAACGTGCGGGGTCAGGCTCTGGTTGATCCAGGCCGTGCTGATCGGGACCGTGACCCGGCGCATGACCCGCGCCAGCAGGTAGCCCGCGACCGCCATCTCGAAGCTGACCGCCACCGCGAACACCGCCATCCCGATCACCAGGGCGACGTCCATGACCAGGAGCGCCTTGGCGGTGGCCACGTGGCTGTCGGTGTCCACCCGGCGCCGGGCGTACTCGGCCACCGCGATGCTGGCCAGGAACGCGGTCACGCTGATGAGCCCGAACCAGGCGATGGGCGGCAGGTCGGGCGCCGGCGGGAAGGTGAAGTTCGACAGGACGTGGAGCTCCCACAGCCGGTCGAACGTCTCGCTGGCCGCGGCGCTGATGAAGGTGATGGCCAGGATCGTCACCAGCACCGGTCGCCCGCGGACGGTCCGGACGCCGGCCATGAGCTGGTCGCTCATCGTCCGCACCGCGCTCCGCTCCCCCCGCGGAGCCGGCGTGTAGTGCGCCTCGGGCATGAAGGCCACCAGCGTCGCGGCGATGACCAGGAAACCGATGCCGCCCAGGACCATGGGCACGGCCAGCCCGAACACCGAGCCCAGCAGCGCGCTGGCCCCGATCCCGAGCGCCGCCGCCGCGTACCCCAGCTGCGAGCCGCGCAGGTAGGCCCGCCCGACGTCACGGCCCTGGAGCTCGTCGGCGATCCAGGCCTCGGTGGCGCCGGACTGGAAGGTCGCCCCGGCGCCCCACAGCAGCTGGGCGACGACGATGGCGCCGAACACCGGCACCAGCCCCCAGAGCAGGAACCCGGCGCCGATGAACAGGCAGCCGATGATGATCGAGAGCCGCCGGCTGACCGTGTCGGCCACGATCCCGGTGGGGACCTCGAAGACGAGGGCCGCGACCTCGAGCGCCGTCCCGACCAGGACGAGCTGGAACGCGTCGAGGCCCGCGACCTGGATCCCATACAGCGCGCCGGCCGTGAAGACCAGCATGTAGCAGAAGTACTCCGACGCCTCGAGCCACAGGTAGACGCCGTAGGCGCGCCGGCCCGAGGCGACGGTCACGGCCCCCAATCCACCTGGATCCGGCCGGCGAGGTCCGGCAGCGGGAGGGCCTCGGCCTCCCGTTCCACCGCCTGGCGCTCGTCGGCCGAGAGGCGCCGCCAGGTCTCGACGGTGAGCTTCGCGCCGGCGCGCCGCCAGGTCCCGACCACGTCGCCCCGGACAAGCACCGCGCCCGGCCAGACCCGGGAGGTCCACAGGGCCGCCCGCGGACCAGCCTCCGGGACGAGGAGCTCCCGATCCGCTCCCTGGAGGAGGTAGTACGCATCGCCGCTGGGCAGCAGCCGCGCGGCCGCGGGCTCGGGCGCCGGCGCGCGGAAGGCCGGCAGGTCCGCGGTGAGGATCCAGCGGTCGCCGATCGGCGTCCGAACCGGGACCAGCTCGGCGGCGAGCCCGTCGAAGGCCGCCGCGGCCTCGCGCGGGCCGATGCCGGCCCACTCGGCGAAGGCAGCCGGCGTCGTGGCGCCGAACACGTGGAGGTGGCGGCGTGCGAGTTCGAGCCGTGCGGTGGCGGCATCGACCTCCGGTGCCGTGACCAACCTGAGCGTCGCCTGGCGCGCGCCACCCCACCGGATCAGCAGCGTCCCGGTCGTGGCCGCGTAGCGGAGGCGGTTCGCGGGGACGCCCAGGGCCGCTGCGGCGTCGTCATGGAGCACGGTCCGATCCCCGATCGCCACCCGAAGCCGGGCGGCGAGGTCGTCGGCGACAGCTCGACCGCGCGGGTCATCCGGATGGCGGCCCAGCGAGAACGCGGCGAGGTCCCGCTGGTCGACCACATAAACCGAGAAGCGCGGCCCCCAGAGCTGGACCAGGGAGGGCGCCTCCCAGGCCGCGGGACCGGCGCCCTCGACCCGGGCATGGATCTGGAGCAGGGCGGCCCGGGGCATGCTGTCCTGGAGGCCGGCCCACGCCGCACGACGGAGGGACGCGTCCCCCCACGGCAGCCGCTCGTCGAGCGACTGGACCGTCCGCCGGTAGGCAAGGAGCTGCTCCCGCGTGAGCTCGAGCCGGGCGGCGCTCACGACGCCTCGAGGTTCACGGCTGCGAGCGCCTTGAGGACCGTCTCGACCGGATCGCGGCCACGGACCAGCGGGATGCGGACCTGGTTCGAGCCGGCCACCGGCCGGAAGCCGGCGAGGGTCAGGGCCCGGGTCACCGCCTCGCGCTCGTACCGGCGCCACTTCAGGGTCAGGCGGCCCTCGTCCACCCGGACCTCGGACACCCCGGCCGCCTCGGCCGCCACCCGGACGGCCACCACCCGGAAGAGGGCCTCGACCTCGGACGGGATCGGTCCGAAGCGGTCGAGGAGGTGGTCGCGGAGCGCTTCGGCGTCCGCATCGGCCTTGACCTGGGCGAACCGGCGGTACACCTCGAGCTTGGCGCCGGCGGTCCCCACGTAGCCATCTGGCAGGAACGCGGACAGCGGGAGCTCGATCCGGACCGGCGCCGGCTCGGGCGGTCGGATGCGACCCCGCCGGGCGTCGACCGCCTCGGCCAGGAGCTGGGTGTACAGCTCGAACCCGACTGCCGCCATGTACCCCGACTGCTCCGGCCCGAGGATGTTGCCGGCGCCGCGGATCTCGAGGTCACTGAGCGCGATCTGGTAGCCGGCTCCGAGGTCCGACGCGCTGAAGATCGCGTGGAGCCGGCGGCGGGCGATCGGTGACAGCGGGAAGCCGCGGCGGTGGAGGAGGTAGGCGTAGGCGCGCCGGTCGGATCGGCCCACCCGGCCGCGCAGCTGGTAGAGCTGGGCCAGTCCGAACGTGTCGGCCCGGACGATGAGCATGGTGTTCGCGTTCGGGATGTCGAGCCCGGACTCGATGATCGTCGTGCAGACCAGGACGTCGAACAGGCCGGCGTCGAAGTCGAGCATGACCCGCTCGAGCATGCCCTCCGCCATCTGGCCATGGCCGATGGCCACCCTCGCCCGCGGGACGAGCCGGCGAACCCGGGCCGCGGCGCCCTCGATCGTCTCGACGCGGTTGTGGACGTAGAACACCTGCCCGCCGCGGTCGATCTCGCGGGTGATCGCGTCGCGGACGAGCCCATCGTCGTCCTCGGCGATCCGGGTCAGTATCGGCAGCCGCGCCTCGGGGGCGGTCTCGATGACGCTGAGGTCGCGGATCCCGACCAGGCTCAGGTGGAGCGTCCGCGGAATTGGCGTGGCCGACAGGGTCAGCACGTCCACCTCGCGGCGGAGCTGCTTGATCTTCTCCTTCTGGGCCACGCCGAAGCGCTGCTCCTCGTCGACGACCAGCAGGCCCAGGTCGGCGAACTGGACGTCCTTGCTGAGGAGCCGATGGGTGCCGATCACGACGTCCACCGTGCCGGCCGCCAGGCCGTCGAGGATCTTCGTCTGCTCCGCCTTGCCGACGAAGCGGCTCATCATGGCGACCTTCACCGGGAAGGCGGCGAAGCGGCGTTGGAAGGTCAGCAGGTGCTGCTGCGCCAGGACGGTGGTCGGGACGAGCACCGCCGCCTGGCGGCCGGCCTCCACGACCCGGAAGGCGGCCCGCAGCGCGACCTCGGTCTTGCCGTACCCCACATCCCCGGCGACGAGGCGGTCCATCGGCCGGCGGCGGGCCATGTCGGCGGCCACCTCCCCGATGGTTCGCTCCTGGTCCGGGGTCTCGGTGAACGGGAACGACTCGGTGAGCTCCCGCTGCCAGACGGTGTCCGACGGGTAGGCGAAGCCGGCCGCCTGCTCGCGGGCGGCGTACAGCTCGAGGAGGTCGTCGGCGAGGTCCAGCACCGCCGCCCGCACCCGGCGCTTGGTGTTCAGCCACTCCCGTCCGCCGAGCTTGGACAGGCCCGGCGCCGGGGCCCCCGAGTAGCGGGTGATCCGCCCGACCTGGTCGGCAGGCAGGAAGATCTTGTCGTCGCCGGCGAAGTCGAGCTGGAGGTACTCGCGGACCTGCTCGCCGAACGTCCGCTGGGTCATTCCCACGTAGCGGGCGATCCCGTGGTCGACGTGGACGACCAGCTCCCCGGGCTCGAGTCGCGAGATCAGGTCCCGGGTGACGACCCGCTTGCTCGCCAGCAGCCGGCGGACGCGGGTGGCCCCGAACAGCTCGCGGTCGGTGAGGACCACCAGGCTCGACGGCGAATGGGTGAAGCCCGCCCCGGTCGAGCCGTGGACGATCGCGATCCGGCCCGGCTCGGGTGGCTCGACGAGCGCCTCCAGCGGACCGATGACTCTCGGCGCCTCTCCGAGGAGCTCCGCCAGCCGGCTGGCCTGGTCGGTGGCGATCACCACCCGGTTCCCCTCTCCTGCCTGCTGGACGATCCAGGCACCGAGCCGATCCGAGGCGCCGGGCAGCGCCGGCGCGGCGCCGTACGTCCGGTCGCGGCCCTCGGCACCTTCCTCGAGGCGCTCCGACGCCCGGTCGGCGAGCGCGGTGACCGTGGCCCGGGCCGCGTAGGGCGCCGGCCAGTCGGGAGGGACCTCCCCGGCGTCGACGAGCTGGGCCAGACGGTCGGCGGCCCAGGCGTCGGCCTCGGCGGCCAGGCTCGCGAGCTGGTCGGGATCGGCCAGGACGAGATGAACGTCCTCGGTGAGGTGCTCGGCGGTGGGACCGGCGGTCAGGGCCGTCACCCAGGTCTCGGCAGCCTCGGCCAGGTCCCCGGCCTCGAGCCGGGCGAGATCGGTCTGGAGAGTGGCGCTCAGGAGGTCGGGGTTCCCGCCCACGGGAAGGAGGGCGGCCTGGAGGTCCTCCGCCTCGGGAATCGCGAACTCGCCGGCGGGCAGGAGGGTGATCTCCTTCCGCCGCGCCCGGCTGCCCTGGGTCGTCGGGTCGAAGACCCGGATGGCGTCGATCTCGTCGCCGAACTGCTCGATTCGGACCGGGTCGGGCTGGCCCGGCGGCCAGAGGTCGATGAGCCCGCCGCGAACCGCCACTTCGCCGATGCCGGTGACTTCGGGCGTGGCCTCGTAGCCGGCGGCCAGGAGCGCGTCGACGAGGGCGCGCTGGGGAATCGACTGCCCGACCTTGAGCCGGCGGCGGCCCGCTCGGAGGCGTTCCACGGAGAGCGTCCGCTGCCACAGGGCAGGGGCCGGCGCGACGACGACCAGGTCGGGCTCGCCCTCGTCGAGGCGGGCGAGCGTCTCGAGCCGGGCGGCGGACTCGTCACGCTCGGGGAGCGCCCGCTCGAGCGGCAGCGCGCCACGCTCCGGGAGGACGGCCACCGATGCCGGGTCGTGCCAGGCCCCGAGGTCGTCGGCCAGTCGATGCGCCTGCTCGTCAGTTTCGACCACCGCGACCACCGGCCGGCGGCGGGGCAGCGCCGCCCGTCGCGCGGCCAGGTGCGCGGCCCGGGCCGCGGCCGGGACAAGGCGAGGTCCGCCTCCCTCATCCGGCGCCCCGAGCAGGGCGAGGAGCGGCGCCAGCCGCGGACCGCGCGTCACGAGGCGGCGGGAGGCTCGCCCAGGTCGACCCCGTTGAACGTGTTCATGGCGACCTCGACCCCGTCCGCCAGCCAGGCCTCCACCGCATCGGCGGCCGCCGCGATCGCGTCGCGGGCCAGCTCGTCCTCGTCGCGTTTGAACGTGGACAGGACGTGGTCCACGGTCTCGCCACTCCGCCCGATCCCGACCCGCAGCCGCGAGAACTGGTCGGTGCCCAGGGTCTCAATGATGTCGCGCAAGCCGTTGTGCCCGCCCGCCGACCCGCCGCGTCGCATCCGGAGCCGGCCGAGCGGGAGGTCCACGTCGTCGGTCACCACCAGCAGATCGGTCTCGTAGGCAGCGTTCGCGTTCCGAAGCGCCGCCCGGAGCGGCGGGCCGGACTGGTTCATGAACCGGGCCGGCTTCACGAGCAGCACCCGCCCGATGGGCTCGCCGCGGTCCACCTCGAGGCGGGCCGCGCCGTCACGGACGTGCCCCTTGCTGACCCCCCACCGGTCGGCGAGCAGGTCGACGACCCGGAACCCGACGTTGTGCCGCGTCAGCCGGTACCGGTCACCGGGGTTGCCGAGCCCGCAGACCACCCTCATCGCCGGCCGATGGTAGCGCCGCAGCCGGGCCGTTCACCGCTTCGCAACGGTCTCGCAAGGTTTTGGCCCGTTCTCGATACCGGTCGCCGGTCCTCGCTCTGGAACCATCGCGCCCGTGCCGGTGAACACGTCAGTCCCGCACGGGCAGGCACTCCCCACGGGGCACCGCGGGCGTTGAGCCTGATCATCGTGGTCGCCCGCCCCCAGCCGGAGTCCGGCCGGGACGAGCCAACCGAGACCGGCGTCGCGTGGCTCCGCGAGGTGCTGGCCGACGGTGACGACCTGTCCATCGCCTACGCCACGAGCCCAGGTGACGCGGTGATCGCCGCCGAGCAGGCGGTCGCCGAGGGGCGCACCGACGTCGCCGTGGTCCCGGTCACCGCCGAGGGGCCACAGAACGGCCGCGAGCCGAGCAACGGCCTCGCCGAGCTGCCGGGCCTCCTGTCGGAGAGCGCGTCCCGACACGCCGCGGCCAGGATCGGTGTCGTCAGCGGGGAGGCCGCCTCGCTGTCGGTCTCCGACGTCCTGCGGCTCGTCAGCCCATCCGATCGCGACAACGCCGACCTGCTGGCCGAGGCCATCCAGCGCGCCTTCGACGGGGACACCGAGCGGTTCGGGCGCTTCGTCCAGACGCTCCAGCAGGCGATGCCGCCCGGCACGCAGATCGGCCTCCGGGGCAGCGTGATCCAGGGATACGCCTACAAGAGCCAGGAGCCGTTCGACGCGCGAGGCCGGGGGACGAGCGACCTCGACGTCGTCCTCTTCGGTGACGAGGTCATGGCCGCCTTCCACCCGGAGGCGTTCGTCGTGCCCGGCGTCAACACGCTCCCGCTGTCGGATGGCAGCGTCTGGGTCGCGCCCACCCTCGAGTCCGCCAGGTCGGCGGCCCAGGCCATCGCCCGTCGCCCGGTCAGCCTCCAGGCCATGGCCCGCTGGTTCATGGACCTTCGGTCGGGAATCCAGGGCCAGCCGTACGTCGTGCTGGACGCGCGCTGACCGGTGGGCACCCGGGTCGTCAGCTACAACATCCGATTCGGGGGCGGGCGCCGGATTCCGCTCATCCGCCAGCTCGTCACCCGGCTCGACCCCGACGTCCTCGTCCTCCAGGAGGCCACCGATGCGGGCGCCGTCATGCAGCTGGCGCGGGATGCGGGCCTGCATCACGTCGCCTCCCGGCCGGGCGTGTCGGTCGCCGCGCTGGCCCGGCGGCCGTTCTCCCGGATCGAGTGGCACGAGCGCGCCAACGCCCGGGCGATCCTCGAGTTCCGGCTGGCGAACCTCGACCTCCGGTTCATCGGCCTGCACCTGCCGAGTGGCCTCTCCCGGCGTGGCGAGGCGCGGCGCTACCGCCAGCTCGAGGTCGTCCTGGCCACGGTGAGGGGCGATTCGGACGACGAAACCGTCCTGGTCGGCGACCTGAACAGCGTCGCCCACGGGGACGAGCCGCTCGTGGCGTCGATGCCGTTCTGGCTGAAGCTCCTCCTCCGCCTCGACGGCCGGATCCGCACCGACGTGCTCGATCGGCTGACCGCCGAGGGCTGGGTGGACGCCTATCGGGCGCTCCACCCAGGGGAGCACGGATTCACCTTGCCGGCGGGCTCACCGCAGATCCGGCTCGACTACCTGCTGGTGCCCTCCGCCGTGCTCCCCCGGGTCCGCGAGTGCGCGCCGGCCACCGACCGCGACCTCGCGGGCCGGGCCTCGGACCACCTCCCGCTGGTGTCCGTGATCGACGACTGACCGGCTACGATCGGCCGGTGAGCCAGTCACGGACGATCGTCGTCGGCGGCGGGATCATCGGCACGACCGCCGCGGCGCTCCTGGCCGAGGGCGGGACCGATGTCACCCTGATCGAGCAGACCGCCGTGGCTGCCGGCGCCTCCGGGCGGAACTCGGGCACGATCCAGCACCCGTTCGACCCGGTGCTGCTCGAGCTCCACCGGGAGACGCTGGACCGATACCGCGAGCTGGCGGCGCTCGACGCCGGGTTCGCCTTCCCCGACCAGCCGGCCGGCGTCCTGCTCCTGACCGATGACCTCGCGGCGGCCGGGGAGCGGGCCGGAGAGCTGATGTCTGCCTACCCCGAGCTCCGGGCCGAGGTGCTCGATGCGGCGGCCGTGGGTGCGCTCGAGCCCTCGCTGGCGGCCGGCTGGGCGGCCATCCGGGTCGCGACCGGGTACCCGGTTGTCCCCGAAGCGGCCACACGGATGATGGCGGCCCGGGCGGTCCGGGCCGGAGCCGCGGTCCGGATCGGGATGGAGGCCCGCCCGTGGCTCGAGGACGGGCGGGTGCGCGGTGTAGCGCTGGGTGACGGCGAGACGATCCCCGGGTCGCGGGTCCTCGTGGCCGCCGGCCCATGGACGCCTGAGGTCCTCGACCTCGAGCCGGCCTGGCCGCCCATCTCGCGGACGTTCGGGGTCACCGTCCAGGTGTCCCTCCCCGACGGACCGCGCTCGATCCTGGAGGAGGGCGTCGTCCACACCATCAATACGCCCAGCGGCCACGCCGACTCCCTCTTCAGCCTGGTCACCGCCGACGGCGTGGCCACCGTCGGGTCGACGTTCTTCGCCGATCAGCCCGACCCGGGTGCGCTGGCTCCGATCCTCCTCGAGCGCGGCTCGGTCTTCGTCCCGGGGCTCGCGCACGCGGAGATCCGGGAGGTCCGGCTGTGCGCGCGGCCGCAGTCGGTGGACGGCCGGCCGTTCATCGGTCCGGTGCCAGGCGCCGACGGCTTGTTCGTGTGCGCCGGCCACGGTCCGTGGGGAATGTCCACCGGGCCGGCCAGCGCCGCCATGGCGGTGGACCTGATGACCGGACGCGAGGACCGGATCCCGGCCGCCCTCCGGGCGGATCGCGCCTGGGCGGGAGCTCAGTAGCCGGCGATCACCGCGTGGCCGGCCCGGTCGAACAGCGAACCGGGCTTCCACTCGACCCCGTGGAACCTCCGGTGGAGGACGGTGAGCACCCGGTGCTCGGCGTCCCTCATGGCGGCCTCGCCGTCGGCGTCGTCGTGGTCGTGGCCGAGCAGGTGGAGGGTGCCGTGGATCGCGAGGAGCGCGATCTCCTCGCCCACGCTCCAGTCGCCTTCCGCCGCCTGGCGGACGGCCTGGTCGAGGTCGATGACCACGTCACCGAGGACGAGCGGGCTGCCGTCCGGCAGCCGACCGTCGTCATCGGCCAGGTGGGCGTGGCCGTTCTCGACGGACCACTCGTGGAGCGGGAAGGACAGGACGTCGGTGGGGCCCCGCTCGCCCATGTGGTCGAAGTTCAGGCGCGTCATCTCGACGTCCCCGCAGAGGGTGACCTCGACCTCGGCCGGGCGGGCTCCCAGGGCGGCGGATGCCGTCTCGGCCACGGCGGCGGTCACGAGCTCCAGGGCCGTGTCCACGCCGAGCGGTTCGACCGCCTCGGTCAGCCGGGGCCTTCCGACCTTGTCGTGGAGGGTGACCCCGGGTTCCATCGGCCCATCGTAGGCCAGGGGTGGCGCCGGCTCAACAGTGGCGTGCAGGTGCCCCGGGGCTCAGGCGCTGCGGGTGTCGCGCTCGATGGGGAGGACGTTGTCCGGGTAGGTGATCCGCTGGTGGTACATCCCGAGCAGCTGCTCGACGAACGACTCGCGGATCCGGCCGATGTCGCGGAGGGTCAGGTTGCTGTCGTCGAGCTGCCCGTCGGCGAGGCGCCCGTCCACGATGCGGTCGACCATCTCGCGGATCGCGGCGTCCTCCTTGGAGGGGAGGGAGCGGACCGAGGCCTCGACCCCGTCGGCGAGCATGACGATGGCCGCCTCGCGGGTCTGGGGCTTGGGGCCGGGGTAGCGGAACGCGTCGGCATCCGGCTCCTCCCCCTCAGCCCGGGCCTTGCCGGCGAAGTAGCCCATCACCGCCGTCCCGTGGTGCTGGGGGATGAACCCAGCGACCTGGGGCGGCAGGTTGTATTCCTGGGCGAGGTCCACCCCGTCGCGGACGTGGGCGGCGATGATCCGGGCGCTCGTTTCGGGCGCCAGGTCGTCGTGGACGTTCGGGCCGCCGGCCTGGTTCTCGATGAACGCCAGCGGGTTCTTCATCTTGCCGATGTCGTGGTAGTAGGCGGCCACGCGGGCGAGCAGCGGGTCGGCGCCGATCGTCTCGGCCGCACGCTCGGCGAGGTTCCCGACCATGACCGAGTGGTGGTACGTGCCCGGCGTCTCGAGGAGCAGGCGGCGGAGCAGGGGGTTGGCCGGGTTGGCGAGCTCGAGCATCTGGAACACGGTCAGGATCCCGAAGACGTTGCCGAGGACCGCGAACCCGCCGACGGCCAGGATGACCGACAGCGCCGCGTTGACGAGGCCGGCTGTGGCCAACTGGGCGATGCCGGTGGCGTCGAGCCCATCGAGCAGGCCGAAGCTCACGACCACCGCGACGTTCACCAGGGCCAGGACGAGGCCGGCCCGCAGGAACGCGTTCAGCCGCTCGGCGTGCAGGATGACGACGAGCGACGCGAAGCCGCCGGCCGCCACGTAGACCACCGGTCCGAGCGCCCCGGAGTTCACCAGGCCGGCGACGACCGCCAGGCTCATGGCCATCGCTCCGCCGGCCGCACCCCCGAGCAGGAGGCCGGTCAGCATGACCGCCGCCGAGGTCGGGACGAGGTAGGCGGCGATCGTCCGGTCTCCGGCGATGCGCAGGACGACCGCACTGACCAGCAGGATCAGCAGGAACAGGACCAGGCTCCGCGGCCGATGCCAGATGGCCGGCTGGAACCGCCACAGGAAGCCCACCAGCAGGATCGCGAGCAGGATCGAGAGGAGCGCATAGCCGAGGATCGGCAGGATGTCGCCGGCCGGCTCGGTGAGGCCCAGCTCGGTCAGCTTCTCGAGGTCAAGCGTCGTGATCGGGTCGCCGGCGCGGACGACCGCCTCGTTGCGCTGGACGGTGACCCGGACGGGCTCCACGGCGGCGCGCGCCTCGGCGCGGGCCGCGGCGGTCGCCTCGGCGCTGAACGCCAGGTTGGCCGCGATGTGGGATGCGGCCAGGTCGCCTGCCATCGCCCTCTCATCCGGGGCGAGGTCCACGCTCACCGCGTCGCGGGCCGCCTGCCGGGCGTCGGCCAGCTCGTCCTCACGCAGCTCGCCGGCCTGGGCCAGGTCCAGGACCCGGCGGGCCTCGGTGGTGACCGCGGTCCAGCGGGCGGTGGCCATGGCGGCCAACAGCTCGACCTGCTCGGGCTGCAGCGACGGCGCCGCCTCGGCGAGGCGGGAGCTGACCTGGGTCGGCGAGATCGTCCCCGCGTCGCGGTCGGCGAGGACCGCCTCGATGGCCCGGCCCTCCGCGTCGTACGCGGCGAGCTGCCGGGTGCGGATCTCCGCGCGCGGCCGGATCTCGAGGTAGATGGGCTGGACCGCGTCCTCGGCCTCGGCCCGGGCGGCCTCCGTCTCCGAGGCCGAGACGAACGAGACCGCGCGCGGGGCACGGATCTCCTCGGCGGCCACGTCGCCGACCGAGAGGGACACCGAGCTCGGGACGAGGTCCACGGCGAGGATCGCGAACAGGGCCACGGCGACGAGCGCGGTGACGGCCACCAGGCGCGCGGCCGCCGCGCCGGTCATCGTCCGGTCGCGGGGCGCCAGGGTCCTCGTGATGAACATGGGGCCGGGATGCTACTCCGCGGACGCCTCGGTCAACAGCCGGCGGACCAAGTCACTGACGTCCTTCCCGTCCGCGCGGCCCTTGGTCTGGGGGACGAGGACCCCCATGACCTTCCCCATGTCGGCCGGGCCGCTGGCCCCGGTGGCCTGCACCGCGTCCCGCGCCAGGCGATCCAGCTCGTCGGCCGAGAGCGGCTCGGGAAGGAACTCGCGGAGGATGACGATCTCCGCTTCCTCGACCTCGGCCAGCTCCGGCCGGCCGCCGTTGCGGAACAGCTCGATGCTCTCGCGGCGCTGCTTGACTTGGCGGTCGAGGACCTCGATCACCTCGGCATCGGTCAGCTCATGCCCGAGCTCGATCTGGCGGTTGTGGGCAGCCGCCATCGCCATCCGGAGGGTGCTGACTCGCTTCGCGTCGCCCGCCTTCATGGCGGCGCGCATGGCGCCGGACAGGTCGTCCTGGAGGCTCAGACGCGCGGGCCCTTGCGCTTCTTGGATTCCTTGCGCTTGCGCTTCACGCTGGGCTTCTCGTAATGCTCACGGCGACGAGCCTCGGCAAGGATGCCCGACTGCTGGATCTTCTTGTTGAACCGGCGCAGGGCGCTCTCGAACGACTCGTTCTCGCCCACTCGGACCTCTGCCAAATGTCTCGCCTCCTCTCAGCCCAGGTGTCGCGCCGGTCTCGGTCAGGACCGATACCGGACGCAGGGGCCGGCGGAGTCTACCAGACGTGCCCGAATCGGCTATCCGGCGGCAACCTCGGACTCGCCGATCGGAACGGCGTCGGAAGCAGCACTCGTCGTACCCGAGCCGGCTCCGCTCCGCGCCATCTCGGAGGACAGGCGCTCGAGGAACGGGATGGCCCGCAGCTCCGACAGGATCACGCGGCTGTCCTGCACCGCCTGCTGCACCTCCATGAGTGAGTGGTCGAGGAGGGTGGCCATGTCGATGCCGATCAATGCGGCGTCGAAGCGATATCCGACCGTCCCGATGACCCGGAGTGCCTCTTGGTACAGGCGCACCGACTCTGCGGCGCGTCCGGCGAGCGCTTCCAGGGCAGCCTCAGCCGTGAGATCCAAGGCGTCGACGAGGGGTCCATGCCGAGGCTGCGAGGCCAGCTCGTGGCGGAGGGCCTCCAACCCGTCGGCGTCTCGAAGCCACGCCGCAATTCGCACCGCGAACATGAAGTCATCGGCGGCCCATTGAATGCGCAGGTTCTCCCGGAAGATCGGGCGAGCCCGCTCCAGGTTGCCGTTCACGAAATCGTCAATGGCGAACACCGTGTTGGCCAACGGCCGCAGGGACTCCTCAGAGATGTCCGCGCGCCGCATCTCCTCGATGAGGTCGTCCCGCGGCTCGCCGCGCAGGGCCCGCAACGAAACCATCGCCGTCACCGCGAGCATGCGGTCGGTGTCCTCAAGGTCCATTTCGTCGAGCGTCGCGAGCTCGGCTCCGGCCCAGTCCCAATCGCCGACGCGCAGGGCGATTCCGACCGCGTTGAACACCAGCGTGAGGAGCATGGCGCGCTGACCGACGCGGCGGGCCAAGGCGAGCCCGATCTTCGACTCCTCGTAGACCCGGAGGGGATCGGCAGCCTCGAGCGGGCCGGCCTGGTTGATCAGGGCCCGGATCGTCACGGTTTGAGCGCCGACTTCCTCACCGAGCTCGCGCCCGGCCGTGATGAGCGCGAGCGACTCGCGGACTCGCCCGTCGAGGTTGAGCGCGGTTCCCTTCGTCACGAGCAGGTCTGCCACAAGCGGGCTCATGTCCGCATGCTCGGCGGCGGGCAAGACTCGATCGGCCGCAGCGATCGCGCGGGGCGCGTCCCATTGCAGCATGTACGCGCGTGCCAACTGGCCGCCGGCGGCGATGAGCCCCGGTCGAGCGGCGTAGTCCGGTGCATCGCCCAGGATCGGCTCCAGGAGCTCGATCGTTTCGGTGTAGCGCGACGCGGTGGCCAAGCCCGTGGCGAGCGCGCTCAGCGCCCTGTCCGAGGCATCCACGTCGCCGCTGTCGGTGAACAGCTCGAGGGCTCGTCGCAGAAGCGGCTCGGCGTCGTGATAGCGGCCAGCGGAGGAGGCGGCCTCGCCGGCCCGGAGCGACATCTCTGCCTCTTCCCCGCCATCGTGAGCCAGGCTCAGGGCCTGGCGGTAGAACTCGAAGGCCTGATCCTGGGCCCCGAGCGCCATCGCCCGCTCGGCCGCCGCGCGCATGGCCAGCCGCGCCTGCGCCGCGAGAGCGGCGGCCTCCTCCTCGCCATCGGCGTTCGCATGGGCAGCGGCATATTGTCCGGCCAACGCGCCGGCGAGTTCGTCCGTTCCGAGGCTCTCGAAGAAGCGGGCGGCCGCCAGATGGCGCGACTTCCTGTCGCGCCTGGCCAGCGTGTTGTACGAGACCTCCCGGATCAATGACTGAACGAACCCGTACTGATTCCGCTCCGGCGAGCGTGGATCGGTTTCGATGTTCAACAGCTCACGACGTACGAGTGTCTCGATCCGAGGCTCCAGCGCCGCCGAGTCGAGCCCACTGACGGCCGCCAGCCCGGCGAGGGTGAACCGTTGTCCGAGGACCGAGGCGTCCTGCGCCAGCGCGCGAGCCTCCGGGTCCAGGGCGTCGAGCCTGGACGAGATGAGCCCGGTCAGCGACTCGGGCACCGCCAGCTGGCTGAGGTCGCCGCTCGGCGCATAGACCCCATCCTTCTCGACCAGTCGACCGTCGGCCACGAGCATCCGGACGGTCTCCACGGCATAGAGCGGGATCCCGTCTGCCCGGGAACCGATCGCCCGGCTGGCGGCATCTGGCAAACCCGGTACCAGGCCGACCAGCAGTTCGCGGATGGCTGGCTCTCCGAGGGGCTCGAGGTAGACCGATGTGAACTGGCGCTTGCCGGCTCCCCAGGTCGGGCGCCGCTCGATGAGCTCAGGGCGGGCCAAGGTCAGGATGAAGATTGGCTGAGTCCGGCTCCACTCGAGGAGATAGTCGACGAAGTCGAGCATGCCGCTGTCGGCCCAGTGGAGGTCCTCGAATACGAGGACGACCGGACCTTCGGCGGCCAGCTGCTCGAAGAACGTCCGCCAAGCGCCGAACAACTGCTCGGTATCCGCCTCTCCGCCGCTCAGGCCGAACAGGGCCAGCATGGCGGGCTCGATCCAGCGGCGGTCGGCCTCCTCGGTAACGTGTTCGGCCACCATGGCTCGGATACGCTCGCGCGTGGTGTCCTCGCCATCAGTCTCTGCGAGGCCGGCGCGCTGGCGGACCATCTCGCCGAGGGCCCAGAAGGTGAGGCCCTCGCCGTACGCCGGGCTTCGGCCGTGGTGGAGCCAGAAATCCTCTGCCTCGGCGTCGACGTGGTTGAGGAACTCGCGGGACAGGCGGCTCTTCCCGATCCCCGCCGGCCCGACGACCGACACCAGCCGTGCCCGCTTTTCCCGCGCCGTGGCGTGGTACAGCTCCTTCAAGAGCGTCAGCTCCTCGGTCCGTCCGACGAATGGTGCCTCTGGGCCCTCCTGCCGCCAGCGCCCGCGAATGCCGCCGGCCACACGGACCGCCCGCCACGCTGGGACGGGTGTGCTCTTGCCCTTGAGGAGCTGGTCACCTGCCTTCTCGAACATGATGCCGGCGGCCGCCGCTCGCTGGGTGGCTTCCCCGACCAGGACTGTTCCAGGAGGAGCCACGGTCTGGAGTCGGGAGGCCGTGTTGACGAGGTCCCCAGCCACCATGCCCTGATCGGTCGCGGCCAGGGTGACGGCCGCTTCGCCGGTGAGGACCCCGGCCCGGGCCTCGATGCCCGCGCCCATGGGTCGCACCGCCTCGACCAGGTCCATTCCGGCGCGAACGGCCCGCTCTGCGTCGTCCTCGTGGGCGACCGGGACGCCCCATACAGCCATGACCGCGTCGCCGATGAACTTCTCGATCGTGCCGCCATATCGCTCGACCACCTGGCGTGCCGTATTGAAGTAGGCGCTGAGCGACTCGCGCACCTGTTCGGGATCCCTGTCCTCCGCGAACGGCGTGAAGCCCACCAGGTCAGCGAACAGGATAGACACGACACGACGCTCGGCGACGGCGCCGGGGACCTTCGATGTGCCGGCGCCGGCGGGTGTCGTGGGGGATGAGACAGCTGCGGTGGTGAGACCGGTCGCGCATTCAGCGCAGAACTTCGCGGCGGCAGGGTTCGGCGTCCCGCAGTTCGGGCACGGACGCGCGAGCGGCGTCGCACACTCGGTGCAGAACTTGGCGCCGGGCGCGTTCTCAGTCTGGCAGTTCGAGCAGGTCAGGCTCACGGGACTCTCGGGACGGGCAATGGCGGCACAGACTAGCGGATGCGACCGCCGGTCACCCGGGCGGCCACAGCATGGTACGGCCGGCGAGCAGGTGGAAGTGGATGTGGAACACGCTCTGGCCCGCGTCCGGCCCCACGTTGGTCACGATCCGGTACCCGCGGACACCGGCGTCCGCCGCCACGGACCGGAGGGCGGCAAACAGCGCAGCCAACGTGTCCCGGTCGGGATCGGCATCGGTCAGGTCGTCCACCGAGGCGAGGTGCCGGCGAGGGATGGCGAGGAGGTGGGTCGGCGCTCGCGGGTTGATGTCGCGGAAGACGATGACCGCCTCGTTCTCATAGACACGATCGGACGGGAGCTCGTCAGCGGCGATCCGACAGAAGAGGCATCCCGGCTCGTAGGACGGATCGCGGTCGGCCACGAGCGGAGCGTACGGGAACGCGCGCCGCCGCGACAAGGCCAAAGGCCGGTTTGGGCGGCGTTTTGCTTTTCGGAGTAGCCTCCCCGCTTAGACCCGTCCGCTCGAAGCTGGGAGGAGACACAACGTGAAGCAGATGAAAGCGATGGGTTATGTCGCTGTGATGGTCCTCGCGCTGGCTGCCTGTTCGCCGTCGGCGAGCGGGACTGATGGCGCCAGCGAAGAGCCGAGCAGCGCGCCGGCCGAGCCGTCGGCCGCCGCGAGCGAGGGCGCTGCGAGCGCGCCGGCGTCCGGCAGTGGCCTCCGGATCGTCGAGACGAGCGCGGGCCAGGCGCTGGCCGGCGAGGACGGCCTGACCCTGTATATCCACACCGAGGAAGGCACCGGCGAGTTCGTCTGCGTCGACGACTGCCTGACCAACTGGCCGCCGCTGGTCGCCCCGGTGGACGCCGGCGAGGCGAGCGCGGACCTGCTCGGCACGGTCATGCGCCCCGACGGGACAGAGCAGGTGACGTACAACGGCTTCCCGCTGTACTTCTTCGCCGGTGACTCGGCCGAAGGCGATGCCGCCGGTGACGGCCTGAACGGGGTCTGGTTCATCGCCAACCCGGCCGGCAACTAGGACGACGGCCTAGGCGAAGTCTCCCGATTGGGAGAGGACCACCGCGGAGGCGGCGGCCGCCACCGAGTCGCTGCGCAGGATGCGCGGCCCGAGGCTGGCGACCGTCGCCCCCGATTCCTGTGCCGCGGCCACCTCGGCCGCGGTGAATCCCCCTTCGGGACCGATCACCAGCCGGGCAGCCGGCGCGAGCTCCGACAACCGGGGGGCGTCCGACCGCTCGAGCAGGAGGACCGATCCCGATCCGAGGCCCACGGCCAGTGCGACCGGGGCGACGACCTCGGGGATCACGCCCCGCTCGGCCTGCTCCGCGGCCTCGCGGGCCACGGCCCGCAGCCGCGCCAGGCGTGATCCGGACACCTCCCGGGCGACGCACCGCTCGGTGACGACGAGCTCGAACCGCGCGACGCCGACCTCGGTGCCCTGGCGGACCACGGTTTCGAGGTGGTCGCCCTTCAGGAGGGCCTGGACGACCGTGAGCCGATGGCGCGGCTCCCCGATGGACGGGCGTCGGTCGAGGACCACCAGCCCGCCGGCCTCGAGCCGGCAGCGGACCTCCTGGCCGTCCCCCTCGAGGATGACGATCTCGGCCCCGTCTCGCAGGCGCAGGACGCGCGTGACCTGGTGTTCGATCGCGGCCGGCAGCGGGAAGCGATCCCCGTGGACCGTGCCCGGCTCGACGAAGAAGCGATGGACGGTCATTCGCCGCGGATCGCGCGGAGGCTGACCCACTCCCCGTCCACGATCCGCTCCGCGATGCGGAACCCGTTCTCGACCAGGGCCACCTCCACCTCCTCGGCCCGGGTGTCGATGATCCCCGAGGCAATCAGCGTGCCACCGGGGGCGGCGTGGGCGGCCAGCCGCGGGGCGAGCTCGACCAGGACGGCGGCGACGAGGTTGGCCACGACCAGCGGGAACGGCTGGAGCGCCGTCTCCGGCAGCGTCCCGAGCCTCGCCTCGAACCGCGCGCCGAGGTCGTTGGCCGCCGCGTTGGCGGTGGCCGCCTCCACGGCCAGCCGATCGACGTCGTAGCCCACGACTCGTCGGGCACCGAGCCGCAGCGCGGCCAGGGCGAGGATCCCCGACCCGGTGCCGACGTCGAGCACGTCCGCCGGCAGCGGGCCCAGTCGCTGGAGCAGCTCGAGGCAGCCGCGGGTCGTCGGATGAAGGCCGGTCCCGAAGGCCATCCCGGGATCGAGGCGGATGACGAGGTCGACATCCGCTGGCACGTCCAGCCAGGTCGGGACCAGGCTCAGCCGGCCGATCCGGATCGGCGCGTACCCCTCGCGCCAGCTGGTCGCCCAGTCGGCGTCCTCGACGGCGGTCACGGTGAGCCCGCTCATCGGCCGCAGGTCGAATGCCCGCAGGTGGCCGAGGGCAGCCTCGGTGCGAGCGATCGCATCGGCCGCCTCCTCGTCGTCCGGCACCCAGGAAGTGACCCGATAGCCGGCGGCCGGATCGGCACGCAGGGTCTGCTCATCAGCCTGGTCGGCGGCCAGGCGCAGCGGCTCGATCGCGCTGCCGCGGCCCAGCCGGCCGAGGATCTCGCTGACCGCCTCGACCGCCTCGACGTCGGCGTCGACGCTCAGGGCGAGCCAGCGCATGGCTACGAGAACAGGTCGCGCAGCCGGTCGCCCAGTGAGGGCCCGCTCCGTGGCAGGGTGGCCGGGGCGCTCGCCTCGTTCAGCTGGTGGAGGAGCTCCTTCTCGCGTTTCGACAGCTTGGCCGGCACCACCACGGTCACGATGACGTGGAGGTCGCCACGGCCCGAGCCGCGCAGGCGGGGCATGCCTCGACCCCGCAGCCGGATCTCCTGCCCGCTCTGGGTGCCGGCGGGGACGTCGACCGGCTCAGTGCCCTCGACGGTCCGGACGGTCACCTGCCCGCCGAGCGCAGCCTGGGCGAACGTGACCGGAACCTCGGTCCACAGCTCGCTCCCGCGGCGCACGAGGTCGGGGTCGTCGCGGACGGTGACCAGGACGAACAGGTCGCCGGGTGGGCCGCTCCGCGGACCCGCTTCGCCCTGGCCTTCGAGCGCGACGCGCTGGCCGCTCTCGATACCGGCCGGGATGCTGACCTCCAGCCGGCGGTCCTCGCGGATCCGGCCGTCGCCCCTGCAGGTGTGGCACGGCGTGCCGACGACCCGGCCCTCCCCGTTGCAGCGGGGACAGGCCGTGATGTTCACCATCTGGCCGAGGATCGTCTGGGAGACCCGGCGCCGCTCCCCGGTGCCGTTGCACTCGGGGCAGCGCTCCGGCTCGCTCCCCGGCTCGGCGCCCGACCCGGCGCACGTCTCGCAGCGGACGAGGGTCGGGAAGCGGATCTCGCGGGTCACCCCGCTCACCGCCTCGGCCAGGCTGATCGTCAGGTCGTAGCGCAGGTCCGCGCCCGCCACCACGCGTTGGCGCCGGCGGCCGCCCGCCGGCGACCCGCCGAAGAAGGCGTCGAAGATATCGCCGAACGGCCCGAAGCCGCCGCCGAACGGCTCGCCGGCGGCGCTGGCCCCGTCGACCCCGGCGTGGCCGAACATGTCGTAGGCCGCGCGCCGCTGCCGATCGGACAGGACGCGGTACGCCTCGTTCAGCTCCTTGAAGCGCTCCTCGGCCCCGGACGACGTGTCCACGTCGGGGTGGTGGCGCTGGGCGGCGCGGCGGAAGGCGCGCTTGATCTCATCGTCGGTCGCATTCCGATCGACCCCGAGGATCTCGTAGTAGTCGCGCTTCACGGCCATGGCGGCGGATTATACAAATTGGCACTCTGAAAGCCCGAGTGCCAGTCGATCGAGATCAGCCCGACGGGTCGTCCTCACGCCCTCGCCGATCGGAGGCCCAGAAGGCGATCGCCTTGCGGCCCTCCCACCAGGACGCGACGGCGAACACCACCACGAAGCCGATGGCCGCCCCGAGCGCGGAGGCTTCCATGGACGTCCCGAGCTGGCCGAGGACCAGGCCGACGAGGACGGCGGCCACGACACTGTCGATGACGAGGATCATCGCCGGCATCGTGATCAGCGCATGCGTGATGTTCCCGCGCATCGATGGAGAGGCCGGCTCTCGCGTCCCATAGGTTCGAAGGACGCCGACGACGTCCTCCGTCGAGCCGGCCACGAAGTACTCGCCCAGCCCGGGATCGATGTCGAGGTAGGCCCGTCGGAGCCGGTTCATGCCCTGGACCCAGTAGAGGTCTTCCTCATTGATCTCGTTGAGCCTCGCGAACGTCGTCAGTCCGACGAACAGGACGATCGGCAGCAACAGGAGCGCGAAGACCACGAAGGCGTCGCTGAAGCCGGTCGCCTGGGCGACCAGGGCCAGGGCCACGACCGCCCCGGTCAAGACGGTCAGGAACATCCCGGCGCGCGAGGACGCCTCGTTCCAGGCCAGGTTCCGGCTGGACAGCAGGCTCCAGTGCTCGGTGGTCAGGAGCTGGACGCGGACGGCACGCGCCGCATCGTCGGCCGGGGCCTCGGCCGAGTGGGACGGCGGCAGGCCGGGAGGATGCTCGTGCATGGGAGGAGTGTGCGACGGAGATCGACGCTCGTCTAGCATCGGTCGCGTGTCCGCTCCGCCGCCGCGCCAGATCTCGGCAGCCCACGCGCGGCGCTTCCTCGTCCGACGGCACCTCCTCGACCCGGCGCGCTCGCTCCCCGCGCAGCCGTCATCGGTCCTGAAGGCGATCGAGCGGCTGGGCTCGTTCCAGTTCGACCCCCTCGAGGTGCCGGGCGCCCGGAACCACGACCTCGTCCTCCACGCCCGAATCAAGGGCTACCGTCGCGAATGGTGCGACCACTGGCTCTACGCCCCGCGCAGCCGGCGGCGACTGATCGAGCTCTACAACAAGGCCCTGAACATCCTGCCCATCGAGGAGCTGCCCTGGTATCGGCTTGCCTGGACGCGCTCGCAGCCGCACTACCGCGACTTCCTCCGCGAGCACGCCGCCCTGGCCGATCGGATTCGGACCCACATTCGGGACGAGGGGCCGGTTTCGACGGCGGCCTTCGCCGACCACGACCAGGTCATCAACTGGTGGTGGGACACGAGCTCGGCGGCCACGACCCGGGCCGCCCGGGCCGTCCTCGAGGCGATGTTCGTGAGCGGCGAGATTGGGATCGCGCGGCGCGAGGGCAGCCGGCGCTTCTACGACCTCATCGAGCGGCTCGTTCCGGCGCAGTATCTCGACGCGCCACCCGCCCCGGAGGCCGAGGCGTGGCGGCACCGGGTCCTGTCGCGCTACCGGGCGGTGGGCCTGGTGGCCACCACCGGCAACGCGGAGCTGGTCTGGGGACAGGCCGGCAGCGTCGCCCAGCGGAAGGTCATCACCATGTCCCTCATCGACGAGGGCGTCCTCGTCCCGGTGGAGGTCGAGGGCCGGCGCGGGGTTCGGCTGGTCATGGCGGAGGAGCTGCCGATCCTCGAGGCGACCGCCCGGCGGTCCCGCCGCCCGCCGACGGTGTCGTTCCTGGCCCCGCTGGACCCGTTGATGTGGGACCGGCCGATGCTGCGCGACCTGTTCGACTTCGACTACCTCTGGGAGGTCTACACCCCGGAGGCGAAGCGGCGGCACGGCTACTACGTGCTGCCCATCCTGTTCGGCGACCGGTTCGCCGGCCGGCTCGAGCCGAAGCTGGACCGGAAGCGTCGGCAGCTCGACATCAACGGCGTCTGGTTCGAGGATGGCTTCGAGCCGATGAGCGAGCCTGGCTTCATCCCCGCGCTGGCCGAGGCCCTGCGGGCCTATCGGTCCTTCATCGGCGCCGACGTGGTCACCTGGCCGCGCTCGCGGATCGGCCGGGATCTGGCCAGGGCAGTCGCGGTGGCGTGAGCCGCCGATAATCGCGCCGATGGCAAGCGCTGCCCAGGGAACCGGCGAGCCGACCGAGGCCGCCGCCGAGTACCTGATGATGATCCGCTACCTCCATGGCGAGGGCCAGCCGGTGATCGCCGCCCGCCTCGCCGAGCGGATGGGCGTCAGCCCGACCGCGGTGAGCGAGATGGTGACCCGGCTCGTCCGGGAGGGCTTCCTCGTCGTCGACGAGGAGACGCGCCAGCTCGAGCTGACGCCGACCGGCCGGACCGCGGCGGAACGGACCTTCCGGCGCCACGCCCTGGCGGAGTGGCTGCTCACCGAGGTGGTGGGCCTGGGATGGGCGGAGGCCGACGAGGAGGCGCACCACTTCCAGAGCGCGATGTCGGACCGGGTCACCGACCGCATCGACGATCTTCTCGGGCGCCCGCCGACCTGCCCGCACGGAAACCCGATTCCCCGCGACGGCCAGATCCCCCGCCGCCCGGCCGGCGAGCGCCTGTCCGACGCCCGGCCCGGGAGCTCGGTCACGATCCTGCGGGTGACCGAGGAGGCGGAGGAGGACGCCCGCCTGCTCACCTTCCTCCAGGACAGCGACATCCGTCCAGGGAATGAGTTCGATGTCACCGACGTCGCCGACCACATCGGGACGATGAGCCTCCGCCGGGTCGGGAAGTCGCCGAACGCCCCGCTGGTGACCCTCGGCCTCGTCGCGGCCGCCAAGCTACGAGTCTTGCCCGGTTTGGCCGACCCCGGCCTCTTCCACCGGGTCCCGGAGACCATCCGGAGGCCGCCGCCGGACTGACTGATGGCGGTCCCGCGCTGGCTCCTGCATATCCTGTGGATCGAGGACCGGGCCCTGTCGCGGATCAGCGGCGGGCGGTTCACCGTTCCCAATGCCAGCGGAGGTCAGGTGCGCACCCTGTTCCTGCACACCGTCGGCCGGACGACCGGGAAGCACCGGCGGAACGGCCTCTACTACGTGGTCGACGGCGACAACCTGGTCGTCGTGGCCTCGAATGCCGGACGCGACGACGACCCGGCGTGGTGGCTGAACCTCCAGACCCATCCCGACACCGAGGTTGAGGTCGGGAAGGAGCGCCGGGCGGTCCACGCCCGTCGGGCGACCGCCGACGAGGCCCGACCGTTGTACGAGCGATTCGTCGCCGCCCTGCCCCAGTACGACGAGTACCGGAGGAAGACAACGCGCGAGATCCCGGTCGTCATCCTCGAGCCCCGCTGAGCCCGGCGGGCGGCGCTACCATCCGCGCATGTCGAAGTTCACCGACGCCCTGAATGCCCAGCTGGCCGCCGAGTTCGCGGCCAGCCAGCAGTACGTCGCGATCGCCGTGTTCTATGACGGCGAGACGCTCCCCCAGCTGGCGCAGCACTTCTACCGCCAGGCGGTCGAGGAGCGGAACCACGCGATGATCATCATCCAATACCTCCTCGACGCCCAGAAGCCGGTCACCATCCCGGAGGTCGCCGCCCCGCGCACCGAGTTCGGCGACCACGTCGAGCCGGTCAGGCTGGCGCTCGAGCAGGAGCGCTCGGTGACCGACAAGATCGAGGCGCTGGCCCAGCTGGCTCGGGCCGAGGGCGACCTGGTCGGCGAGCAGTTCCTGGCCTGGTTCCTGAAGGAGCAGCTCGAGGAGATGAGCTCGATGGCCGACCTGCTGACCACGGTCGAGCGGGCCGTCGCGTCGAGCATCCTCCTGGCCGAGGACTACCTGGCCCGCCAGCCGGTCGGTGACGGCGGAGTGGCCAGCGGGGCGCCGCCCGCCGCCGGCGGGGCCCTCTAGCCGGAGGCCGGCTGGCCAAACTCCACGACCACCGGGGCGTGGTCGGAGGGAATCCCCGGGTACGTGCTCGGCTTTCGGGCGTCGCGGTCGCGCTCGGCGGCAACGGCCCGGGCGGCGAGCGGCGCGGTCGCCAGGACGTGGTCGATCCGCATCCCGAAGTTCTTGTGGAAGTGGCCCGCCCGGTAGTCCCACCACGTGAAGTAGCCCGGCTCCGGGTGGAACTGGTGGAGGACGTCGGTCAGCCCCCACTCGACGAGGCTCGCGATCCGCGCTCGCTCCGGCGGTGAGACGTGGGTCGCGCCGTGGGCGGCGGCCGGATCCCACACGTCGTTGTCGGTGGGGGCGACGTTGAAGTCTCCGCACAGGGCCAGCGGGTCGGCCGGGTCGTTCCGCTCGCGGAGCCACTCGTTCAGGTGATCGAGCCAATCGAGCTTGGCGGCATAGAACTCCGAGCCGACGACCCGCCCGTTCGGGACGTAGACGCTCGCCACCCGGACGTCACCGCAGCGCGCGGTCAGGAAGCGGCCACCCTCATCGGTCCAGTCCTCGGACTCCGGGAGCCCGCCGACGATCTCGTCGAGCCCGATCCGGGACGCGATCGCCACCCCGTTCCACGTCCCGCTGCCATGGTGCGCGACCTCGTACCCGAGCGCGCCGAAGTCGAGCATCGGGACCGCGTCATCGGCCAGCTTGGTCTCCTGCATGCACAGGACGTCGGGCTGGTGGCGCTCGGTCCAGGCCAGGACCCGGTCGAGCCGGGCCCTGAGCGAGTTGACGTTCCAGGTCGCGAGGCGCATGTCGACGGCCGCGGGCGTGCCCTAGAGCTCTGCCACGACCGCCGACCGCCGCGCGTCGTACTCCTCGGTGGTGATCAGGCCCTCGTCACGGAGGGTCGCCAGCCGGCGGAGCCGGAACGAAGCGTCCCCGGAGAGCTCGCCGGTTCCCCCGGCATCGGCGGCAGCATCGGCCTCGTCGATGTCCGCCTCGGTCATGCCCCCGGCGATCTCCGCCCGGCGCCGCTGGAGGGCGCTCCCGATCAAGCCGGCCAGCGCCGAGAACGTCGCGATCCCGACGAGCATCATCACGATGCCGGACAACCGGCCCGCCACCGTCACCGGGTAGATGTCGCCGTACCCGACGGTGGTGGCGGTCACGAGCGCCCACCAGCTCGCATCGAAGAGACTGTCGACGTTCGGGTTCTCGCCGGACTCGGCCACGTAGAACATCACGCTGGCCACCACGGTCACGGAGAACCAGACCGTGAACAGCGACTTGATGGTCAGGTCGTCAGCCAGGTACTCGAGCACGCCGACCGCGTTCGCCAGCCCACGAGTGGCCCGGATCAGGCGGAGCATCCGGAGCAGGCGCAGGAGGCGGAACCCGCGGAGCGCCGGGATGATGGTGACCGCGTCGATCCAGTGGCCGCGCAGGTAGCCACGGTGGTCGTAGGTGGCCAGGAACCGGATGCTGAACTCGAGGGCGAAGAAGACGGTGATCGCGTCGGCAGCGAACCGGAACACGGGCCCCCGTGGCTCCGCACCGATCAGCAGCCAGACGATGACCAGGACGCCCATGAGGCCTTCCCAGATGAGGTCGTTGCGGACGAAGAACTCGTTGATCGCGGTCCTGAGGGCTCTCATGTGGCCATCGTACTGCGGGCTACACTCGCCACCCAGCCACTTCGGAGGAGGCAACCGTGAAGGGATTCCGCGACTTCATCCTGCGCGGCAACGTCGTCGACCTGGCCGTCGCGGTCATCATCGCCGGCGCGTTTGCGGCCGTCGTCGGCTCGTTCGTGGCCGACATCCTGACCCCGCTGCTCGGCCTGCTCGGCGTCCCGGACTTCAGCACCGCCAGCATCACGGTCGGCTCGGCCGAGGTCCGGTACGGGCTGTTCCTGAACGCCCTGATCACGTTCCTGCTGATCGCCGCGGCCGTCTACTTCTTCATCGTCAGGCCCAAGCAGGCGTTCGACGCCCGCCTGGCCAAGGAGGAAGAGGCGACGACCAAGGAGTGTCCCCACTGCGCAACCGAGATCCCAGTGGCCGCGACGCGCTGCCCGCACTGCACCAGCCAGCTGAGCTGATCCCCGGGGGACCGACCGATGACCGATGCGGGCGCCCCGACCTGGGGCGCCCGCGACATGACCTCGCCGCTGCTCGAGGTACTCGTCCATCGGCCCGACGCCGCCTTCGGCACCGCCTTCGAGGACCCGGCCCACGCCTTCCGGCACCCGGTGGACCTGGTCACCGCCCAGGCCGAGCACGACGCCTACACCGATCTGCTCGGCGCGCTCGGCGTCCGGGTCCGGCGGCTGGTGACCCAGACCAGCGACCCCGACCTGGTGTACACCTTCGATCCGGTCCTGATGACCGATGCCGGCGCGATCCTCCTCCGGCCGGGCAAGGCAAACCGGAAGTCCGAGGTGCGGATCATCCGGAACTGGCTGACGAACAACGAGACCCCGATCGCCGGCCGGATCGGCCCGAGGGGAACGATCGAGGGCGGCGACGTGTGCCGGCTCCGGCCGGACCTGCTGTGCATCGGCCGCTCGCTCCGGACCAACGCGGCCGGGGCCGCGCAGCTGGCGGACATCCTGGGCGAGATCGAGGCAGACCTCGAGGTCAGGACGTTCGACCTCCCGTACTGGCGTGGCCCGGAGGAGCTGGTCCATCTCCTGTCGGTCATCTCGCCGATCGCCCGGGATCTGGCGGTGGTCTACCCGCCGCTCCTGCCCATCGGCTTGTGGGACCTGCTGGGTGAGCTGGAGATCGGGGTCATCGCCGTCCCCGACGACGAGTACGAGACCCTCGGCTGCAACGTTCTCGTCGTCCGTCCAGGGGTGGTCGTCGTCGCCGAGGGCAACCCAACGACCCGGCGTGCCCTGGAGGCAGCCGGAGTGGAGGTCCATGCGTATCCGGCCACCGAGATCGGCCTGAACGGGTCCGGCGGCCCGACCTGCATGGCGCTCCCCATCCAGCGCGCCTGACCGCCGCCAGCGAACGACTGGGGCCTGGGCCTCGGAGGCCGACGGGGGTCGTCGCTGGCCGTGGGGCGGGTACGGAGCCAACGAGGACTGTCTGCCTGGCCGTTACACCCGTGGGGCAGGTACGCAGGGGCCGGACGGGGCGGCCGCCAGCCAGCCGCTGATGAAGCGATGACGAATCGGCGCGATACTAGCCCCGAGATTCGAGACCGCCAGCCGCCCTGCCGGCGTCGCATGCCCAGACAGATGCCCAGACAGATGCCCAACACTCGCCGAGGTACATGATGGGATACAACCTCCGCAACCGGAGCTACCTGAAGCTTCTCGACTTCTCCCCTCGCGACATCCGCTACCTGCTCGACCTGGCCCGCGACCTCAAGCGCGCCAAGTACGGCGGCTATGAGCAGCAGCTGATGAAGGGCAAGAACATCGCGATCATCTTCGAGAAGGCCTCGACCCGAACCCGGGTCTCGTTCGAGGTCGCCGCCTACGACCAGGGCGCCCACGTCACGTACCTGGGCCCGGAGGGCAGCCAGATCGGCCACAAGGAGTCGATGAAGGACACGGCCCGCGTCCTGGGCCGGATCTTCGACGGCATCGAGTACCGCGGCTTCTCCCAGGAGATCGTCCAGGAGCTGGCCGACTACGCCGGCGTCCCGGTGTGGAACGGGCTCACCGACGACTTCCACCCGACCCAGATCCTGGCGGACTTCCTGACCATGCAGGAGCACAGCGACAAGCCGCTCCACGAGATCGCGTTCTGCTACTTCGGCGACGCCCGGAACAACATGGGCGACTCCCTGATGGTCGGGGGTGTGAAGATGGGCATGGACGTCCGCCTCGCCGGACCGAAGCACCTGTGGCCCGACAAGGAGCTGGTGGCGAGCTGCAAGGCCATCGCCAAGGAGACGGGCGCGAAGCTGACCCTGACCGATGACCCGGCGGTCGGCGCCAAGGGCGTGGACTTCATGTACACCGACGTGTGGGTCAGCATGGGCGAGGCCGACTCGGTCTGGGAGGAGCGGATCAAGCTCCTCAAGCCGTACCAGGTGAATGCCTCGCTCGTGAAGAAGACTGGCAACCCCAAGGTCATGTTCATGCACTGCCTGCCCGCGTTCCACGACCGGAACACCGAGGTCGGCGAGGAGATCTTCCAGAAGTTCGGCCTCGACGGGCTCGAGGTCACGAACGACGTCTTCGAGTCCGAGCGGTCGATCGTGTGGCAGCAGGCGGAAAACCGGATGCACACGATCAAGGCGATCATGGTGGCCACGATCGGGAGCTGACCGATGCGCGTGGTCGTCGCCCTCGGCGGAAACGCCCTCATCAAGCGCGGTCAGCCGATGACCGCGGACGTCCAGCGCGCGAACGTGAAGATCGCCGCCGCCGGCCTGGCGCGGGTCGCCGCCGAGCACGATCTCGTCATCTCCCACGGCAACGGCCCGCAGGTTGGGCTGCTGGCCCTCACCGGCGCCGCCTACACCGAGGTCGAGCCCTATCCGTTCGACATCCTCGGCGCGGAGACGCAGGGGATGATCGGCTACCTCATCGAGCAGGAGCTGGGCAACCTCTTGCCATTCGAGAAGCCGCTGGCCACCATCCTGACCATGGTCGAGGTGGACCCCGACGACCCCGGCTTCGCCAACCCGACGAAGTTCGTCGGGCCGATCTACAGCGAGGCCGATGCCAAGGCCCAGGCGTCGGAAAAGGGCTGGGTGGTCAAGCCCGACGGCGATCACTGGCGGCGGGTCGTCCCCTCTCCCCGCCCGCAGCGGATCTTCGAGATCCGGCCGATGCGCTGGCTGCTCGACCACGGGACAGTCGTCATCTGCGCCGGCGGCGGCGGCATTCCAACCATGTACGCGCCCGGGGAGGAACGGCGGCTGGTGGGCGTCGAGGCCGTGATCGACAAGGACCTCGCCAGCAGCCTGCTGGCGAAGGACCTCGAGGCTGACCTCTACATCATGGCCACCGACGTGGACGGGGTCTATGCCGACTGGGGCACACCCAACCAGCGGAAGCTCAGCCAGGCGACGCCCGACGAGCTGGGGGCGATGGAGTTTGCCGGCGGGTCGATGGGGCCCAAGGTCCAGGCGGCCGTCGAGTTCGCGTCGGCGACCGGAAAGCGGGCGGTCATCGGCTCACTGGAAGACATCGATGGATTGGTGGCCGGTACGGCCGGCACGAACGTCACGAGCTGAGGAGAGAAGCACACATGACCGCGTTCGGCGTCCACTCGGAAGTCGGCAAGCTCCGGAAGGTCATCGTCCATCGGCCGGAGCTCAGCCTGAAGCGGCTGACCCCGGACAACCATGACGAGCTCCTGTTCGACGATGTCCTGTGGGTCGAGCGGGCCCAGTGGGAGCACGACCAGTTCGTGGCCCGCATGCGGGAGCGCGGGACCGAGGTCTTCTACGTCCAGGATCTGCTCGGGGAGGCCCTCGCCGCCAGCCCGGACGTTCGCCAGCGGCTCATCGAGCGGGTGACCACCGAGCACGTCGTCGGTCCGGCGCTGGTGGACGACGTCCGCGCGGCGCTCGCGGGTATGGCACCAGACGTGCTCGCCAAGCACCTGATCGGCGGGCTCACGGTCGCGGAGAGCGGCCTCGACCTCGGTCAGCTGGCCGGCAGGTCGCTCATCGCCTCGGCGATCGACGACCAGGGCATCTTCGTCCTGCCCCCCGTCCCGAACACGCTCTTCATGCGCGACTCGTCGTGCTGGATCTACGGCGGGGTCTCGGTGAACCCGATGTACTGGCCGGCCCGCCGGCGCGAGGCCTACAACATGGCCGCCATCTACCGCGGCCACCCGATGTTCCGCGACGCCGACTTCGAGTTCTGGTACCCGCCGCTCGGCGATGACGATCGGTTCCACGCCGAGGACTTCGGGTTGGCATCCCTCGAGGGCGGCGACGTCGAGATCATCGGGAACGGGGCGGTGGCCATCGGCATGTCGGAACGGACGTCGGGGCGGATGATCGAGCTCATCGCCAAGGCGCTGTTCGCGAAGGGCGCGGCGACCCGGGTCATCGCCGCGGTGATGACCAAGGACCGGGCCCACATGCACCTCGACACCGTGTTCACCCTGCTCGACCGCGACAAGGCAACCGCCTTCCCCAAGGTGGTGGAGGGCATCCGGTCGATCAGCATCCGCCCGGGCGAGAAGGAGGGCACACTGGACGTCCGGCCCGACAAGGACCTGATCTCGGCGGTGACCGATGCGCTCGGGATCCCCAAGCTCACGGTCGTCGAGACCGGCGGCGACGCCTACCAGCAGCAGCGCGAGCAGTGGGACGACGGCAACAACGTGGTGGCCCTCGAGCCCGGCGTTGTCGTCGCGTACGAACGGAACACCTTCACGATCGCCAAAATGCGGGAGGCCGGGGTCGAGGTGGTGACGATCGAGGGCTTCGAGCTCGGCAAGGGCCGCGGCGGCGGGCACTGCATGACCTGCCCGATCGACCGTGACCCGATCTGAGGTGACCGAGATGGAAACCGAGAAGAGCTCCGCGGCCGGCTGGATCGTGGGAATCGTGATCGTGGCGGCCATCGTCGGCCTGCTCCTCGTCGCCCGCGGCCCGGAGGACCAGGACCGATCCGGCGCGGTCGCGCCGGTGGCGGCCATCACGCTCCACGCCTGACAGCGAAAGGAATCCTCGAGGCCCGTCCATGACCGACAAGGGCTCGCCCGACCCGGCGGTCATCACCCCCGAGGCGCGGGGGCCGCGCGAGCCGTCGCTGCTCGATGCGCTGATCCCGGTCGTCACCCTGATCGGGCTCATCGGCCTGACGATTGCCCTGTTCGGGACCGATGCGACCGGCGGGCCGCTGCAGGTGGCGCTGTTTGTCAGCGCCACGGTGGCCGCCCTGGTCGCCCTGAAGAACGGCCATTCGGTCGCGCGGGTCCGCGAGGCGACGATCGGTGGCATCAGCTCGGCGCTTGCCGCGGTCTTCATCCTCCTGGCCGTCGGCGCGCTGATCGGAGCATGGAACATGGCCGGCACGATCCCGACCGTCGTGTACTACGGGGTCGGCCTCCTCAATGCCGCGTGGTTCTACCCGGCGACGGCGATCGTCTGCGGCCTCGTGGGCCTCGCCATCGGCAGCTCGTGGACGACGGCGGCCACCCTCGGCGTGGCCTTCGTCGCCCTGGCGCCGCTCGTCGGCGCCAACCCGGCCATCGCCGCCGGCGCGGTGATCTCGGGCGCGTACTTCGGCGACAAGATGACGCCGATCTCGGAGACGACCGTCCTCGTCCCGTCGCTGGTCGGCAACGTGACCACCAACCAGCACATCGGGGCCATGGTCTGGACCTCCGGGCCGGCGGTCATCCTGGCCATCATCGGGTTCACGATCCTCGGCCTGCTGACCCCACCCGAGGGTGCCTTCGAGCCGGCGCTCGTCCAGGAGGAGCTGAGCCGCCACTTCAACATCTCCCTCGTGAACTTCGCGCCCCTCCTCCTCCTCGTGTTCTTCTCCGTGCGCCGCATGCCGCCGTTCCTCTCGATCTTCGGTTGCGCGATCTTCGGCGCCGTCCTGGCGGTCTTCACCCAGCCGGAGGCGGTCGCGGCCTTCGTGGACGATCCGAGCGCCGGCCCGGTCTCGGTCGCCATCCAGGCCATCTACACCGCGCTCGCCACCGGCTTCGTGTCCAACACCGGGAACGAGACGATCGACGCCCTCTTCAGCCGGGGCGGCATGGACTCCATGCTGTACACGATCTGGCTCGTGCTCGGCGCCCTATCGTTCGCCGCGATCATGGAGTCCGCCGGGTTCCTCGAGCGCCTCGTCCGCCCGGTCCTGGCCGCCGCCAAGTCCACCGGCCGCCTCATCGCGTCGGTCATCGCCACCTGCATCGGCCTGAACGTCATCGCCGGCGACCAGTACGTGGCCATCGTCATGCCGAGCCGGATCTACCGGGCCGAGTTCGCGAAGCGCGGCTTGACACCCCGCATGCTGTCCCGGGCCGTGGAGGATTCGGGGACCGTGACCTCGCCCCTGGTCCCGTGGAACAGCTGCGGGGCCTACATGGCCGGCGTCCTGGGCGTCGCGACCGCCGCGTACCTGCCGTACGCGTTCTTCAACCTGCTGAGCCCCCTCATCTCGCTGATCTACGGCTTCACCGGGTTCCGCATCGAGCACATCGAGCCCGCCGATCCTGCGGATCCCGCCGACTCTGAGCCGCTCCCCGAAGGAGGCATCGCATGACCGCCGACGAGGCGCCCGCCGCCCCGCCGAAGAAGCGTGGCTTCGCGCTGCCGAGCGCGTACACGATCCTGTTCATCCTCATCGTCCTGGTCGCCATCGGGACGTGGATCATCCCGGCCGGCCAGTACCAGCTCGACGAGAACGGGCAGCCGATCCCGGGCAGCTACGAGCAGGTCGAGCAGAACCCGCAGCGGATCATCGCCGACTCCCTGCTGGCGCCCATCAACGGCCTCTTCGGGATCGAGGCCGAGGACGGCAGCATCAGCGTCTGGAACAGTGGCGAGCTGTTCGGGGCCATCGACGTGGCCCTGTTCGTGCTCGTCATCGGCGGCTTCCTCGGGATCACGATGAAGACCGGCGCGATCAACGACGGGATCGCCCGGATCGTGTCCCGCTTCCGTGGCCGGGAGCAGCTGATGATCCCGATCCTGATGATCGTGTTTGCCATCGGCGGGACGACGTTCGGGATGAACGAGGAGAGCCTGGCGTTCTACGTCCTGATCATTACGGTCATGGTCGCCGCCGGGTACGACACCATGGTCGGCGCCTCGCTCCTCCTGCTCGGCTGCGGGATCGGCGTCCTCGGCTCCACGATCAACCCGTTCGCGACCGGGATCGCCTCGGGCTTCGCGGGCACGAGCATCGACGAGGGCCTCATCGGTCGGCTCGTGATCCTGGTGGTGGGGACCGCGATCGGTATCTGGTTCGTCATGCGGTACGCCGCCAAGGTCAAGTCCGACCCGACGAAGTCGATGGTCTACGCCCAGAAGGCGGAGAACGAGGCCGCCTTCCGCGGCGCCGACACGACGACCGAGGATGCCGCGCTTCCCGGACGGGAGAAGGCGGTACTGGGCCTGTTCTTCCTCGCCTTCGTGGTGATGATCTACGGCGTCATCCCGTGGGAGGACCTCGGGGTCCCGCTGCCGACCCTGTGGTGGTGGTTCCCGGAGATGACCGCCTCGTTCCTGCTGTTCGCCATCCTCATCGGCGTCGTGGGCCGGATGAACGAGGGCGAGCTGGCCTCCACCTTCGTCGACGGCGCCCGAGACCTGCTCGGGGTGGCGCTGATCATCGGCATCGCGCGGGGCATCACGGTCGTCATGAACAACGGGCTCATCACCGACACGGTGCTGAACGCGGCCGAGCAGGCGGTGGCGGGCGTCGGCGGCGTGGTGTTCATCAACCTGATGTACGGCCTGTTCCTGCCGCTGTCGTTCCTGATTCCTTCGTCGTCCGGGCTGGCGACGGTCGCCATGCCGATCATGGCGCCGCTGGCCGGCTTCGCCGGCGTTCCCGAGTACCTGGTCGTGACCGCGTACCAGACCGGAAACGGGCTCATCAACCTGATCACGCCGACCTCGGCGGTGGTCATGGGCGGGCTCGCGATCGCCCGGATCGGCTACGGCACCTGGCTGCGCTTCGTCTGGCCGATGCTGCTGATCCTCGCCATCCTCTCGATGCTTGTCCTGACGGTGCCGATCCTCATCCAGTAGGGGTCGCCGCACGGCCGGGCGCTCGGTTCCCCGGTTGTCATGACGGCTTGAGGAAGGTCTCCAGGTCGAGCTCGGCCAGGTCGCCGATGTGCTCGAGCGTGCGATCGGCCGGTCGGTAGCCGTCGGTCATGCTGGCGTAGTGGCCCTGGCGAACGTGGACGGTCATCACGGCGGCGTGGCGCATCTCGACCCGGTTGAGGACAGCCAGCTTGTCGTCCACCAGGACATACCGATCGGCCGGCATGGCGCGCTGGACCTCGGCCAGCCGCTCCTCCTTGTGGACCGAGATGTAGACGCGCCCGTTCACGGCGGCCGTCAGCCCGGCGCGCGCGATCTTGACCGGCTGGTACCCCGGGTCGCCGTCGGTCACGATGCCGGCGGGGCCGATCTCCTGGACATGCGCCAACGCAGCCAGCGCCCCCGGGTAGAGCGCCGTCTCGAACGGATAGCCCATGACCAGGCCGATCACCGTGAGCACCCCCGGCTCGTCGTGGTACGCATCCTCGAACCGTTCCAGGGTGACCGGCAGGTCGACGACGTCCTTCTCGGCGCGGACCTCCTCGTACAGCTCCCAGAACCGGTCCGCGAGCACCGGCCCGACTGCCGCCCGGATCCCGGCCGCCATATCGGCCTTCACCCGGTCGTTGTCGAGCAGCGTATTGTCGACGTCGAACAGGAACGCGACGCCCGCCCGGGAGCTCACCCCGAGAGCATAGGGCCGGGCTTTCGCCCGGCCCTCGCCGTTGGGTGAAGGGAGGTCCTAGACCTCCTTGTACTCGCCCTCGATCGTCTCGCCCTCGGCCTCGCCATCGGTCTCGCCCTCCGGGGCGGCCCCGTTGGAGCCGGCTCCATCGGTCGGGCCCTCGGCTGACGGAGCGGCCTCGGCGTAGGCCTGCGAGCCGATCCGCTGGAGGACCTCCACCAGCTGCTGCTTGGTCGAGTCGATCGCGCCGGCATCGGTCCCGGCCAGCGCCTCGCGGACGGCCGCGACCCGGGTCTCGACCTCGGTCTTGTCCTCGTCCGAGATCTTGCCCTCGAGGTCCTTTAGGAGCCGCTCGGCCTGGAAGGTGAGCGCGTCCGCCTCGTTGCGGGACTCCGCCTCGTGGCGGCGCTGGCGGTCCTCCTCCGCGTGCTCGGCGGCGTCGCGGACCATCTGGTCCACGTCCTCCTTGGCGAGCATCGAGGAGGCGGTGATCGTCACCTTCTGCTCCTTGGAGGTGGCCTTGTCCTTGGCCGCCACGTTCAGGATGCCGTTGGCGTCGATGTCGAACGTGACCTCGATCTGGGGCACGCCCCGGGGAGCGGCCGGGATCCCGTCGAGCCGGAACGTGGCCAGCTTCTTGTTGTCACCGGCCATCTCCCGCTCCCCCTGCAGGACGACGATGTCGACGCTCGGCTGGTTGTCCGACGCGGTCGAGAAGATCTGGGTATGCGAGGTCGGGATGGTCGTGTTGCGGTTGATCATCTTGGTCGCCACGCCGCCCAGGGTCTCGATGCCCAGCGACAGCGGGGTGACGTCGAGGAGGAGGACGTCCTTCACCTCGCCGCCCAGGACGCCGGCCTGGATGGCGGCCCCCACCGCGACCACCTCGTCGGGGTTGACCCCCTTGTGCGGCTCGCGGCCGGCGAACATCTTCTTCACCGCCTCGACGACGGCCGGCATCCGGGTCTGGCCGCCGACCAGGATCACCTCGTTGATCTCCGAGGGCTTGATCCCGGCATCGGCGAGGGCCTGCTTGACCGGGCCTTCGGTCCGCATCACCAGGTCTGCGACGAGGTCCTCGAGCTTGGCCCGGGTCAGGGTCATGACCAGGTGCTTGGGGCCCTCGGCGTCGGCGCTGATGAACGGCAGGTTGACCTCGGTCGAGGTCGTCGTGGACAGCTCGATCTTCGCCTTCTCGGCAGCCTCCTTGAGCCGCTGGAGGGCGATCCGGTCCTTGGACAGGTCGATCCCCTGGTCCTTCTTGAACTCGGCGGACAGCCACTCGATGACCCGCTGGTCGAAGTCGTCGCCGCCCAGGTGGGTGTCGCCGTTCGTCGAGCGGACCTCGAAGACGCCCTCCGAGAGTTCCAGAATGGAGATGTCGAAGGTCCCGCCGCCCAGGTCGTAGACGGCGATCTTCTCTTCCTTGTCCTTGTCGAGCCCGTAGGCCAGGGCCGATGCGGTCGGCTCGTTGACGATCCGCTTGACGTCCAGGCCGGCGATCCGCCCGGCGTCCTTGGTCGCCTGGCGCTGGGTGTCGTCGAAGTAGGCCGGCACGGTGATGACCGCCTCGGTCACCTTCTCGCCCAGGTACGCCTCGGCATCGGCCTTCAGCTTCTGGAGGATCATCGCGCTGATCTCGGGCGGGGTGTAGCTCTTCTCGTTGGCGAGGGTCACCACGATCCCGTCGGACTTCGGGTCCTTCTCGACGGTGTACGGCACCAGGTCCTTGCTGCGCTGGACCTCGGGGTCGTCGAAGCGGCGCCCCATGAAGCGCTTGATCGAGAACACGGTGTTCTCGGGGTTGGTGATGGCCTGGCGCTTGGCGACCTGGCCGACGAGCCGCTCCCCGCTCTTCGCGAAGCCGACGACCGACGGCGTGATCCGCGAGCCCTCGGCGCTCGTGATGACGGTGGGCTCACCGCCCTCCATGACGGCGACCACGCTGTTGGTGGTCCCGAGGTCGATACCGATGATCTTTCCCATGTGCTTGGCTACCTACTTTCCGGGGTTGTTGGCGACGCGCACCAGCGAGGGCCGGAGGACCCGCTCATGGAGCAGGTACCCCTTCTGGACCTCGCCGATGACGGTGTTGTCGGGGGCTTCGGCGGTCTCCTCATGGACGACCGCCTCGTGGAGGTTGGGATCGAAGGGCTGACCGATGGCCTCGATGGGCGTCACGCCCTCGGCCTCGAGCAGGCCCCGGAGCTTGCGCTCGACCAGCTGGACGCCCTCGACCCACGACTCGTGGGCATCCTCGGGCACGTTGTCGAGGGCCCGGTCGAAGTCGTCGAGGACCGCCAGCAGGCGGGCCAGCAGGACGGCGTTGGCGAACAGGTCCGCCGCTCGGCGCTCCTCCTCGGTCCGGCGCTTGTAGTTCGAGAAGTCGGCCGCCGTGCGCTGCCAGTTCCGGAGGTTCTCGTCGGCCTGCTCGCGGGTGGCCGCCAGCGCCCGCTCGGCCTCCTGGAGCTGCTCGAGGAGCTCGCTCCGGCTCGGGGTGCTGATCGCCTCGGCGCGCTCCTCGGCCCGGGTCTTGGCGCGCGGCTCGCCGTTCATCGGCTTGGTGGCCTTCTCAGTCATGGGTCCACCCGGTGTGGCTGTCGATGAGCTCGTTCAGGACGGTCGACACGAAGCGGACGGTCGGGATGGCCCGCGGGTAGGCCATCCGGGTCGGGCCCAGCACGCCGAGCAGGCCCAGGGCGCGGTCCGGCGTCCCGTACGGGGCGAATACGAGGGACACCTCGCGCATGGCGTCGTTGGGGTTTTCGCGGCCGATGATCACGTGGACCCCGCCCCGCCGCGTGACCACGGGGAGCAGCTGCTCCAGGAAGTCGACCCGCTGGAGGACCTCGAGAACCGGGCGCAGGGCGTGGCCGCCGGCGAACTCGGGCTGGTCGAGGACGTAGGCCAGGCCGTCGGTGTAGACCTCCTCGATCGCGGTCTCGTCGGCCTCGTCCAGGAGCTCGGCCACCGCGGCCGCGACGTGGGCGGCGAGCGGGGTGAGCTTCCGGGCGCGGCGGCGCGACTGGGGAGCGGTGAGCCCGTTCAGCTCGGTGTTCAGCTCGGCGGCGGCCGCATCCAGGGCGGCCTGGCTGACCTCGCCGCCCGATGCCTTGGCCAGGGCGGTCGGGTCGAGGTGGCGCTGGATGACGGTGCCATCGGTCAGGACGACGACGGCCATCCGGGCGTGGTCGGGAAGGTCCACCAGCTGGAGGTGGGCGAACTTCGCGCGCCGGGAGCGGGCGGGGGTGACGACCGCGGCGGCGCGGGTCGAGGCGGCGAGGGTCGACGCTGCCAGGCGGAGCCAGTCGTTGGAGGTGAGCTGGACCTGGCTGAACTGGTGGCGAATCATCAATGCGTCGGCGCGGTCGAGCTCAGTCTCGCGCATGAGGGCTTCGACGTAGTAGCGGTAGCCGAGGTCCGACGGGACGCGGCCGGCCGAGGTGTGCGGGTGGGTCAGCAGGCCCAGCTGCTCGAGGTCGGCCATGGCGCTCCGGATCGTGGCGGGGCTCACGTTCAGCCCGTAGCGGCGCACCAGGGCGGCCGATCCGACCGGGACCGCGTTCAGGACGTAGTCCTCGACCACGGCGCCCAGCACGGCCCGCTGCCGCTCGGTCAGGTCGACCGGCGGGTGCGAGGAGCTGGGAACCGGTTGCGCGCGATCTGGCATTTCTCGATCAGGATGTTAGCACTCTCATGGTTAGAGTGCTAATCCGGGTGGGACTGATCGTACCGCCGCGGTCAACGAGGTGTCAACGCGAGGCGCGCTCGCGGGCGGTGGCCACGACTCGGTCGAGGTGGCCGAGGAACGGGGTTTTGGGACCGAAGAACGACGCGAACTCGTCGCGGGCCCGGGCCACGAGTGGCTCCCCCACCTCCGGGCGGCCGTGGCCGATGTGGAACGCGCCCAACGCCAGGTCGAACGAGGCGATGTCGGTCCGGAACGGCAGACGGCGAAACGCCTCGGCCACGCCGTCGAAGACCCGGGCCGCTTCCTGCTCGCGGCCGAGACCGTCGTGGACCTGGGCCAGGTCGAGCTGGGCGTTGGCGGCGATGGACGCCTCGTCCCCGGTCGCCAGCTCGGTGGCGCGCCGGACGTGGGGCTCGGCGGCGGCCGGGTCGCCGGCCGCCAGGTGGGACTGGGCCACCCAGTGCTCGGCCGCGGCGACCATCCAGTCCTGGCCGAGGGCGGTGACGACGTCGAGCTGGGCGCGCGACCAGCGGAGGGCGGCAGCCGCGTCCCCGGTGACGACCGCGCTCTCGGCCAGGGCCGACAGCGAGCCGACGCGCAGGTCCAGGTCGCCACACTCCTCCCCGACCTCGTGGGACCGAACGAGCAGCTCCCGGCCGCGCTCGATGTCGACACCGTAGCGGGTCAGGAACTGGCCCTGTGACTTCCAGACCTGCGCCTGGCTCACGAGGCTGAGGTCCGCGGCGAGTTCCGCAGTCTGGTTGAGCAGCGCCTCGGCCTCCTCGCGCCGCCCAGCCTCGAACAGGACGTGGGTCACCCGCTGCTGGGCGCGGATCTCGCGGCCGGCGTCACCGGCTCGCCTCGCCAGGTCGGCGGCCTCCTGCCAGGCGCCGAGGGCCGCCTCGAGGTTGCCGTCGAACAGGCCGGCGAACCCGAGGTAGTACATGACGTCGCTCTCGTGGAGCCCGTCGCCGGCCGCCTGGAGCTCCTCGCGGGCCTCGAGAAGGAAGCCCACGCCCCGGGCCCGATCCCGATCCCCGGCCGTGCCCACCGCGGCATCGATCCCGATCCGAAGCAGCGCCCGCCCACGGAGGTCGCGCCGTCCGGCGGAGCCGGCCGCCTCGGCGACGGCCAGCGCATGGTCACGACCCCGGGCGAACTGCCCACTCTCGAACAGGGCCTCGAAGAGCAGGGTCTCGATCTCGAGCCGATCGGCAGGATCGGCCGGGACGACCGCCAGCGCCCGGTCCGCGAACGAAACGACCGCGTGGAGGTCATCACGGGAGGAGGCCTTGGTCGCGCTGCGGCGGAGGGCGGCGACCGCTCGGTCGACCAGTCCGGCATCGGCCTCACCCTCGAGCTCGCGGAGGAGCTGGACTGCCTGCTCGAGGTGATGAGCCTCGATCTCGACGAACTCGTCTCGCCGGTCGCCGGCCCACCCGGTCAGCCAGTCGACCGTCCGGCGATGGAGGTCGGCCCGCCGGGCCTTGGGGAGCGCGCCATAGGCGACGTCGCGGATGACCTGGTGCTTGAACCGGTACAGCGGGTCCTCGGCCGGCTCCTCGCTGACGATGTCGCGGAGCACCGCCTGCTCGAGGGGTCCCTCGACCGGCTCCTCGAGGAGGGTCGCCAGCGCCGAGCGCTGGAAGACGCGGCCGATGACCGAGGCGCCCTGGAGGACCGCTCGCTCCTCGCGTGGGAGCGCATCCAGGCGGGCGCGAACCAGCGCCTCGATCGTCTCGGGGACCTCAAGCTCGCCGATCTCGCCGCCGATCTCCTCGCCGGCGACCCAGCGCCCGTCGCGCTCGACGATGGCGCCGCGCTCGAGGAGGAGGCGGATCGTCTCCTCGACGAACAGCGGGTTGCCCTCCGCCCGGTCGAGCAGCTGGTCGCGGAGGCGATCCGGAAGGCCGTCCACCGCCAGGAGCTCGCCGACCAGGGTGGCGGTCTCGGCCCGGGTCAACGGCTCGAGCTGGAGGCGGGAGGCCTCCATCCGGCCGGATCCCCAGCCGGGACGCAGGTCGAGCAGGTCGGGCCGGGCCAGGGCCATGATCAGGACCGGACGGTCACGGGTCCAGGTGGCAAGGTACTCGAGCAGGTCGAGGAGCGGGGGCTCCGCCCAGTGGATGTCCTCGGCGACCACGAGGAGCGGCCGCTCGACCGACGCGGCCTCGACCAGCCGCCGGATGGCGACCGCGATCTCGCGGTCGAGGGCCTCCCCACCGGCCGGCGGGGACGGCGACAGGCCGATGGCGAAGGCCAGCCAGTCGGCCGCGCCCTGGTCGGGCGCGACCGCGGCGAGATGGGTGCGGGCCTCGGCGCTCGACATCCCGGCGCTGATCCCCGCCACGTCCCGGACGATCTCGCCCAGCGGCCAGTAGGTGATCCCCTCCCCGTAGGGCAGGCAGCGACCGCGGACGACCTGCCAGCCCTGGGCGTGGAGCTCCGCGCCCAGCTCTTCGACGAGCCGGCTCTTGCCCACGCCCGGCAGGCCCAGGATCGAGAACAGGATCGCCTTCCGCTCGTGGAGGACCCGGCGGGCCGCCTCGCGGAGGAGGGCCAGCTCCTCGTCCCGCCCGGTCAGCGGCGCCCGGTGGCCCTCGATGCCGCGCGACTGTCCCGGCTCGGCGATCAGGGCCATCGCCTGCCAGGCCGACACCGCCTCCGCCTTGCCGGCCACCTCCCAGTCCCCGACCGGCTGGAAGGCCACCGCCCGCTTGGTGGCCTCGTGGACCGCCTCGCCGACGACGATCTGGCCCGGCGCGGCCATGGTCTCGAGCCGGGCGGCCACGTTCAGGGCGTCGCCGGTGGCCATCGTCGAGCCCCCGAACGGGTCGCCGACCACGACCTCGCCGGCCTCGACCCCGATCCGGACCTGGAGCGTGATGCCGTGCCGCTCGGCCGCGTCGGGGGCGAGCTCGGCCAGGGCGTCGCGGACGGCGAACGCGGCGCGGACCGCGCGTTCGGGGTCGTCCTCGTGGGCCCGGGTCAGGCCGAACACGGCCATCACCGCGTCACCCCGGAACTGCTCGGCCGTGCCCCCGAAGCGGCGGATCTCGGCCGTCGCCCGCTCGAAGAACTCGGACACGACCCGCCGGACGACCTCGGGGTCGTGGCGGTCCGAGATGGCCGTGGACGAGACGAGATCGGCGAACAGGGCGGTCACCTGGCGCCGCTCCTCGGCGCCCACCCGGGTCACCAGGGCGTGCCCGCAGTTCAGGCAGAACCGGGCGTCCTCGGGATTCGATCGGTCGCAGTTCGGGCAGGAGATCATCCGGCGCCGAGTGTAGAGCCGGGAGGTAGCGGCTCCTAGATGCGTTGCATCCGGAGGCGGCCGCCGGCGAAGGCGAAGATCCCCATCGTCACCGCGAAGTGGCCGACCATGGCCGGGATCACCGACTCGGTGTTCAGGGTGACCAGGCCGCAGGCGTAGCCGAGGATTACCGAGCCGATCACGAAGTACCAGTCACGTTCGCGCCACACCCGCCGGTGGGCGGCGCCGAAGAGGACCGCCTGGAGGGCCACCGCCAGGCCGGGGTTCAGGCCGCCGACCAGCATCAGTCCCAGGATCACCGACCGGAACTGGAGCTCCTCGGCCACCGCGTTCAGCGCCGCGCCCAGCGTCCGGCTGGGGAGCATCTCGAGCGGCAGCGGGACGAGCGAGCGGAAGCGGACCAGGGCCAGGGCCATCCCGTTCAGGGCGCCGACCACCCCGAACGCCACCATCGCCGGCAGGACGTCGGCCGGCTCCGCGCCCACTAGGAACAGCGAGGCCCGGCCCCGCGGCAGGATCAGGATGATGCCCGCCGTGAAGATCAGGACCAGGCCGTAGTACGAGAGCGGCCCCATCCAGCGAGATCGGCTCCGGAAGTAGTCCGAGCGCATGATCCGCTCCTGGTCGAAGCGGAGGACGACCATGAACACGGTCATCCCGATCGCGATCGCCAGGCGGAGGGAGTCGCCGAAGTCGCCGAGCGCGGACATCAGGTGGCGGTCTCGTTCACGCGAAGCACGGCAAGGAAGGCCTCCTGCGGGATCTCGACCGAGCCGACCCGCTTCATCCGCTGCTTACCCTCCTTCTGCTTCTCGAGCAGCTTCCGCTTGCGGGTGATGTCACCGCCGTAGCACTTGGCGATGACGTCCTTCCGGTAGGCCCGGATCGTCTCCCGGCCGATGATATGGGACCCGATGGCCGCCTGGACCGGCACTTCGAACGACTGGCGCGGAATCAGCTGCTTCAGCTTCTCGATCAGGGTCCGGCCGATGCGCGGCGCGTTCGACCGGTGGACGATCAGGCTCAGCGCATCCACCGGCTCCCCGTTCACCAGGATGTCGAGCTTGACGAGGTCACCGGCCCGGTAGCCGATGAAGCCGTAGTCGAGGCTCGCGTAGCCGCTGGATCGACCCTTCAGCTGGTCGTAGAAGTCGACGATGAGCTCGGCGAGCGGCATCTCGAAGCGGAGGTTGACCCGGCGCGGGTCGAGGTACTCCATCGTGTCGATCGTGCCGCGGCGGGACGTGGCCAGCTCCATGACCGCTCCGACGTAGTCGGTCGGGGTGATGACCTGGACCCCGACCCACGGCTCGGCGATGTCCTCGATCTCCCCCGCGTCCGGCATCCGTGCCGGATTGTCGACGACGACCTCCGACCCGCCGTGGCGGTGGACGCGGTACTCGACCGACGGCGCCGACGCGATGAGGTCGAGGTCGAACTCGCGCTCGAGGCGCTCCTGGACGATCTCCATGTGGAGCAGGCCCAGGAACCCGCAGCGGAAGCCGTGGCCCAGGGCCACGCTCGACTCGGGCTCGTAGACGAACGACGCGTCGTTCAAGTGGAGCTTGTCGAGCGCGTCACGGAGGAGCGGGTAGTCATCGCCGCGGAGCGGGTAGATGCCGGCGAACACGAGCGGCAGCGCGGGGCGGTACCCGGGGAGCGGCTCCGGGGCGCCGTGGCGGACGGTCGTCAGGGTGTCCCCGACCCGGGCCTCGGCGATCGACTTCAGCCCGGTGGCCACGTACCCCACCTCCCCGGCGGTGAGCGTCGCGGCCGCGACCGGCTGGGGGCGGAACCAGCCGAGCTCGAGGATCTCGGAGGTCACCCCGGTGGCCATGAACCGGATCCGGTCGTGGTCGTGGAGCGTGCCGTTGGCCAGCCGGACGTAGGCCACCACCCCCTTGTACGGGTCGTAGTGCGAGTCGAAGACGAGGGCCTGGAGGGGCGCGGCCGGGTCGCCGGGCGGCGCCGGGATCCGGCTGACGATGGCCTCGAGGATCTCGGCCACCCCGGTCCCGTCCTTGGCGCTGGCCAGGATCGCCTCCTCGCGGGGAATGGCCAGGCTCTCCTCTAGCTCGGCCATGACCATGGCCGGATCGGCGCTCGGCAGGTCCACCTTGTTGATGACCGGGACGATGACCAGCCCCTGCTCGGTGGCCAGCTGGGCGTTGGCCAGGGTCTGGGCCTCGATCCCCTGGCTGGCGTCGATGACCAGGAGCGCTCCCTCGCAGGCCTGGAGGGACCGGCTCACCTCGTAGCTGAAGTCCACGTGGCCCGGCGTGTCGATCAGGTTCAGGACGTACTCGTGGCCGTCGGCCGCGGTGTGGAGGAGTCGCACCGCCCGGGCCTTGATCGTGATCCCCTTCTCCCGCTCGAGATCCATCGAGTCGAGGACCTGGGAGGTCATCTGGCGCGGGTCGATCGTGTGGGTCGCCTCGAGCAGCCGGTCGGCGAGCGTGCTCTTCCCGTGGTCGATGTGAGCGACGATCGAGAAGTTGCGGATCCGCTGGCGGTCGGTCACGGCGGGCAAGTCTAGCCCGGCGCCCGCATCGGCCTATCGGCCGATCTCGACGACCCCGTTCACGGTCTGGTAGTGGCTGACGTACTCGTTGGTGTGGAGGACCGCGCCGGTGGCGCCATCGGTCACCGTCCGGGTGACGCTCACGCTGAACCCGTTGTGGATGTACTCCACCCGGCGGCTGGCGCCCGGCGGCAGGGCGGAGGTGTACTCCACCGTGTCACGGCCGTAGGTGTGGTTCCAGGTGACCGGGCTCGAGAAGGTGACCGTCCGGTTCAGGGGCAGGCCCCACAGGTCGAAGCGGACCATGCCCGGCGACGCGTAGGACCGGATGATCAGCGGCGAGGTCGTGTCGTTGGTGAACGTCATCGACTGCGAGTACGTGTCGGTCGCGAACACCGTCGCGTCGAGGCCCATCGGGTAGCGATCGATGTAGTAGTAGTGGTTCGCGCGGTCTCCCATCTGGAGGCCGGCTCGGAGCGCCGTGTTGAAGATCGTGGTCGAGGTCGAGCAGATGCCGCCGCCGATGGCCTGGTCGCCGGTGCTCCGCCCGTCGATGATCGCGCCGCCGTACGAGTAGCCCCGCTCGAAGGTCACCGGGCCGATGTCGCGCCAGAAGTCGAAGTCCTCGCCCGGCATGATCAGCATGTTGTCGAGGTCGCGGGCCGGGATCGAGATGTTGGCGCCCCAGCCGTTGCCGGCGGCCGGCACGTACCACGTCGTCCAGGTCGAGATCCGGACCAGGCTCGGCAGGATCTCGGTGGCGTAGGCCGTGGTCAGCCCCGGGTCGATGGCCGATCCGGCCAGGGCCACCGAGGGGACCTCGATCCCCCGGCCGCGCTGCTCGAGGCCGGTGACGATGGCGCTGACCGTGGCCGGCACGTTCAGGGAGCGGCCCTCGACCGCCGCGTTCACCCCGGTCGGGCCGGCGGACCCCCACACGAACGAGGCGTCCACCGCGGCGCGCTCGATGCTCGGGGCGAGGGTCGCGATGGCGTCGCCCAGGACGGTCCGGTCGATCGTCACCCCGTAGCCCTCCGGGGTCGTCCCGAACCCGATGGCCGGCGTGATCGTCGCCGGGGCGATCTCGAACCGGTCGTTCCCGTCGGCCAGGACCAGCGGGGCGGCCTGCATGGCGCGGGCCGCGGCCGCGACCTCGGCGGCGGCCTCCCGGGTCACGGTGAACGGCACCGCCTCGGTGGTGAGCTCGATAACGGGATTGGCCACGTCCTGGGCGAGGACCGCGGCCAGGACGGCCTGGCGGATCTGGTCAGGTTCCATGCGGCGCCCCTCCGCCGGGTTGGCGATCGCGTAGGTCCCGTCGGGGTTGACGATGACCTCCGCGTCGTGGGGCGGAACGAACGCCGCGGTCGCGGTGTCGACGACGAACCGATCCAGGAGCGTGGGATCCACCGCCAGCTGGTCCGGGAGGCTGGTGCCGAAGGCCAGGGTCGCCAGCCGGTCACGCCCATCGGCCAGCGGGTCACCGCTCCGGCCGACGGCCATGGCCGCCGCCACCAGGGCCTCGTAGTCGTGGTCGCGGCCGAGGACCGCATACGGGACCGCGGTGGACTCGCCGTCGAGGGTCATGGTCAGCTCACCGGTGGCCACGTCCGGCAGGAGCTCGCGGAGCCGCGCCTCCGCCTCGGCGGCGGTCAGGGCGCCGACCTCGACGCCGGCCACCGACACGCGGGGCATCACCCGCCCACCGAGTGCGAGGCCCATGCCACCGGCAACGACAGCGGGGATCGTGAGCGTGGCCAGAAAGACGGCCGCGGCGACCAGTGCGCCGATGGCGAGGGGCGGGAGCGTTCGGCCGCGGGGCACGAGGTCCGCGCCGGGGTTGAGTTCGGCGCCTGGGGTCGCAACCGATGGGGTTCGCATTGAGGTGGCGTGGATTGTCGTCGAACTGGCCCACGCGTGTCGACGAGACCTCGGTGCTATACTCCGCCGCCGATCGGCCCCCGGCCGTCGCCATCCCACTGCCCGCTCACCGAGGACTGCCGTTCGTGGCTCGCAAGGCCCGCACCTGGAAGGGTGCCCGAACCCCATCCGCCCGCAAGCGCGCGCGCCAGGCGCTGCGCCGCCGAGCCGTGAACCGCCGCACCCGATCCGAGACCCGGACCCTCGTCCAGCAGGCCGCCAGCGTGGCCTCCGGCCGGACCGAGGGTGACGCCACCGAGGCGGTGGCCGCGGCCATCAGCGCCCTCGACAAGGCGGCCGAGAAGGGCATCATCCACCCGAACAACGCCGCTCGCCGGAAGAGCCGGCTGATGGCCAAGGTCAACGCCGCGCACGCGCTCGACAGCGCCGCGTCGTCGGGCCCGCGCCGTCGGACCACGGCCGGCAAGACCGAGCAACGAAAGAAGGTCGCCGCCGCCAAGGCCTCGAAGGCCGCCGCAGCCCGATCAGCCGACCGGCCGCGGACGGCCGCCGGCAAAGCCCGGGTCGCGGTCACCCGCGCGACCCGCGAGACGAGCGCCGCCCAGCGCCGGTCGAAGAAGGCGACGACCGACGAGGCTCCGACCGGAGACGGCGCCGAGTCCTGACCGGACCAGTCGCCTAGCCGGACCGCTCGTACGGGGTGCGTCCCGCATAGACGGCACGCTCCCCGAGCTCCTCCTCGATCCGCAGCAGGCGGTTGTACTTCGCGGTCCGCTCTCCGCGGCTCATCGAGCCTGTCTTGATCTGGCCGGTCCCGAGTGCCACCGCCAGGTCGGCGATCGTCGTGTCCTCGGTCTCTCCTGACCGGTGGCTGATGACCGTCCCCCAGCCGGCGGCCTGGGCGGTCCGGACCGCGGCCATGGACTCGCTCAGCGTCCCGACCTGGTTGACCTTCACGAGGATCGCGTTCGCCGCCCGCTCGGCGATCGCCCGCTCGAGCCGGGCGGTGTTCGTGACGAGCAGGTCGTCGCCGACGAGCTGCAGCCGCTCCCCGAGGCGCGCGGTCAGCTCGCTCCAGCCCGACCAGTCGTCCTCGGCCAGCCCGTCCTCGATGCTGACGATCGCGAACCGTTCCGACCAGTCCGCCCACAGGTCGATAAGCCCACCAGCGTCAAGATCCCGTCCCTCGCCGGCGAGGGTGTAGCGGCCGTCCGCGTACAGCTCGCTGGCCGCCGGGTCGAGCGCGATGGCGACCTGCTCAGCCGCCCGGTAGCCGGCCCGGCCGATCGCCTCGGTCACCAGCGCGATCGCCGCCTCATTGCTCGGCAGCGCCGGGCCGTAGCCACCCTCGTCACCGACCGCGGTCGGCAGGCCACGCTCGCGGAGCAGCGCGCCGAGGGCATGGAAGATCTCCGCCGCCCAGCGAATTCCCTGGCCGAAGGTCGCGGCCCCGAGCGGGACGATCATGAACTCCTGGAAGTCGGTTCCCCCGGCGGCGTGCCGGCCACCGTTGAGGATGTTCACCATCGGGACCGGCAGGGTCGTGGACCGGTCCCCTCCGAGATACCGATACAGGGGCTGGCCGGCGGACTCGGCCGCAGCCCGGGCCACCGCCAGCGAGACGCCGAGCAGGGCGTTGGCCCCCAGGCGGCCCTTGTTCGGGGTGCCGTCGAGGCCGATGAGGGCTTCGTCGAGCCCAGCCTGGTCGGTCGCGTCCCGGCCGGTCACGGCCTGGGCGATCTCGCCGCGGACGTTGGCCACGGCCCGGAGCACGCCCTTCCCGCCGAAGCGGGAAGGGTCGCCGTCCCGGAGCTCGACCGCCTCATGCGCCCCGGTGCTCGCGCCGCTCGGGACGGCGGCGGTGCCGATCGCACCGTCCTCGAGCCGGACCTCGACCTCGACCGTGGGGTTTCCCCGCGAGTCGAGGATCTCGCGCCCCCAGACCCGCCGGATGGTTCGGTCGCTCACCGGCTCGGGCTCACGCCCGGTCGAGGAGGGCGTCCACGCCGGGTAGGGCCCGGCCCTCGACGAACTCGAGGGACGCCCCGCCACCGGTGCTCACGTGGCTCATCCGCTCGCTCAGCCCGAGCTGCTGGACGGCGGCCACCGAGTCGCCGCCGCCGACCACGGTGATGACCTTCTTCGCCGTCCGTTCGGCGATCGCCTGGGCGATGGCGTTCGTGCCCTCGGCG
>DATBIW010000038.1:0-2397 GCA_036556745.1 Candidatus Limnocylindria bacterium | reverse complement strand
CGCACCCGGATCAGCCCGGCCGGTGCCTCGAGGACGAGCTCGGTGATCGGCTCGTGCACCGGGACGAGGCCCTCGTTGATCAGGACGGTGGCCGTGCAGATCGTGTTCGAGCCGCTCATCGCCGGGTACTCGGCCTGCTCCATGATCACGAAGCCGGCGTGGGCGTCGGGGTGGGTCGGCGGCAGGACGAGGTTGCAGCAGGTCGCGGGATAGCCGCGCGGCTCGCGGAGCATCAGCCGGCGGAGATGGTCGCCGTGCTCGGCCAGGTGGTTGCGCTTCTCGAGCATCGTCGCGCCCGGCACGTCGTGGACGCCGCCGATGATCACCCGGCCCGGCTCCCCGCCAGCATGGGCGTCAACCGCCGTGATCACGCCGTCGAGCCTCACATCGGCATCGTCGCACATGCCATTCGGCCCGCAGCCCGGGGGCTACCATGCCTCGATGCGGCTCGGCCTGATCCCCGAAACCGTGGTCGAGCGGATCGGGATGCGGTTGGGCGTCGCCACCCCGGCCGCGATGACCGAGCCGTACGCCCCGCTGTATGCCCGGGCGCTCGTGCTGGCCACCGAGCTCGGCGTCTTCGACGCCATCGGTCCTGGCGGACTCGCCGCCCCGGCCGTGGCCGCGGCCTGTGGGACGCACCCTCGAGCCACCGAGCGCCTGCTCAACCTCCTGGTCACGATGCGGTACCTCGCCTACCGGAATGGCACCTATCACCTGACCCGGGAATCCGATCCGTGGCTGCTCCGCCAGCCACCAGGATCGATCCGGGACCTGGTCCTCATGAAGCGTCTCGAGTGGCGCTGGATCGAAGGGCTCGACGACTACCTGCGGTCCGGGACCCCGCTGGAGGTCCACGACACGATGTCTCCCGAGGACTGGGGGGCGTACCAGCGCGGGATGCGCGCCCAGGCGAACATCGCCGCGCCCCGGCTTGCCCGCATCCTCCCCGTGCCCAAGGGCGCGCGCGACGTCCTCGACATCGGCGGCTCACATGGGTACTTCTCGGTCGTCCTGTGCCGACGCCATCCGGGACTTCAAGCGACCGTCCTTGACCTCCCCGATGCCGTCGCCCAGGTCACGCCGATCCTCGAGCGCGAGGGGATGGGGGACCGGGTCGTCCTGCGGGCCGGGAATGCCCTGACCGATGACCTCGGCACGGATGCCTACGACCTGATCCTGATGTTCAGCCTGGTCCATCACTTCGACGACGCCTCGAACCGGACCCTCGTGGCTCGAGCCGCGGACGCCCTGCGGCCGGGCGGACGGATGATCATCCTGGAGGCGCTTCGGCCAAAGCCGGGGGGCGGACAGCTGGGCGCGTTCTTCGACCTCTATTTCGGGATGACGAGCGAATCGGGGACCTGGACCCTGGCCGAGATGGCCGCCTGGCAGACCGCCGCCGGCCTCGAGCCACAGCGCCAGCCGTTCGTGCTCCGCTTCGTGACGGACATCGGCCTGGCCATCGCCGACAAGCCACGGTGAAGTTCCGCACCACGGTCCTCCTCGAGGGCAAGACAGCCACCGGCTTCCGCGTCCCCGAGGACGTGGTCGCCTCCTTCGGTCGGGGCAAGCGCCCGCCGGTGACGGTCACGATCAACGGCTTCACCTACCGCAGCACGGTGGCCGCCTACGGCGACGTGTTCATGCTCCCGTTGGCTGCCGAGAACCGGGCCGGCGCGGGGGTGGCCGCCGGCGACGAGATCGAGGTCGAGCTCGCACTGGACGCCGAGCCACGGACGGTGGAGGTCCCGAACGACCTCGCCAGCGCGCTCGCGGCTGATCCGTCGGCACAGGCCGCCTTCGACGCGCTCTCCTACAGCAACCAGCGCCGGATCGTGCTGTCGGTCGAGGGCACCAAGGTTCCCGAGACGCGGGCCCGGCGGATCGCGAAGTCGGTCGAGGACCTGCGCGCCGGCCGGTGACCGCGTTCAAGGACCTGTTCTCCGGTCACGCCGCGGACTACGCCCGGTTCCGGCCGACCTACCCGCCGGAGCTGTTCGCCTGGCTGGCCGATGTGAGCCCCGGTCGTGGCCTGGCCGTGGACGTCGGGACCGGCAACGGGCAGGCCGCGGTCGAACTGGCCGCCCAGTTCGAGCAGGTCGTCGGTTTCGACCCGAGCGCAGAGCAGCTCGCCCAGGCGCGGCCGCACCCGAAGGTCGAATACCGGGTGGCGCCGGCCGAGGCGACCGGGCTGGCGTACGGATCGGTCGACCTGCTCGTGGCCGCCCAGGCGTTCCACTGGTTCGATCGGGATCCGTTCTTCGCCGAGGTCCGCCGCATGCTCCGGCCGGGCGGCGTCCTCGCGCTGGTCAGCTACCTGCTGTCCCGGATCAGCCCGGAGGTGGACGCGGTCGTCGACGGGCTGTACGCCAGCCTGGACCCGTACTGGGAGCC
>DATBIW010000037.1:0-8322 GCA_036556745.1 Candidatus Limnocylindria bacterium | reverse complement strand
TAGGCGACCTCGGCCACGCGTTCCGTGCGGAGCGGCTCCCACGACAGGTCCTTGCCCCGATTCCAGCGCGACGTTGCGCCAGGCAACCGTTGACCGGACGCGTCCGCCGTGCCGGCCACCGCCCATTCGGCCCATTCCTTCCACGGGTGATCGTCCAGTGCGCGTTCGCGGAGCGGTGCCAGCTCCTCGGTCAGGGCCGCGCGCCGATCCCACGTGAACGACGACGTCACGCCGACGTGGTGGAGCGTGCCCTCGTCGTCGAAGAGCCCCAGGAGCAGCGAGCCGACATGCGTGCCCGGCCCGTTCTTGTGCCAGCGGAACCCGGCGACCACGCAGTCGGCCGTCCGCTGGTGCTTGATCTTGATCATCTCGCGCTTCCCGGGCACGTATGGCTGGTCGGCGGGCTTGGCGATGACCCCGTCCAGGCCCGCCCCCTCGAACACCTCGAACCAGTGGGTGGCGGTCTTCGGGTCATCGGTGGCTGGGGTGAGATGGACCGATGCCGGCGGCTTGGCCAGGAGCTTCTCCAGCCCGGCGCGACGGTCGCCGAATGGCTGGTCGCGGAGGTCGTTGTCGCCGAGGGCGAGCAGGTCGAACGCGACGTACGACGAGGGGCTCGCCTCGGCCAGCATGGCGACCCGGCTGGCGGCCGGGTGGATCCGGAGCAGCAGGGCGTCGAAGTTCAGCTCGCCGTCGGTGGCGATCACGATCTCGCCGTCGAGGACGAACCGGTCCTTCGGTCGGCCGACGGCGCGCAGCGGGTCCTCGAGCTCGGGGAAGTAGCGGTTCAGCGGCTTCAGGTCGCGGCTCTGGATGTACACGTCCGGCCCGTCGCGGAAGACGAGGGCCCGGAAGCCGTCCCACTTGGGCTCGTAGCGCCAGCCCGGCCCGGTCGGGATGGCCGGCTGTGGCTTGGCGAGCATCGGCTCGATCGGCGGCGAGATGGGAAAGGCCACGGGCCGATGGTACCCGCCGCCTGCCCCATACTCCGGCCGTGGCCATCTCTCTGCGCTTCCTGGGCGCCGCCGGGGGCGTGACCGGCTCCCAGTTCCTGCTCACCGTCGGGGAGCGGCGGATCCTCGTCGACTGCGGGATGTTCCAGGGCGGGATGGAGGAGATCGCCCGCAACCGGATGGGGTTCTCGTACGAGGCCGACTCCGTCCATGCCGTCCTCCTGACCCATGCCCACAACGACCACATCGGCCGCCTGCCGGCGCTGGTCCGGGTCGGCTACCGGAGCCCGGTGTTCACGACCGATGCGACCGCCGACCTGGCCGAGATCGTCCTGACCGACTCCGCCCACCTTCAGGCGTACGCCGCGGAACGCTGGAAGCGCCATCACCCCGAAGAGGCGGCCGCGAAGGCCGGCGGCGGCGAGTCCGAGGCGACCGCGTCGGAAACCGAGATGGCCGCGCAGGCCGCCCGGGCCCCTCGTCCCGCACCGATGCGGACGGAGTCGCACACCCCGCTGTTCGACGTCGACGACGTGCGCCGCACGATCGAGCTCGTCAGACCGGTCGCCTACCAGGCGCCGGTGACGATCACCGACGGGGTGGAGGCCACGTTCCACGACGCCGGCCACATCCTGGGCTCGGCGATCATCGAGCTCCGGGTCCGCGACCCAGGCGGCGAGGAGATGACCGTCGTGTTCTCGGGCGACCTCGGCCGGCCGGACACGCCCATCCTTCGCGACCCGACGCCGCTCACCCACGCCGACGTCGTCGTCGTCGAGTCCACCTACGGCGACCGCGAGCATCCCGACGCGGACCGCGCAGTGGAGGAGCTGACCGCCGTCGTGGCCGAGGTCGCCGCCCGGAAGGGCGTGCTCCTGATCCCGGCCTTCGCCATCGGCCGGACCCAGCACCTCGTCTGGCTCCTCGACGACCTGGTCCGCACCGGCCGGATCCCCCACCTGCCGCTGTTCATCGACTCGCCCATGGCCTGCGAGGCGAACGACGTCTACCTCCGTCACCCCGAGGGCTACGACGCCGAGACGCTGGCGCTCCTCCAGTCGGGGGACTCCCCACTCGTCTACCCCGGGCAGGCGTGCACGACCAGCGTCGAGGCGTCGAAGGCCATCGTCGGCAGCCCGCGGCCGTTCATCCTCGTCTCGGCCAGCGGGATGCTCACCGGGGGGCGGATCCTCCACCACCTCAAGGACCTGCTGCCGGATCCGGCCACGACCCTCCTGTTCATCGGCTACCAGGGCGAGGGGACCCTGGGCCGGTACCTCGCCGACGGTGGGAAGGAGGCCCACATCGACGGCCAGACGTGGCCGGTCCGCTGCCGGGTGCAGACGATCTCCGGCCTGTCGGCCCACGCCGACGAGCACGAGCTGGACGCCTGGATCGGGCATTTCGGGGCCGCCTCCGCCTCGGACGGGAAGCCGCGGGCGGCCTACGTGACGCACGGCGAGACCGACGCCGCGACCGCCTTCGCATCCCGCATCGGCCAGCGGCTGGGCGTCTCGGCGCAGGTGCCCGCCCTGGGCGAGTCGTTCACCCTCATTCCCTGACGCCGGGTCGCGCCCGCGCGCCGTGGCGGGCTACCATCCGCACCCATGTCGCCTCGCCCGGTCGTCAGCATCCTCACCGACTTCGGCGCCCGTGACCCGTCGGGAGCGATCTGCGAGGGCGTGATCCTGGGCATCTGCCCCGAGGCCGCGGTCATCCAAGTCAGCCACGAGGTCACGAAGTTCGCGATCCGGGACGGGGCGCTCATGCTGTGGTGCGCGCTCCCGTACCTGCCGGTCGGGGTGCACATGGCGGTCGTCGACCCTGGTGTCGGGACCGCCCGGCGCCCGGTGGCCCTGACCACGGGGCGCGGCGACATCCTGGTCGGGCCGGACAATGGCCTCCTGCGCCCGGCCGCCGAGCGGCTGGGTGGCGTGACGGCCGCCCACGAGCTGACCAGCGAGGCGCATCGGCTCCACCCGGTGAGCACCAGCTTCCACGGGCGCGACATCTTCGCCCCGGCGGTCGCCCACCTGGCGAACGGCGTCCCGGTCTCCGAGCTCGGGCCTGCCCTCGACCTGGCGACCCTCGTCGGGCTGGACATCCCTCCGGCGACGCCGATCCCCGGCGGGGTCGAGACCAGCGTCGTGTACGTCGACACCTTCGGCAACTGCAAGCTGGCCGGCATGCGCGCCGACCTCGAGGCCTCGGCCGGGCCGATGCGCACCGGGCGCCCGATCCTCATCCAAGCCGATGGCTCGGCCGACCGGCGGATGGCCTGGGCCGACACGTTCGGCAACGTCCCGGTCGGGGAGCCGATGCTCTACGTCGACAGCTATGACCGGCTGACCCTGGCGGTCAACCAGGGGAGCGCCGCGGCGGACCTGGACCTGGCGCAGGACCAGCCGATCCGGATCACCGCCGAATGACCAATCCGGCGACCGAGCCGGTCGTCGTCGTCGAGGACCTCACCTTCCAGTACCGGCGCGGGACCGAGCCCGCCCTCCGGGGCGTCTCGCTGGAGGTCGCCCCCGGCGAGGTGCTCCTCGTCGCCGGCCCATCGGGCTGCGGGAAGTCGACCCTGATCCGTGCCCTGAACGGGCTTATCCCCCACTCCTATGGCGGCGAGCTGTCGGGCTCGGTCCGGGTGGGCGGGCTGGCGACCCAGGCGAGCTCGCTGAAGGGCCTGGCCACCATGGTGGGGACCGTGCTCCAGGAGCCGACCCGCCAGCTGGTGGCCTCGACGGTCCGAGCCGAGCTGACCTTCGGACCCGAGAACCTGGGCGTGGAACGCGACGAGATCGGGCGCCGGCTCGTCTCGGTGTCGTCGGCCAGCGGTCTGGACCCGCTGCTGGGACGGACGACCGATGAGCTGTCGGGGGGCGAGGCCCAGCAGATCGCCATCGGCGGGGCGCTCATGCTCCATCCGCGGCTTCTGGTCCTCGACGAGCCACTGGCCAACCTCGACCCGGCATCGGCGAGCCGACTGCTGGGGCTCGTCCGACACCTGGCCGACGAGGGAACGGCCGTCGTGCTGGTCGAGCACCGGATCGAGGACGTGCTCGAGGCCCGGCCGGACCGGGCCCTGTACCTCGAGGACGGCCGAGTCACCTACCTGGGGTCGATGGCCGGGTTCCTCGAGACCGCCGACCCGACCCTCGTGAAGCTGCCCTTCGAGGCGTGGCTGCGCCGCGCCCGGGCGGGCGCGGCGCCATCGGTCCAGCCTGATCAACGTCCGGAGGCGAGTCCGAATGGCGAGCAGCCGCCGCGGATCGAGTGGAACGGGGTGGACGCCGCCTACGACGGACGCACCGTCCTCCACGACGTCTCGGCCCGCCTGGGCAGCCACGAGCGGGTGGCGGTGCTGGGGCCCAACGGGTCGGGCAAGACGACCCTGTTCAAAGCGGCGCTCGGCCTGCGGCCGCTCTCGGCCGGCGAGGTCCTGGTCGATGGGACGAGCATCGCCGGACGGGGCGTCGCCGAGCTGGCCACGACCTTCGGCTACGTGTTCCAGAACCCTTCACAGATGCTGTTCGCGGCCACGGTCCGCGACGAGATCCTGTTCGGGCCGCGGAACCTGCTCCGCAATCCGGATGGCTTCGACGACCTCGTCGACCGGTCGCTCGTCCGGGTGGGCCTGGCCGACGAGCCGGGCGTCGCCGAACGGCCGCCCCGCACCCTGTCCCACGGGCAGCAGAAGCGGCTCGCGATCGGCGTCGCGCTGGCCCTCGAACCGCGTACGCTGGTGCTTGACGAACCGTCAGCCGGACAGGACTATCGGAGCGCCACCGCGTTCATGAGGGAGGTGGAGCGCATCGCGGGACTGGAGAGCATCTACTTCGTCACCCACGACGTCGACCTGGCCCTGACCACCGCCGATCGGGTCATTCTCCTCAAGGAGGGTCGGATCGCGGCCGACGGGACCCCCCACCAGGTCGTTCAGGATCGGGAACGGTGGCGGGCCTGCAACCTGCGAGAGACCTCGCTCATGGAGGCCAACCGGCAGGCGGATATCCGGGGAAGCCGGTTCCTCGGTCCCGAAGCCCTCGCCGCCCAACTCGTCCACGCATCGAGCTGATACCCCACGGAGGAGCATTCGCCCATGACCGCAGTAGCGCAGTCCCCCTCGAGCTCGTCCAGCCCGTGGGCGGTGACCACCCGGGTCATCGTCTACGCCGCCATCGGGGCGGCGCTGTACGCGCTCTTCAACTGGATCTCGTTCGCGATCCAGATTCCCGGCGCCGAGAACGTGAGCGTCCGTCCCCACTACGGGCTGCTGACCTTCTTCGGCTTCGCGTTCGGGCCGATCGTCGGGTTCCTGACCGGCTTCGTCGGCAACGTCGTCGGCGACCAGCTCACCGGCTGGGGGGCTTTCACCTCGTGGCCGTGGAGCGTGGCAAACGGGGTCGCCGGCCTGGTCGCTGGCCTGTTCCCGTTCATGCTCGCCAGCCGGATGCAGAGCGTCGGCAGCAAGGCCCTGTGGGCTGCGGTCGCCGGCGTCGTCGCGACGATCATCGGCTTCCTGTTCATCTTCATCGAGCTGGTGACCCAGCCGGAGCTGGGGTTCAACACCATCCTCACCACCGAGTACATCCCGACCGTGATCGCGAACTCGATCGCGGCCGCGATCGTGACTCCGATCCTCGTCCTCGCCTGGGAGCCGATCTCGGCACAGATGGGGCGCTAGGCGCCGCGAGCCCGCACGCGCATGCGGGCCGCGTTCGCGTACCTGGGCCGAGGGTCGTGGCTCGCTCGCCGCGACCCTCGGTCGCTGCTGCTGGCCGCCTTCCTGTTCGTCCTGGCCGCGCCCCAGCTCAGGGACTCGCGACAGCTGCTGGTCGCGGCGGGCCTCGCCCTGGGGTACTACCTGCTGGCCGGCATCCCGTGGCGCCTCGTCCGACGGCAGTGGTTCTACCTGCTGGTCGTCATCGGCGCGGTGGCGTTCATCAACGCCCTGATCACTGGCGGCCAGTCGGGCGACTTCGCCGGGACTGAGACCCACGTCCTGTTCACGATCCCACCGTTCGGGGCGGAGGTCACTGCCGAGGGGATCAGCCTGGTGGTCACCCAGGTCCTGCGCTTCGTGGCCATCGCCGCGGTCGGGTTCCCGGTGGCCTACGCCATCGCACCCGGTGACCTGGGCCCGGCCCTCCACCAGCTGGGGCTCGGCAACCGGATGCCGGTCATGGTCGACCTGACGGTCCGCTTCATCCCGACACTCTCGGAGGAGTTCAGCGAGACGATCGATGCCCAGCGGGTGCGCGGCTTCGACCCGCTCCAGCGGGGCGGCGGCCCGATGGCCCGCCTCCGCCGCCTGGCCCCGGTGTTCGTGCCGGTGACCGTCGGCTCCCTAACCGGAGCCGAGGACACGATCGACTCGATGGACCTGCGGGGGTTCGGCGTCGGCCGCCGGACCTGGTACCGGCGCCTGAAGATGGACGGCTGGTCGTGGCTGGTGGTGGCCGCGTTTGTCGCGTTCCTCGTCCTGGCCACCTGGCTCAACCTGAACGGGCTCAGCGAGCACTACCTCCTTCCCTGGCTCGTTCCCGAGTAGCGCTGCGAGGCTCCCACCGCCCCTGAGCGTGGGGTCGTGGATGGGGCGTGGATAAGTCGCCCACCAACCGCGCAAATTCGTGGATAAGGCCGTTGGCGGATACGGCGGCATCCCGTATTGTTCCGGTTGTCCCGGAGGAGCCGGACGAGTCGGGAGATTGCATCAAGCGACCCGCCAGGTTCCTCCGGGGCGTTTTTGCGTTCAGGTGGGTTTCGGGCTATCGTCTCGCTCTGTTCCGTAAAGCGAGGCCCCTGAGCCGCCGATGACCACCGCCCTCCCCATCCACCCCGATCCGCGGATCGCCCACGCCCTGTCGCGCGGCCACCTGATCGACATCACGACCACCGGCCGGAAGAGCGGCAGCCCACGGCGGATCGAGCTCGTGTTCCACAACATCGACGGGCGGGTCGTCCTGAGCGGCAGTCCCGGTCGTCGCGACTGGTACGCGAACCTGATCGCCAACCCGGCGTTTACCTTCCACCTCAAGGGACCCGTCAAGGCCGACCTGCCGGCCCTCGCACGCCCGATCACGGAGCCGGTCGAGCGGCGCGAGGTCATGGAGCGGGTGACGGCCAACTGGCAGGTGCCCGACCGGATCGAGCTCTTCATGCGCCGCGCGCCCCTGGTGGAGGTCACCTTCGCGGCCTGAGCCAGCCGCCGCCAGCGAGCTCCTATTCGGTGACGATCAATGCGGTCACCATCCCGAACATGCCTTCGTCGCTCTCGGCGTGGCTCAGGACGTGGCAGTGAAACGCCCACACGCCCAGTTCGCTGGCCCGGATGAGGACGTCGACCCGCTGTCCGGGAGCCACCAGGACGGTGTCCTGGTAGTAGGGCTGATCGAGCATGAAGCCGTCCAGGGCGATGACCTGTTGCGGGATCCCGTGCAGGTGCATCGGGTGGATCTGGAGTCCCTCGTTCATGTATCGGACCCGGATCAGCTGACCTTGGGAGGCCACGATTGGCTGCGTGGCCGGAAAGCCCTTGCCATTGATCGTGAAGCCCAGGGGGCCGTCGTTGAGAACCATCGGGACGTCCAGGTCGACCTGGGGATCGGTGGCCGGGTCCTCGACCACGAAGGCGCCCAGCAGGCCCATCGGGACCTGGCGCTGGGCCATGAAGTGGCTGTGGTACATGTGCGAGCCGGCGTTCTGGACGGTGAACTCGTACGCGAAACTCTCTCCGGGGAGCAGGGCGGGCTGGGTGATGGCCGGGACGCCGTCCATCGCATTCGGGACGATGAGGCCGTGGGAGTGGAGCGTCGTCGGGACGTCCAGCTCGTTGTGCAGGTTGATCCGGACCCGATCCCCGAGCTGCACCCGGATCTCGGGCCCGGGCACCATCCCGTTGTAGGCCCACGCTTCGACGAAGTGGTCCTTCTCGACCTCCCACTGGATGACCGACGCGGTCAGGTCGAAGACCTTGGTCCCATCGGCCAGGATCTCCGGCTCGAGGAGCTGCCCGCCGATGGCGGACGTTTCCTCGGGGAAGCGGGCGGTGACCGCCGCATCCACGTCGCGCATCTCCTCGGCGGTCATGCCCTCGTGGCCGCCCCCCTCGCCGGCCACGGTGACCGTCCCGGTCATCCCACCATCGGCGTGGCCGGGGACCGTGCACAGGAACGTGGTCCCACCGTCGGGGATCGTGACCTCGAACATCACCACCTCGCCCGGCTCGGCCACGTGGGTGGGCTGGCCATCGAAGGTCAGGTCATGGAGCGTGGCGCCGGTGTTCGTGAAATGGACGGTGTAGGTGCCCGGCTCGGCCACGTCCACGATGGACGGATCGAAGCCCAGGTCGAACGCACTGATCTCG
>DATBIW010000036.1:0-39837 GCA_036556745.1 Candidatus Limnocylindria bacterium | reverse complement strand
GCGGATGATCAACCGGGTCTCGGTGGACGCCGCGTTCTTCAAGAAGCTGTCGCCCTACGAGAACCTGGCCTACGCGGCTCGCCTGTACGGAATGGCGCCCAGGGAGGCCAAGGCCGAATCGGTCCGCATCCTGGCCCGGTTGGGGATTGCCGAGAAGCGCCTGGGCCGGCCGGTGGAGCAGATGAGCCGCGGCATGCAGCAGAAGGTCGCGATCGCGCGAGCCCTGCTGACGAGCCCGACCCTGCTCCTCCTCGACGAGCCGACGACCGGTCTCGACCCGCGCTCCAAGCTCGAGGTCCAGGCCTTCATCGAGGAGCTCCGCGACGCCCACGACGCCACGATCGTGCTCACCACCCACGACATGGCCGAGGCGGAGCGCCTGTGCCGGCGGATCGCGATCCTGGATGCCGGCCGGATCGTGGTCGAGGACACGCCCGAGGGGCTCAAGTCGCTGGTCGCCGCCGACCACGGCCAGGAACCGACCATGGACGCGGTGTTCATGACCTTCACCGGGAAGTCGCTCGACGAGGACTTCGACGAGGACGAGAAGGACGACGAGGACGAGGACTGAACCGATGGCCATGCTGACTCACGACATCAAGGCCTCGATGGCCTTCGTCGAGCGCAACTTCAACCTGACCAAGCGGTACTGGGGCTGGGAAGTCGCCTGGCTCGTGTACTCGGTGGCCGGGGCGCTGTCGGTCACCCTGATCGGCGCCAGCCTGGGCGACGAGCAGCTGCTCCTCGTCCTGGTGATCGGCACGATCTTCTGGAACTACCTCGCCATCGTCTTCCAGTTCATCGGCGAGTCGGTCCAGTGGGAGCGCTGGGAAGGGACCCTGGAGTACACGTTCATGGCCCCGGTTCGGCGCTACGCCCAGCTGCTCGGCGCGGCGCTCTACGCGGTCCTGTTCGGCGTCGTCCACACCCTGTGCGTGCTCCTCGTGCTGGTCGTGTTCTTCGAGCTCGACCTGTCGCAGGCGAACTTCGCCACGGCGATCGCGTTCTCGGTGCTCGGGACGGTGAGCTTCATCGGGATCGGCATCGCCGCGTCGGTCCTGCCGATGATGTACGTCGAGCGAGGGGCGCAGATGGTGTTCGTCCTCCAGTCGGTCCTGCTGCTGGTCAGCGGGGTCTACTACAGCATCGACGTGCTGCCCGAATGGATGCAGTTCCTGAGCCAGTTCTCGCCGGCCACCTACGTCCTCGATGGCGTCCGGGCCGGCCTCATCGAGGGCGCCTCGATGGGTGACCAGCTCCATAACGTGTGGCCGCTGCTGGTCATGCCGCTCGTCTTCATCCCGCTCGGCCTGTGGTCGTTCGGGAAGGCCGAGCGGTATGCCAAGCGCACCGGCCGCCTGAAGCGGGTGGGCTGACATGACCGACACGATCCAGGTCCGGGTGAACCTCCGGCCGCTCGATCTGACGAAGGACATCGCGGTCCTGACCGCGATCACCAATGCGGCGGTGACCGCCGACCGCGTCCAGGAGCGGCTCACCGAGCAGCAGTTCGCCCTCGAGGTGGGGCCCGAGGAAAAATTCGACCCCGACGCCGACTTCCGCGTGGCGGAGGTCGACGGCGTGCCGGTGGCCTTCTGCAAGGTGGAGTTCATCGACACCAACGACGGGTTCCGCGAGTACCGGTCGTGGTGCGAGGTGCATCCCGAATGGCGGCGTCGCCGGGTCGGGTCCACCCTGTTCGCCTGGGCGCGGCAGCGCATCGACGAGCTGTCCGCCGGCCACGACGTGGACCGGCCCCGGGTCGCCGGCTGCTGGGGCTCGGTCACCGACCTCGGGGCCGATCCGCTGTTCCGTGCCCATGGCTACGAGCCGGCGCGGTGGTTCTTCCACATGAACCGTGACCTGTCGCAGCCCATCGCGGTCCCGCCGCTCCCCGAGGGGATCGAGATCCGGCCGGTCACCGCGGACGACGCGCGCCGTCTGTTCCTGGCTGACAACGAGGCGTTCCTCGACCACTGGGGCGGGATCGACACGTCGGAGGCGGCCTTCCAGAAGTGGATCGCCGATGACGACTGGGATCCATCGCTCCATGTCGTCGCCTTCGACGGCGACGAGATCGCCGGCGCGGTGATCAACGCGATCTACCACAAGGCCAACGCCGACATGGGCGTCCTCCACGGATGGCTGGACTCGGTGTTCACCCGTCGCCCGTGGCGGCGCCGCGGCCTGGCCCACGCCCTGGTGGCGCGGAGCCTGGTCCTGCTCAAGGAGCGCGGCATGGCCGAGGGCATCCTAGGCGTGGACGCCGACAACGAGACCGGCGCCCTGGGCGTCTACACCGACAACGGCTTCGTCGTCACCGAGAAGTTCACCGCGTACCGGCGGCCGCTGGAGGTGGGCGGATGACCGTCGCCCCCGTCCGCGTCGAGGTGCCGGAGGCGCCCGCCATCCCGGGGCTCGTCTTCCGGCGGATGCGGATTCCCGACGACCTCGAGGCGATCGCCGGCCTGTTCAACGCGGCCGACGAGGCCGACGGGATCGACGACCGCCACGACGCCGAGGGGCTGGCCCAGTGGTTCGCGCACGCGGACAGCTGGGACCCGCTCCAGGACGTCCTGCTGGCGGAAGTGGACGGCGCGCTGATCGGATACGGCAAGGTCCACTGGATCGAGGACAACGACGGCGGCCGGAACTTCGCGCACTGGGGGACGGTCCACCCGGCCTGGCGCCGCCGCGGGCTGGGTCGGGCGATCCTGCGGGCCAGCCAGCGCCGGCTGCGCGAGATCGCGGCCGGCCAGGAGCCGATCCCCGGGCGGAACCGGCGGTTCGAGACGTGGGCCAACGACGCCCAGACCGGGGCCGGGATCCTGATGGCCTCGGAAGGCTACGAGGTGGCGCGCTACTTCTTTGAGATGCTGCGCCCCTCCCTCGAGGACGTGGCCGAGTTCCCGCTCCCCGAGGGGCTCGAGGTGCGCCCGGTCCTCCCCGAGCACCACCGGGCCATCTGGGCGGCTGACCTGGAGGCGTTCGAGGACCACTGGGGCGGGATCCCGAGCTCGGAGGCGGCGTTCCAGCGCTTCTTCTCCGGCCCCGACTTCCAGCCCGAGCTCTGGCGGGTCGCCTGGGACGGCGACGAGGTGGCCGGCCAGGTGAACAACGTGATCATGCGCGAGTTCAACGCCCAGACCGGGTCCCGGCGCGGGCTGCTGGCGGGCGTCTCGGTCCGTCGTGCCTGGCGCAGCCGCGGGCTCGCCCGGGCCCTCGTGTCCCAGAGCCTGGTCGCCCTGCGGGATGCCGGCATGACCGATGCCGTCCTCGGCGTCGACGCCGACAACCCGACCGGCGCGCTGGGCGTGTACGAGGCGAACGGATTCGTCGTCCACCAGACCGAGAAGGCGTACCGCCGCCCCTTCGACGGCTAGGGCCCACACCCCGAGCCTCCGCTCCCCGAGCGCCGCTCCTGGTCCCATACCGGCCCACGGGTGTATCGGCCACTGAGGCGCCAAGAGCGGGCCCGCGGGGCTCGGAAACGGCCGGATTCGGCCATCTCAGAGGCCAGATACCCCCCCGGGTACGGCGGCCATTCACGGCCCGCTCGATGGCCGATACACCTGCCCCACGGGTACGCAGCCAACCGGGCAAGCCCGAGCGCGCGCTAGGCGGCGACTCGTTCCCGGACGGCGTGGTAGAAGGCCACGACCTGCTGGGTGACGCGCTCCCAGGAGTACTCGGGCACCTTGGCCCGGCCGGCTTCGCCCATCCGGTGGCGCAGGTCGGGGTCCCCGGCCAGCTTGTACAGGGCGGCGGCCAGGGCCCGTGGGTTGCGCGGCTCGACCAGGTAGCCCTCGACGTTGCGGGACACGACGTTCTTGTAGCCGTGGATGTCGCTGGCCACGATCGGCAGGCCGGCGGCCATCGCCTCGAGGAGGACGATCCCGAAGCTTTCTTGGCCGGTGGAGGGCGCGCAGAACACGTCCGCGCTCGCGAAGTAGCGGAGCTTGGCCTCGAGCGGCACGTGTCCGACGAACTCGACGTCGCGGATCCGGCGGGTGGCCACGTAGCGCCGGTACTCGCGGAGGCGCGGGCCGTTGCCGACCACGATGAGCCGGGCGTCGACGTGGCGCTTCCGGAGGCGGTGGTAGCCGCGGAGCAGGTACGACAAGCCCTTGCGGTCCTCGAGCCGGCCGACGAAGAGGATGTTGAGCGTCCCGTCACGCAGCTCCTCGTAGGGCTGGGCGCTGGCGAACGGCTCGATCTCGACCCCGTTGGGGATGATCCGGTACTCACCCGGGAAGTAGCGGTCGATGAAGTGGCGGGCGGCGCCGCTCACCGCGATCCGGCCGTGGAGCCGCTCGGCGAGGCGGGCGGCCGCGTGGCGGCCGAGCCAGTACGACGGAGAGAAGCCCCCGAACGCATGGAAGGTCGCGACGTTGACCGTCTCGGACTCGGTGAGGACCGCCGGCCCGAGGAACGGGACGAACGGCTCGTGGAAATGGAGGACGTCGAATCGGTGGGCGGCCAGGAGGTCGCGGATCCGGGGCCGCAGCCGGAGGCCTATGGTCAGCCGGCCCACGCTCCCGTTGCTGGGCACCGCCCAGCCGGTCCCGATCCGGAGCACGTGGCCCTCGCTGTCCCGCTCCCGGCCGTACTTCGGGGTGATGATCCACGCGTCGTGGCCGAGGGTGCGAAGCTCCTCGTAGGTGTGCCGCACGTGCTCATTGACGCCACCCGGGTGCGGGAACCCGTACGGGCTCACGATGCCGATTTTCAGCGGGGGGCCCGACGGGGTCGGGGGCTCGGCCTTCACCTGGGCGGCGAGGCGCTCAGCCTCGGGGACCTCAATCACGGGCTATCGCCACTCTCCGGACGGGCGGAGAGTATGCCCGAGCTTCCTGCCCTTGGCCACCAGCTGCCTCCCGTAGACCGCCACGTTGTGGCCGGTGCTCCAGTGGCTACCGGCGGGCTCTACTTCCCCGGTGGCCAGGGCGCCCCGGAACTCGCCAGCGCTCGAGCCGGGGAACCAGGTCCAGGCGCTGGCCACCGTCTCGAGGATGTGGGCATCGGAGTTCCCGAGGCCCGGAAGCTTGAGCTCGCCGGCGTTCAGCTCGGCCAGCGCGCCGTGGCGCAGCCGGCCCCCGAGGCTCGGGTTGATGAGCTCGACCGCGTCGAGGTGGCGGTCCTCGCGGGGATCGGCCTGCAGTCGACGGAGGCTCCGGCTGCCGAGCGACAGGAACACGCCGAGCGGGTGAGCGGCGACCGCCAGGCCGCCTTGGCCGTGGATCCGCTCGACGGTCTCGGCCACCGACCGGAAGGCGGGGATCGGCTCGGTCAGGAACAGGCCGACGACGTGGCCGCTGCGGGTCGTGACCTCCTCGCCGACGACCAGCTCGTAGGCGTAGCCCGCCTCGGCGTGGAGCTCCGCCGCCCGGAGCGCGCCGTCGATCCGGTCATGGTCGGTGATCGCCACCAGGTCGAGGTCGGTCCGGTGCTCGATCCAGGCCAGCAGGTCGACCAGGCGGGCCGTGCCGTCGGAGTACAGGGTGTGGAGGTGGAGGTCCGCCTTCCCGCGCTCGCCGCCTCGTGGCATCAGCGGGCCTCCTCCTCGGGCCGGATGTCGTCCCAGATCGGCTGGAACGAGCCCCACCACTGCTCGGGGGCCTGGGCGATCCCGGCGGCCAGGCGGTCGGTGATGTCCTGGGTGATCCGGAGGATGTCGGCCCGCCGGTCCCCGGTCGTGGTCCACGGGACCGGCTCGATCCGGGCCACGAACCGCTCGGGACCGACCCGCGGCAGCATCCCGACCACGATCGAGGCGCCGGTCAGGAGGGCCAGGGTCGCCGGGCCGGAGGGGATCCGGGCGGGGTGACCGAAGAAATCGACGACCACGCTGTTGCCCTCGACCTCCCGGTCCGCGGCGATCGCGACCAGCTCCCCGCGCTTCAGGGCCTGGATCGCCCGACGGCCGGACCCGGGCGCGGCGACCAGCTCCCCGCCCTGGCCCTTGGCGCCCCGGCGTGAGCGGAGGTAGTCGAACAGCGCCGGCGGCTCGATCCGTTCGACAGGCGCCACCCAGCGCAGGCCGCGGGACGCGATCCAGATGGCCGCCGGCTCGAAGTTGCCGAAGTGGGCCGAGACGCCGATCACGCCGCCCTTCCGGGCGAGCGCCTCGATGTCGGCCTCGTCGCGCCAGTCGAGGAGGCGGTCCACGTCGGCCGTGCCGAGACGCGGCATTCGGACGACTTCGAGGTAGTAGCGAGCGTGGGCGACGAACGCCGCCTGCACCTGGCGACGGAGCGCGCCTCGGGGGAGCGGCCGTCCGCCATGCTCGGCGACGCGGGCCAGGTTGGCGGCCACCAGCCGGCGTCGCTCGGGCGCGAACCGATACCAGGCGGCGCCCAGGAGGTCGGCGAGCCAGTAGGCCAGCCCGGTCGGCAGCCGGCCGACGATGGCGTCACCCAGCTCGAGGCCGGCCCGGAGGAGAACGCCGCCGGGGCTGCGGGTCATCGGGTCGTGGTCGACCAGTCCTCGCCCGCGCGGGCCCGGGCCAGGGCCGCTTCCGCCGCGGCGCGGTCGGCATCGGTCTGGGGCCAGACCGGGCGGAACATGTACCACTGCCCCGGGTCGGCGCGGATGACCTCGCCGAGCGCGTCGGCAAGGGCCTGGGTGGCCCGGTAGACCTCCGCCGGCTCGCTGCCGGTCGCCCGGATGACCGGGAAGCCCCAGGCCTCGAGCCGATCGTCATCGGTTCGGCGCGCGCCCACCGGGAGAATGGCCGCCCCGGTCCGGGCCGAGAGAAGCGCCGGACCGGCTGGAAGCGTGGTCGGGGCGCCGAGGAACTCGACCGGGACGTCGCCAGCCCGATAGGCGCCGTCCACGAGCAGGACGAGGTTGCCGCCCTCGGACAGGACCTTGTACAGGCGGCGTAGGTTGCGCCAGCCGATGACGTCGACCCCGTGACGGGCCCGGACGGCCGCGAGGTGGTCGTACAGCCGCCCGTAGGTCGTGTCGTCGCCGATGGCGCTGAGCTTCTCGCCCTCGACGAGCATGGCCGGCGCGATGACGTCCATCGCCCCGACGTGGACGCAGCACAGCAGGACGCCCTTGCCCTCGGTCCCCTGGGCGGCGGCGAGGTCCTCCCAGCCGCGGAACGTGACCCGGGCCCGCGCCTCGGCCGGGTCGAGGACCCCGAGACGCATGACCTCGACCATGTAGCGGCCGAAGTTCCGGAAGGCCTGACGGGCAGCCCGCTTCACTCGCGGGTCGTCGACCGGAAGGCCGAGGGCCTGGGCCATGTTGGCGCGGACGATGGCACCTTTGGGGCCGGCCACGTCGTACGCGCCGTTGCTGAGCGCGACCGCGCTGGGCATGACCACCCCGCGGGGCAGGGTGCTCAGCACCGTCTCCGCGGCGCGATACGCCCAGTAGGTCAGCCGCTCCCGGCCACGCTCGCCCTGGCGGGCGGCGTGCTGCCGGGGTGCGCTGGTCACGGTCCGCTCGACGGCCACCCGGGGCAGCCTAGCGGCGGGCGAAGGCCTTTGCCTTGGTCGTTCGGCGGGTCTTCGACACCTTCGGCGCCTCCGTCCCGTTCAGGGTCTCGTTGTCCTCGCCGCGGATGAAGGCCTCCACCCGCTCGCGAGCCACGTCGTCGTGGATCTGGCGGGGCGGGGACTTCATGAAGTACGCCGAGGGCGCCACGAGGGTGCCGGCCAGGCCGCGGTCGAGACCGAGCTTGGCGCAGCGGACGGCATCGGTGATGACGCCGGCGCTGTTCGGGGAGTCCCAGACCTCGAGCTTGAGCTCGAGGTTCAGCGGGACGTCACCGTAGGTCGTCCCCTCGATCCGGATGTGGCACCACTTGCGGTCCTTCAGCCATGGCACGTAGTCGCTCGGGCCGACATGGACGTCATCGGGGCTCATCTCGTAGTCGAGCATCGAGGTGACCGCGTTGGTCTTGCTGATCTTCTTGGACTCGAGGCGCTCGCGCTCGAGCATGTTCAGGAAGTCGGTGTTGCCACCGAAGTTCAGCTGGTAGGTCCGGTCGACCTGCACGCCGCGGTCCATGAACAGCCGGGTCAGGACCCGATGGGTGATGGTCGCGCCCACCTGCGACTTGATGTCGTCGCCGATGACCGGCAGCCCAGCCTCGGCGAAGCGCCGCTGCCAGTAGGGCTCACGACCGATGAACACCGGGATCGCGTTCACGAATGCGACGCCGGCCTGGAGGGCCTGCTCGGCGTACCACTTGGTCGCGTCCTCGCTGCCCACCGGCAGGTACGAGACCATGACGTCGACCTCGCGTTCCTGGAGGATGCCCACCACGTCGGCAGTCTCGCCCGGGGCCTTCTCGATGATCTCGGACAGGTACTTGCCGAGCCCGTCGAGGGTCATGCCGCGCTCGACGGCCACCCCGAGGTGGGGGACCTGCTGGAACACGTACGTATTGTTCGGGGGGCTGTAGATCGCCTCGGACAGGTCCTTGCCGACCTTGTTCACGTCCACGTCGAAGGCGGCCACGAACTCGATGTCGCGGATGTGATACCCGCCGAGGTCGACGTGCATGAGGCCCGGGATGTCATCGCCCGGGCGGGCGTTCTCGTAGTAGTAGCGCCCCTGGACGAGGCTCGAGGCGCAGTTTCCGACGCCGACGATCGCCACCCGGACCTTGCCGTCCGAGCGACGCTTGCCGTTGCGTCCGTTCGTGGCGGCCTTGGCGCTGACGGCCTTGGTCGCCGGGATCTTGGTGGTGGCCACGATGCTCAGTTCTCCTCTGTTAGTGCTTCGGGGTCGGGGGACGTGGTGGTGGCGGACGCGGCCGCCTGCTTGCTGACGGACCAGATGCGCTGGGCCACGGTGATCCACGCCAGGGCGGCGATGATCAGCATGGCCAGGGGGAGGGCGAGGTGATAGCCGAGCCCGGCGATGACCAGGCCCGCGACGAGGATCAGGAGACGCTCGGTGCGTGGCGCGAGGCCGTTCGAGGCGGCAAAGCCGGCCGCCTCGGCTCGGGCGCGGGAGTAGCTGACCAGGAACGACCCGCTGAGGGCGAGGACGGCCACCATCACCGGGACGAAGGGCTGGGCGCTGGCCTCGAGCCAGTAGGCGACGATGCCGACATAGACGATGGCCTCGCCGGTCCGATCCAGCGTGCTGTCCAGGAACCCGCCGAACGGCGTGCCGCCGCCTTGGGCCCGGGCCAGGCCGCCGTCGACGGCGTCGAGCCCGGCTCCGATGGCCAGGAAGATCGCCCCGGCCAGCAGGAAGTGCTGCCAGATGAGCAGGGAGGCGGCGATGACCAGCAGCAGGCCCGCCACCGTGATCGAGTTGGGGGTGACGCCGGCCGCGGCGAGGACGTTGATGAGCGGCGCCAGGGCGGCGCGGCCGGCGAGCTTCAGCCGCTCGGAGAGCAGGCTGTCGCCGCGCGGCGTGGCCCCGCCCGGGGCAGGCTCAGCGGACACCGATGGTCCCTCCCGCATCCAGGCCAGTGGTGGCGGCCGTCCGGAGCTCCCCGGCGACCAGCCGACGCTGAGCGGTGGCGAGGGCCTCGAACGCCGCAGGCCGGAGGGCGCACAGCTTCTCGCGGCCATGGGGCCGGGTCTCGACCAGGCCCGCGGTCCGGAGGACGCGGAGATGCCAGCTGATGAGCGGCTGCGACAGCCCGAACCGGGCCGACAGCTCGTTGACGGGGAGCGGGCCGGACTCGCCGAGGATGGCGCAGACCCGCAGCCGGGTCGGGTCGGCCAGGGCGCGGTAGAGGTCGCGAAGGAGCCGCAGGTCGCGGGCGGCGAGTGGCTCGGGAGCCGTGACGGTCACGATGTCGGAGGGTCCTCCCCGTGCTGGGCACGGAACAGTGAAGCGGTTCTTTATATAAGGGCGCGCTTATCCTAAGGAGGCCGATCGGGCTTGTCAAGGGGGATTATCGGCGGGGCCGACGCGGTAGAGTCGCGCCGATGCCGATCTCCACGCCAGACGCCCTGTGGTCGTCGCCGGTCGCGCGCCGGCTGCGTCCGGTCGCCGTGGAGGTCAGCGGGCTCGTCCGACGGGTCGGCGGCCAGACCCTCCTCGACGGGTTCGACCTCGCCATCCCGGCGGGCGCGCGGGTCCTCGTCGCGAGCGTCGAGCCGGAGGCGGCGTCGCTGCTCCTGCGGATCATGGCCGGCGTCGCGCACCCCGATCGGGGGAGCGTCCTGCTGGCCGGCCTGGTCCGGGAGGCCTCCATTCCCGAGGGCTGGGCGCGTCGGGTGGGGTATGTCGGCTCGGATCCGGGCATCCCGCTGTGGATGACGCCGGCCGAGAGCCTCGAGCTGGCCGCGCGGCTGGCGGGGATGGATGGTCCGCAGCGCGAGCGGCAGATCGAGGAGTCGCTCCAGCGCTTCCAGCTGGGGGCGATCCGCGACCGCCCGCTCCGGCACGCTGGTCGGGTCATTGCCGAGCGGACGGCGCTTGCCGCCGCGCTGCTGCCCGATCCGGAGGTCCTCCTCCTCGACGAGCCGCTCCGGGCCCACGCCCCGCCGGACCGGCTCCGCCTCCTCCGGATCCCCGGGGAGCGGCGGACGGTGCTCATCGCCAGCCGCTACCCGGCGCAGGAAGGCGGCATCGTCGACCGAGTGGTGCTCATCCGTGACGGCCGAATGGCCCTCCATGCCCCGATCAGCGAGCTCGACAGCCAGCGCCTGCCCCTCTCGCTGCGGGGAATGACCGCCCTGGCCGATCTGACCCTGGTCGGCCACGCCCCGGAGCCGCCGGAATGATCCTGGGCGTCCACGTCACCCGCCAGCTGTGGATCCAGCTCCGGCTCCTCGGCCTGCTGACCCTTCCCGCCCTGGCGTCCATTGCCGGGGTCATCGTCGAAGGCCAGTCCGGTCCCGCCGCGGGCCGGCTGACCCTGGCCGTCGGGTTCGCGGTGGCCGCGGTGCTCAGCGCCGTCCTGGTCGGCACCGGGTTCGCCGAGGAGATCCGCTCCGGCGCCGCCGGGTGGCTCGTCGTGCGGGCGGTCCCGCGGACGGCGCTCATCGGTGCGTGGCTGGTCGTGCCGGTAGTCGCCACCCTGCTCGCCTATGTCCTGGCCGGCATCCTGGCCGGCCTGGCCATCCCACCGGCGTCCCAGGTGCCGGATCCGCTGACGATCGCCGTCTCGGTCCTGGCCGCCGCGGCGCCGGCGATTCCCCTCTCGGCGGCCGCGCTGGCGATCGGCGTGGATGCGCCCGGCCGGGTCACCGCGCTGGCCGTGGTCATCGCCGGGGCGCTGCTGGCCGTGCCGCTGGTCATGCTCGGGCAGGCGGTCGTCCACCCGGCCAGCGGCTACTGGCTGGTGGCCGGCCTGACGCCCGGAGATCGGCCGATCACGGTCGGCCTCGAGGCGATCGGCCTGTGCCTGGCGATGGCCGCGCTGCTCTGGTTCCTCGCCTCACGCCGGTTCATCCGTCGCGATCTCTAGGGGCGGGCTCTCCTACGACGGGTCTTGGATGGGCAGGGCGATGACGATCAGCTCGCCCCAGTTCCGATTGAAGCCCTGCGAGGTCTGGAGGGTGAGCTGCTCGTGGTCGGTGGGCAGCGTCCATCGGGCTCCCTCCGCGCAGCCGGGCGGCGCGTAGAGGAGGGCCAGCGGGATCGGCGGGTCCATCGGGGGAGCGTCGGGGTCGGGGCACGACACGTTGGGCCGGACCTCGGTGACCGTGTAGCGGAGCACGACCCCGTCCGACATCAGGACCCGGATCTCGGCGCCGAGCTGGATGTTCCACAGTCCCTTCAGGAGCGTGTTCAGGGCGTGCCCGGCGATGTACGAGTTCGTGCCGCGGCCCGGCTCGGAGGTGTTCGGGAGCAGGTAGGCGCAGCAGTCGCCGAGCGGCTGGCCGGCCTGAAGCCGCTGGACGGCGACGTTGATCCCGACCGAGTCGGCCTGGAGCTGGATCGCGGTCCCGGTGACCGGGACGGGGGTGACCACCGGTGTCGGCTCGGCCGTCGCCGAGGGCTCGACCGACTCCTCGGGCGAGGGCGTCGGCGTGGCGGTGGCGGCGACCGGCGTCGGGATCGGCGGCAGGCTGGGAGTGGCGTCCTGGTCGAGCGGAAGCTGGCCCACCAGGATCAGGGCGATCCCGAGGACGGCCAGGGTCAGCGGCAGCGCCAGGCCGCGAGGTCGGCGTGCGTTCAGCGGTCGGGCCTCACGGCAGCAGGCCGGCGGCGGCGGCCGCCCACTCGATGGGAAGCCAGCCGAGCAGGTAGCCCGGGAAGATCCCGAGCAGGATGACGCCGGCCACGCTCAGGACGAGGGCCAGCCGGCCGGAGCCGGTGCGCTCGACCTCGGCCGGCTCGGCCTCCGGGTCGCGCATGTACATGTAGACGACCACCCGCAGGTAGTAGAAGGCGGCCAGGGCGGCGTTCAGGGCGATCGCCACGGCCACCCAGACGAGGCCGGCGTCCACCGTGGCCAGCAGGATGTAGAGCTTGGCGAAGAAGCCGACGGTCGGCGGAATGCCGGTCAGGGAGAGGAGCAGGACGGTCATGGCCGCGGCCAGCGCCGGCTGGCGAGAGGCGAGGCCCGCGAACGAGGCCAGCCCGCCGTAGCGGCGGACGTCGCGCTGGAGCATCCCGACCACGGCGAACGCGGCGATGTTCATCACCGAGTAGCCGACCAGGTAGAACACGACCGCCTCGATGGCCTGGGCGGCCACGTCCGCCGTGGGCGCCGCGGCATACGCGGCCAGCCCGGCCAGGATGTACCCGGTGTGGGCGATCGACGAGTAGGCCAGCATCCGTTTGACGTTCATCTGGGTGAGGGCCACGACGTTGCCGAAGGTCATGGTCACGACCGCCAGGATCACGAACACGTCGAGCCAGTCCGCGCGCAGGGGCCCGAGCGCCTCCCCGAAGAGGCGGAGGATCAGGGCGAACGCCCCGAGCTTGGGCCCGACGCTCAGGAACCCGGTGATCGGGGTCGGGGCGCCCTGGTAGGCGTCCGGCGTCCAGAAGTGGAATGGGACCGCGGCCGCCTTGAAGGTCGCGCCCACCGTCAGGAAGCCGATCGCCACCAGCACGGCGCCGTTCATCAGCCCATCCGCGAACACGGCGGCGATCTCGGTGAACACCGTCGAGCCGGTCAGGCCATAGGTCCACGCGACGCCGAACAGGAGGATGGCGCTGGCGAACGACCCGAGCAGGAAGTACTTCAGCCCACCCTCGTTGCTGAATCGATCGGTCTTGTGGAAGCCGGTCAGCAGATAGGCGGGCATGGCCATCAGCTCGAGGCCGAGGAACAGGGTGATGAGGTCGGCGCTGCTGGCCAGGACGAAGATGCCGAGGGTCGAGAACAGGAGGATGGCGTTGAACTCGCCGAGCGGCAGCCGGCGGGCGACGAGGTAGCCGGGCGCGAACAGGGTGGCCAGCAGGCCGATGACGACCGCGGCCAGCTTCAGCACGAGCGACAGCTGGTCGACGGTGTAGATCCCGGCCAGGCTCTCGCTCGGGGGCGATGCCCACACCCAGCCGATGGCGGCGGCGGTGGCCAGCAGGCCGATGACCGTGAGTGGGGTCAGAAGCCACTTCCGCTCGCGGTCGAGGAACAGGTCGACCGTGATGACGACCAGGATCACCAGGGCGAGGGTCGCCTCGGGGAGAAGCGGGTAGAGGGCCGCCACGTCGTTCATCGGTCCGTCCGTCCGCTCACCACGGCCACGCCACAAGATCCAGGCCACTGGCGGCCTGGACGGTCTCGAGGATCCGCTCGACCGGCTCGGCGGTGGCCTCGAGGATGGGCGCCGGGTACAGGCCCAGCAGCACGACGAGGATCACGAGCGGGGCCAGGGAGGCCCACTCGAGGCGGTTCATATCGTGGAGCCCGTTCCAGGACCGCTTCATCCAGTCCGAGGGGACGGTGAAGAACGCGCGCTGGAACATCCAGAGCATGTAGACGGCGCTGGCGATCACGACGAGCATGGCCCAGGCCGCGACGAACCCGGAGTACTGGAACGCGCCCAGCATGACAAGGAACTCGCCCACGAACCCGCTCAGCCCCGGCAGCCCGATCGAGGCGAAGGTGAACAGCCCGAACATCGCCGCGTAGGCGGGGAGGCGGGCATTGAGGCCGCCCATGTGGGCGATCTGGCGGTCGTGGGTCCGCTCGTAGATGACGCCCACCAGGAGGAAGAGGGCCCCGGTCGTGATCCCGTGGCTGACCATCTGGAAGATGGCGCCCTGGAGCCCCTGGACGTTGAAGACGAACGCCCCGAGCATCACGAAGCCCATGTGGGACACGCTCGAGTAGGCGACCAGCTTCTTCAGGTCGGGCTGGACCATGGCCACCAGGGCCCCGTAGATGATCGCGATCAGGGCCAGGGCGATCATGAGCGGCGCGAACGAGTGGGCCGCATCGGGCAGGAGCGGCAGGGAGAACCTCAGGAAGCCGTAGCCGCCGAGCTTGAGCAGGACCCCGGCCAGGATGATCGAGCCCGCCGTCGGGGCCTCGACGTGGGCATCGGGCAGCCAGGTGTGGAACGGCCACATCGGCACCTTGATGGCGAACGCCAGGCCGAACGCCAGGAAGGCGGCCGCCTGGAGGAGGTCGGGGAACGCCGTCCCGCGCAGCTCCTCGTAGCCGAAGGTGAACGTGCCGGTCAGGTTGGCGTGGGCGATGACGACCGCCAGGATGGCGACCAGCATGAGGAGCGACCCGACCAGGGTGTAGATGACGAACTTGACCGTTGCGTAGATCCGGTTCGGCCCGCCCCAGATCCCGATCACCAGGTACATCGGGATCAGGCTCAGCTCCCAGAACACGTAGAAGACGAACAGGTCGAGCGCGACGAAGACGCCGAGCATCCCGGTCATCAGGAGCAGCATCGCGGCGTAGTACTCCTTGACCCGCTTCTGGATGGGATCCCAGGAGTAGAGGATCGCGACGACGCTGAGCACCGTGGTCAGGAGCACGAGGACGCCGCTCATCCCGTCCACGCCCAGCGTGTAGCGGATGCCGAAGGCGTCGATCCAGGGGATGTCCTCCCGGAACTGGAACTCGGCCCCGGCCGGGTCGTAGGTCGTCAGCAGCAGGCTGAAGCCCAGGCTGGCGAGGGCCGCCAGGAGGGCCACCCAGCGGATGAGCCGATGGTTCTTCCCTGGGATCAGGAGCAGGACCGCCACCCCGATCACCGGGGTGAACAGGATCAGGCTCAGGACCGGCAGGCCGGTCGTGTCGATGCCGGTCACCTAGCGCACCACCGTGGCGTACACGAGGAGGACGATCACCAGCCCGGCTGCGATCCCGAGCCCGTAGTTCTGGACGCGTCCAGTCTGGAGCCGGCGGAGGAGGCCGCCGATCCGCTCGGCCAGCCAGCCGGTGCCGTTCACCAGGCCGTCGATGACCTTGACGTCGAACCACCACAGGGCGTTCGAGACGAGCACCCCGCCCCGGGCGAACAGGAGCTGGTATAGGTCGTCGAAGTAGTACTTGTTCACGCTGGCCCGATACATGCCCGGTCCGAGCCCGAACGGGATCCGCTCGACGAAGCGGGCCGGCGCCTCGAGGTCCTGGGTGTACCAGCGACGGGCGAGCACGATCCCGGCCACGCCGACCGCCGCCCCGCCGAGGAGCAGCAGGCCGCCGAGGCCGAGCCACTCGAACTCGTGGGCGTGGCCCTCGGCCAGCGCCTGCGCCGCGATGGAGCCCGGCAGGATCCCGGTCCCGAGATCCTCGGCGCCGGCGAAGACCTCCTCGAGCCAGACATGGATCTGCCCGCCCTCGGGCGGTAGGCCGAGCAGGAGGCCGGCCAGCACGGTCGGGACGACGAGCACGACCAGCGGCCCGACCATGGTCCAGGCGCTCTCGTGGACGTGGTGCCAGGCCTGCGCCGGCCCGCGCCACGACCCGTGGAACGTGAGGTAGATCATCCGGAACGTGTAGAACGCGGTCAGGAACGCGACCCCGATCCCGACCAGCCAGTAGATCCCGTAGCCGCGGACGAACGCCTCGCCGAGGATCTCGTCCTTGCTGAAGAAGCCGGCGAAGATCGGGATCCCGGCAAGCGCCAGCGACCCGACGACCATGGTCACGTAGGTCCACCGCATCTTCTCGCGGAGCTGGCCCATGAATCGCATGTCCTGCTCCCCGCCGGCCCCATGGATGACCGATCCGGACGCCATGAACAGCAGGCCCTTGAAGAAGCCGTGGGTCAGCAGGTGGAAGATGGCCGCCACCCACGCCCCGATCCCCAGGCCGAAGAACATGTACGCCAGCTGGGACACGGTCGAGTAGGCGAGGACCTTCTTGATGTCGTTCTGGGTGACCGCGATGGCCGCGGCCAGGACGGCGGTGAACACGCCGATGGCGGCCACCACGGCCATGGCGGTCGGCGCCTCGGCGAAGATCGGGTTCGAGCGGGCCACCATGTAGACCCCGGCGTTGACCATGGTCGCGGCGTGGATCAGGGCGCTGACCGGGGTCGGGCCCTCCATCGCGTCGGGAAGCCAGACGTGGAGCGGGAACTGGGCACTCTTGCCCACCGCGCCGGCGAACAGGAGGAGGGCGACGAGCGTGACCTGCCACTCTTCGACCCCCCCGATGGCGGCGAAGACGTCCTCGTAGGCGAGCGTCCCGAGCAGGGTCCACAGCAGGATCACGCCGAGCCCGAACCCGAAGTCGCCGACCCGGTTGACGATGAACGCCTTCTTGGCCGCCCCCGCCGCCGACGGCTTCTTGTACCAGTAGCCGATCAGCAGGTACGAGCACAGGCCGACCAACTCCCAGCCGACGTAGAGGAGCAGGAAGTTGTCGGCCAGGATCAGCAGCAGCATGCTGAACATGAACAGGTTCAAGTAGGCGAAGAACCGCCAGACGCTTCGGTCGCCGTCCATGTAGCCGATCGAGTAGACGTGGACGAGCAGGCCCACCGTGCTCACGACGAGGAGCAGGACGGCAGTCAGGGCGTCGACGAGGAACGCGATCTCGATCTGGAAGTCGCCCGACACGATCCACTCGTAGACCGTGACGTGGAACTCCTGGCCGCCGAAGATGACCTGGCCGAAGACGGCCATGGACGCGACCCACATGAGGGCGACGAGCCCGGTCGGCACCCACCACGAGCGGTAGACCGGCCGCGGACCGCCGGGGGTCACGTGGCCCGGCTGCCCGAGCCCGTCGTTCAGATCGTCGGGGATGACGCCATCGGCCCCGTTCGCGTTGGCCAGGTCGTCGGCGTGGTCCCGGTGGGGCGAGGTTTCGCGCTGCTCCTCCTCGGTCGGGACGCTCCGGAAGCCCGACTCGTCCACCGGCTCGCCATGGCTGGCATGGGGGTCGCCGCCGGAGTCGTGCCCGGCTCCCGCTCCGTGGCCCTCCCCGTGCGCTCCGTGGCCCGGGATCCGGTCGAACCGTGGGCCGAGGAGCACCGCGAACAGGAAGCCGACCAGCGGCAGCGCCGGGATGAGGGGGATGAGCTGCTCCGGCGTCAGGGCCCTACTCCTTCAGGTCGGAGTACTCGTCGACCTCGGGGGTCTGACGGGTCCGGATGATGGCGATGACCAGCGCCAAGCCGACGGTCGCCTCGGCGGCGGCGACGGCCATGATCAGGAGCGAGAAGACCGCCCCCGCGTCATCGGCTCCGAGGTCGAACGCGTTGAAGGCGACCAGCGCCAGGTTGACCGCGTTGAGCATGAGCTCGATGCAGATCAGCATCATGATCGCGTTCCGCCGGGCCAGGAACCCGAAGGCCCCGATCCCGAACAGGATCAGCGACAGGAACAGGTACGCGGGCAGGCCCATCGGTCAGTTGATCCGCTCGTCTTCTTCGGGCCGGCGGGCGAGGTAGATGGCGCCGATGATCGCCGCCAGCAGCAGGAAGGCGACGATCTCGAACGGGAGCGCGTAGTCGTTGAAGATCGCGGCCGCGAGCGCGTTCAGGTCGACCGCGACGATCTCGGTCGCGTTCTCCCACTCGGTCGAGACGATCGCCCAGCCGACCAGGCCGACGATGATCACCGCCACGATCGCCGCGATCGGCGCCTGGCGCTGGAACGGCGCCGGCAGGCTCGCGTCGCCGGCCTGGGTGAGCATGATCGCGAACAGGATCAGGACGCTGATCGCGCCGAGGTAGATGAGGACCTGGGCCGCGGCCACGATCGGAGCGCCGAGCAGTGCGTAGACGCCGGCCAGGGCGCCGAAGCAGAACATCATGGCCACCGCGGAATGGATCACGTTCCGCAGCAGCACGGCCGCCAGGCCGCCGCCGATCACACCAGCGGCGAGCACGAAGAAGAGGACGATCGAGATGTCCAGCGTCGAGGCGCTCCGTTCGAGTCCGATCGTTCACGGGCCTCGCTCGGAGGCCGTGCCCGATTCTAAAGGACGAGCACGTCGCCCTCGCGCGCGGCGGTGACCGGGAGGCCCTCGGCCAGGCTCTCCGCCTCGGCAACGAGCAGGTCCATCTGGTGATCGGTCCGGGCCGGGTCGTGGTGGAAGAGGACCAGCTGCCGGGCCTGCGCCGCGCGGGCGAAGTCGATGGCCTCGGGGACCGAGGAATGCCCCCATCCCAGCCGCTCGTCGCGCTCGGGCTGGGTGTACTGGGCGTCGTGGATCAGGACGTCCGTCTCGCGCGCCAGCCTGAGCCCGCTCACCCACTCCGGGCCCGGGTTGCCGTTCGCGGTGGCCAGGGCCGGCTCGTGGTCGCTGAGGTAGGTCATCGAGCGGCCGTTCTCCGAGATCCGGAATCCGAGCGTCGCGCCGGGATGGATGACCTCGTCGGCCTGGACGGTCAGCGGACCGATGGCGAACGAGTCGAGCGGCGCATCGTGAAACTCGAAGTTGGCCCGCAGGTCACGGAGCCGGATCGGGAACAGCGGCGGAGACAGGTAGCGGGTCAGGCGGGCCCGGAGGTGGAGCGTCGGTGACGGCGGCCCCCAGACGTGGATCTCGCAGCCCTTCCGGAAGATGGGGGCAAAGAACCCCAGCCCCTGGATGTGGTCCATGTGGAGGTGGGTGAGGAGGATGTCGATCCGGTGGATATCACCTTCGAGCTCGTTCCCGAGCCGCTGGATCCCGGTCCCGGCATCCAGGACGACCAGCGTCCCGTCCTCGCCCCGGACCTCCACGCACGCGGTGTTGCCGCCGTACCGCGCGGTCTGCGGCCCCGCGCTGGCCACCGAGCCGCGGGTGCCCCACAGCTTGACGATCACGCCGGGGACGGGTCCTCGGGACCCCCGCCGCCGCCGTTGGCCGACTCCCAGAACATCGTGACCGATCCCATGATGTCGCCGTGGCCGCCGGTCAGCGGGAAGGCGGTGATGACGATCTGGCGGGCCACGCCGTCGGCGCCGGTGATCTCCAGGGTGTCGTGCTGGGGCTTGCCGTCACGGAGCGCCCTCACCGGCGGGAGGTCGTCGCCGGCGATCGGGTTGCCTTTCAGGTCGCGCGGGTTGAAGCCGACCGTCCACGCCGCGTAGGGCATCTGGTCGATGTCATCCGCGCGGAGCCCGAGTGTCGGCTCGGCAGCCTCGTTGAAGAACACCAGGTCGCCCTGGCTGTCGATGACCCACACCGGGATGGCGAGGTGCTCGGCCAGCTGGCGGAGCAGGATCATCTCGATCGGCTGCTGGGGCAGGTCGCTCATTTCGGGGCGAGGATAGCGCCCCTGCTCCAGGTGCCACCCGGCCGATAGTCAGGCGGCACGATTCGGCCGCGCCTGACAGACTGGCGTCCATGACGACCCGATGGGTGGCCGGGATCCTGCTGGCCGTGTCGCTGGGCGTGGGCCTCGTGCTGACGCTCGCCCCGGTCGTCCCCCCGGAGGGGCTGATCGTCGTGCCGAATCTCGTTCCGCTCCGCACGATCGCCATCTACCTCAGCCGCCTCGACTCCCCCTTCTGGGTGAGCCAGCTCATCGGGAACCTGCTCCTGCTGCTCCCGGTCGGGCTGCTCGGGCCGATCGCCTTCCCGGCCATGAACGGCTGGCTCCGGGTGATCGGTGTCACCCTTCTCCTCAGCGCGGCCATCGAGGTCGCGCAGCTGTGGATCCCGAACCGGATGGCCGACGTCGACGACGTCCTCCTGAACGTGGCCGGCGCGATGCTCGGCTACGCGATCCTCTCGCTCGCCCGCCTCGGCTCCGGATCTCGCCAGGCCGTCGCCTGAGGTCTAGCGGGTCGGGCGCTCCCGGTCGGACATTTCGAGGATGTCGAGCATCGGCAGGTCGCGCTGGTACTCGCTGAACTCGAACTCGGGGCCGCAGCGGAGCGCGTCATAGGGGCACGCGTCGGCGCAGATGCCGCAGAAGATGCAGCGGCTGACGTCGAGCTGGTACGTCTCCAGGATTCGCGGCCGGGGCATCAGGGCGCCGACCGGGCACGTCTCCGCGCATCGGCCGCAGGAGACGCACGGCGTCTCGTTCAGGCTGACGTAGTCGGCGGTCGTGACCAGCGAGTCGAATCCCTTGCCGATGAAGTCGTAGCAGCCGGCCCCGACGATGTCCTTGCAGACCTGGGCGCATCGGCCGCAGTCGATGCAGCGCGAGTAGTCGCGCAGGATGAACGAGTGGGTCTCGTCCCGGCCGTAGCCGTGGTTGACCCCGACGTACGGGTTGTCCTGGATCGACCGCTCGTCGATCGCCATGTTCAGGGTGGTCTCGTACTCGATGGCCGCCTCGCGCAGGTCGCAGTGGCCGATGGCCTCGCAGGTGCACTGCAGGCAGCGTGACGCCTCGGCCATGGCCTGGTCGTGGGTGTAGCCGTACTCGTACTCCCCGAAGTTGTCGCGCCGGTCCTCCGCGCCCTTCTTGCCCATCACCGCTTTGGGCTCCTTCACGTCGTCGGTGAAGGGCACGATGGTCAGGAACGAGGGCTGCGGCTCAGACACGATCCGGCGCACCTGCGGGTCGTCGAGGTCGTGGCCGCGGAGCCAGTAGTCCATGGCGTACGAGGCGCGCCGCCCGTCCCCGATGGCCTCGACCACGGTCGTCGCCCCGAGGTTCACGTCACCGGCGGCGAAGATCTTCGGCACGCCGGTGCGGAACGTGTTCGGGTCCACGACCAGGCGCCCCTGGCGGCTGACCTCGAGCCCGGCGCGGAGCTCCTCGGGCTCCGACTCGATCCACCCCAGCTCCGGGCCCTGGCCGATCGCCCCGAGCACCGTGTCGCACTCGACCACGAACTCGGTGCCCGGCATCGGCTCCGGCCGGCGGCGGCCCTTCTCGTCGGGCTCACCGAGATGCATCTTCTGGAACTCGACCCCGGTCGCCTGGCCGCGGGCATCGGTCAGGATCCGGACCGGCGCGGCCTGGAAGATGACCGTCGCGCCCTCTTCGATGGCCTCGTGGACCTCGTCCTGGGCGGGCATGTCCTTCAGGTCGCGGCGGTAGACCAGGGTCACCGACTTCGCGCCCTGGCGGAGGGACGTCCGGGTGCAGTCGATCGCAGTGAAGCCACCGCCGATGACGACCACCCGCGCCCCCTGGAGCTGGGGCACCGGAATGCCGCGGGTGCTGTTGTAGAGGTTCTCGAGGGCGTTGACCGTCCCGTTGGCATCCTCGTTGGGGATGCCCATCTCGTTCGGGTTGTAGCACCCGATCCCGACGAACACCGCGTCGTAGCCCTGCTCGAGCAGGTCGGCGAGGTGGAAGTCACGCCCGAGCCGCATGTTCGGCTTGAAGGTCGCGCCCAGCTCCCAGACGTGGTTCAGCTCGCGGTCCATCCACGCCTTGGGGAGCCGGTACTCGGGGATCCCGTAGCGGAGCATGCCGCCCTGCTCGGGATCGGCCTCGTAGACGTCGCAGTGGTGGCCCCGGAGCTGGAGGTAGTAGGCCGCGGTCATGCCGGCCGGGCCCGACCCGATGATCGCCACCCGACGGCCGGTGTCGGCCTCCTTGGGCCACGGCAGCGGGGCCGGGGCGTCCACCTCGAGCACGCGGTCGGCGCAGTACCGATGCGAGTCGCGGATGGCGATCGCGGTGTCCACCTCCTCGCGCCGGCAGTGGGTCTCGCATGGCGCGGGACAGACGCGGCCCAGGATGGCCGGGAACGGGAGCGACCGCTTCAGGATGCGGGTCGCCTCCTCCCAGTTCCCCTCCGAGTTGGCCTTCAGGTAGCCGGGGATGTCCACCCGGGTCGGGCACTTGAACTGGCACGGCGGCAGGCAGTACGCGTCGTGGTCGCTGAAGATGAGCTCGAGGACGAGCCGGCGGTTCTCGACGACCCGTTCCGAGTGGGTGGTGATGACCATCCCCTCGGTGATCTGCGTCCCGCACGAGATCGGGGTGTTGTCCTGGCCCTCGACCTCGACGACGCAGATCCGGCACGCCCCGTACGGGGACAGCTTGGGCTCGTAGCACAGGGTCGGGATCTCGATGCCGGCCACGCGGCAGGCCTGGAGGATGGTCTGGCCCTCCTCGGCCTGGACCTGGCGGCCGTTGATCGTGACCGAGATGCTCTTCGTGCCGGGAATGACCGGCCAGATGGGCGCGTACTCCTCGAGGCGCCCAGCCTTGCCGTTGCCCTTCCCGTTGCCGTTGCCGTCGCCGACGAAGGTCATCGGCCCAATCCTAGCGTCACCATGCCCGGAGCCCGCCGGCCTCGGCCAGCGGCGCGAGCAGCGGGGTTACCGCATCGGTGGTGCAGGCGCCGGCCAGGCAGACCCCGCGCTCGGCGTGGGACCGGTACTCGTCCCCAAACCGGTCGAGCGTCGTCAGCATGGGGCGCGGGGCGAGCGACTCGAGCCGGCACAGGGCGGTGTCGGCGATCTTCACCGACAGCTCGCGGAGCAGGACCAGGTCGTTCGGGCGCGGGGTGGCGGCCAGGATCCGGTCGAGCGCCTCGACCAGGCGCCGGGTCCCGATCCGGCACGGGACGGCCTTGCCGCACGCCTCCCGGGCTGAGAAATCGAGCAGGAAGCGCGCGGTGGCGACCATGCAGGTCCCCGCGTCGGTCACCAGGACCGATCCGGAGCCGACGTGCCCCCCGGCCTCCCGGAGCGCATCGAAGTCGTACCCGGTGCCCGCCAGCTCGTCCGCGGCCAGCGCGCCGGCAGCCGGACCGCCGACGAAGACGGCCTTGACCGTCCCGGTCGATCCGCCGGCGAGGCCGATGACGTCCTCGACCGGGGTGCCGAGGGCCACCTCCGCCAGGCCCGGGGTGCGGACCGCTCCGGCGATCGTGACCAGCTTCGTGCCCGGCGCCTCCTTCGACCCGACCTTGGCGAACTCCTTCGCCGAGCGGCCGGCGATCCAGGCGACGTGGGCCAGGGTCTCGGCGTTGTGGATGACCGTCGGGGCGTCCCAGAGCCCGGTGGTGGCCGGATAGGGGGGCCGGATGAGCGGCATGCCCCGGTCGCCCTGGAGGGCGTGGATGAGGGCCGTCTCCTCTCCGGCAACGTAGGCGCCGGACCCTTCCCAGACCGTGACGCCCACCGAGAGGTGCGTGCCCAGGACGAGGTAGCCGGCCAGGTCGGCCGCCTCGGCGTCGGCCACCGCGGCCCTCAGCCGCTCGATGGCGGTCGTCCAGTCGCGGCGGACGGCGAGGATCGCCTCCGAGGCCCCGACCGCGGCGGCCGCGATCAGCGCGCCTTCGAGGACCAGGTGCGGGTTGCCCTCGGCCAGCGCCCGGTCGCCGAGCGAGGTCGGGTCGGCGCCCATCAGGTTGGCGACGACGATCTTCCGGTCGGCGCTGACCGCCCGGGCGGCGCGCCACTTGTCGGCGACCGGGAAGCCGGCCCCGCCGCGGCCGCGGAGCCGGGCGGCCTCGACCTCGGCGATGAGCTCCTCTGGCGAGCGCTCGGTGACCGCCCGGGTCAGGCCCTTGTAGCCACCGGCCTTGCGGTACGCGGCCAGCGAGCCGGGGTCGAGCGTCCCGATCCCCTTCAGCAGCCGCGGCTGCCCGCCGTCGAGGATCCGGATCTGCGGGGAGAGGAGCTCAGCCATCAGGCTCGGGCCCGGGCGCCGCGGGCCGACTCGGCGCGTCGGGCGATGACCAGGTGGCGAGCCTCGTCCACGGTGAGCGGCCCGTACACGAGGGTGTCGACCCGCACGGCCGGCGCGATCGCGCCCGCCCCGACACCCGCGTCGGTCTCCAGGGTAAATGCCCCGTCGGCGGTCGTCTCCCCGGCCCGGACGCCCAGCTCCTCCTCGAGCGCGGCGAGGATCCGGTCGCCGCCGGCGAACCGGCATGACGCGCACGAGCACACGGTCACGAGGTGGCCCTCCGCGGGGAGGAGCCGGAAGCCGCCAAGCCCGGCGGCTCCGAAGACCTGGGCCCAGTGGATCGTCATCCGGTCGCTGATCCGGCGGAGCGCGGGCTCGGGGAGGTACCCGTACTTCGCCTCGACCGCGCCGAAGATCGCGACCAGCGACTCCGGGCGTCCGCCGTAGCCGTCGATGACCCCATCGACCCAGGCGTCATCGGTCGCCTCCTGCCAGCGCGCGGCGTTGCGCATCGGCCGGGAGGGAAGGCCGGCCCGCCGGTAGGCGTTGGGGTCCTTGCGCTCGTCGTAGATCTCCGGCAGCCCGTATCGGATCCGGTTGCCCTCGGAGTCGAAGCCGCTCATGTCGATAGCCTCGACCGGGCAGACCTGGGCGCACTGGAAGCAGACCTCGCACTTGTGCTCGCCGAACGGGTCGTAGATGAGGTCGAGCCGGCCGCGCCAGCGGTCCGGGATGTTCGGACGCTCCTCGGGGTACTGGCGCGTCACCTTGGGGCGGAACAGGTTCCGCAGGGTGACCCCCATGCCGGTGACGAGGCCCGAGCCCGGAATCGCCATGGTTTCGAACCTTACAGGTTGAACGCGAGGACGACGATGGCCGTGACGAACAGGTTGACCAGGGCGAGCGGCAGGAGGACCTTCCAGCTGGCCCCCATGAGCTGGTCGACCCGGACGCGGGGCAGGGTGGCCCGCACCCAGACCGCCACGAACACGAAGAAGTACGTCTTCAGGAAGAACCAGAACAACCCGTAGATCGTCCCCGCGAAGCCGTCGAGGGTGGCCGGGAACGGCCACGGGGCGAGGTAGCCGCCGAGGAACAGGGTCACGAGGATCGCGCTCATGATGAAGAGCGCCACGTACTCGGCGAAGAAGAAGAACCCGAACCGCATCCCGCTGTACTCGGTGAACGGCCCGGCCACGATCTCGCTGTCGGCCTCGATCATGTCGAACGGGGCGCGGTTGATCTCGGCGGCGGCCGCGATCAGGAAGATCGGGAAGCCGACCAGCTGCCAGATGAACGCCCAGCCGTGCTCCTGCTGCCAGGCGACGATCTCGCTGAACGACAGCGACCCGGTGAGGACCACGACCCCCACGATCGACAGGGTCAGCGGGATCTCGTAGGAGACCATCTGGGCCGCGCTCCGCAGGCCGCCGAGCAGCGAGTACTTGTTGTAGCTCGCCCAGCCGGCGATCAGCAGGCCGACCACCGACAGGCCGATGATCGCGAAGAAGTAGATCACCCCGATGGCCGAGTCGAAGGCCACCAGGCCCGGCGCGAACGGCACGACCAGCATGCTCATGGCGGCTGCCATGAACACCATCCACGGGGCGATCGTGAAGGTCGGGACGTCGGCCCGGTCCGGGGTCTGGTCCTCCTTGGCGAGGAACTTGAAGCCGTGGATCGTGCTCTGGAAGATGCCCCTTGGGCCGACCCGGTTGGGCCCGTAGCGGAGCTGCATCTGGGCGATGATCTTGATCTCCATCTGGATGACGATGAACGCGGTCGGCACCGTCAGCAGGAGGAGCAGGGTGGTGGCCACCACGAAGCGGCCGACGCCCAGGATCAGGTCGATCATGCCCTGGTCCATGACGTCGCCTACTTGTCCACGCCGCCCATGATCGGGTCGAGGCTGGCCATGACGGCCATCGTGTCGGCGATCAGGTGGCCCGGCATCAGCTTGGGCATGACCTGGAGCGTGATGAAGCTCGGGTCGCGCATGCGGAACCGATACGGGTTCGGGCCGCCGTCGCTGATGGCGTAGACGCTGTACAGCCCGCGCGGCGACTCGACCGCCGCGTACGCCCGTCCCGGGCGTGGGCGGATGATCCCCGGCACCTGGGCCTGGACCGGGCCGTGTGGCATGCGGTCCACGATCTGGTCGATCAGGTGGATCGACTGCTTCAGCTCGGCGATGCGCTGCATGTAGCGCGCGTACGTGTCGCCGCCCGGCTGGGTGATCACGTCGAACTCCAGCTCTGGGTAGGGCGGGTACGGGTGCGCCTTCCGGACGTCAAACGGGACACCGCTGGCCCGCAGGTTGGGCCCGCTCACGCCGAGGTCGATGGCCTGCTTCCCGGTGAGGACGCCCATTCCCTTGGTCCGGGCCCCGAAGATCTCGTTCTCGGTCAGCAGCTTCTCGTTCATCTCGATCGTGTCGAGGACGCCGGCCCGCCACGTCCCGAGTCGCGAGAGGAACTCGTCGTTCACGTCGAAGTTCACGCCGCCGACCCGGAAGAAGTTGAACAGCATCCGCTGGCCGCTGATCGAGGACAGCAGGTCGACGACCTGGTCGCGGTTGATGAAGCCGTACAGGATCGGGGTCAGGCCGCCGAGGTCGAGGGCCAGGAAGCCCATCATCAGGCCGTGGCTGAACACCCGGTTCAGCTCGACCACGAGGGCCCGGATGTACTCGGCCCGCCGCGGGGCCTTGATCCCGTAGAGCTTCTCGAAGGCGAGCGCGGGTGCGTGCTCGTTGTGCATCGCGCTCATGTAGTCCATGGGGTCCACGTAGGTCAGGACCGTGGTGTAGGTCGCGTTCTCGCAGAGCTTCTCGATCCCGCGGTGCAGGTAGCCGAGAACCGGGTCGAGGTCGATGACGACTTCGCCGCGGACCTTCAGGACCAGGCGCATGACCCCGTGGGTCGAGGGGTGCTGGGGCCCCATGTTCACGAGCATCTCGCCGTCGCCGAGGGTGTAGACCTCCCGCTCCCGCTCGGTCTGCGGCGGTCGGTCGGGCGGCGGAACGATGTCGAAGCCCATGAACTCCGGCCGCCGCGTCCCGGCCGGGCTCGTCATCGTCGCGTCCAGCTCGAGTGGGTCGGGGATCCGGGGCTGGCCCTCGGCGGCCGCCCGAAGCGCGGCCTCGTCCTCGGGGGCGGCCTTCTTCCGCGGCGGCCGCTTCCTGGTGGTGGTCACACCGGGCCTCCCGGCTCGTCGCGGTGGGCGGCGGCGTCCTCGAGCCGGGTCAGATCCCAGGTCTCGGGGCGCTCGAGCGGCCGGTTGCCGGCAGCGGGGGAGTCGGCCGCGTCATCGGGGAGCAGGAAGTCCTTGCGCTGCGGGAAGGACCGGTAGTCGGGCGACATGTAGATCCGCCGCAGGTCACGGTTGCCGGTGAAGACGATGCCCATCATGTCGTACATCTCCCGCTCGTGGAACATTGCCCCTTCCCACAGGGAGGTGACCGACGGGGTGACCGGGTTGGAGCGGTCCACCCGGACCCGGACCCGAAGCCAGGTCGGGTGCCGGTCGGAGTAGAGGTGGTAGACGACCTCGAAGTTGCTGCCCACGCCGTAGTCGACCGCGGCCGCATCGGCCAGGAAGAAGAACCCGAAGTCCGGGTCGTCGCGGAGCGTCGTCAGCGTCTCGACGATCCGATCGCCGGGAACCTGGACCTCGACCGTGTCCTCGTCGGTCCACAGCTCGCTCGTCGCGTCGCCGAGCCGGTCTTCGAGCAGCCGGACGAGTGGGCCCGCCACGGCGGGAGCGGTCAGCGGACGTCCCCTTCCCAGGAGCGGAGCTCGGGGCCGCGGTCCACGTAGGTGTCCCACTGCCCGCGCCGCTGTTTCACGAGCTCGTGGAGCTTCATCATCCCGTAGATCAGGCCCTCGGGCCGGGGCGGGCAGCCGGGCACGTAGACGTCCACCGGCATGACCCGGTCCACACCCTGGACGACGCTGTACGAGCGCTTGAAGCGCCCGCCGCTGGTCGTGCAGGTGCCCATCGCCACGCACCACTTGGGCTCGGGCATCTGGGCCCACAGCCGGACGAGCGGGCCGGCCATCTTGGTCGTCAGGGTGCCGGCCACGATCAGGACGTCCGCCTGGCGGGGCGAGGCCCTCATCGGGAACATCCCGAAACGGTCCATGTCGTTCATCGGCGTTGCCGTGCTCATCATCTCGATGGCGCAGCACGACAGGCCTGAGAGGAGCGGCCACAGCGAGTTGGCCCGGATCAGGTCGAGGAGGTAGTCCGCCTTGGTCGGGATGACCTCGAGCAGGCCGTGGAACCCGCCGCGCGGGTGGGTGTCCATCCCGAACTCGGCCAGGAGGTCATCGTCGTCCGCGTTCGGGTCGGGAATGACGATCGGCTCGGGCGTGACGAGCGCGGTCGTCGTCTCCCTGGTCGTTTCCTTGTCGTCTAGCGCCACTTCAGGTCCCCCTTCTTCCAGGCGTAGAACTCGCCGTACATGAGGACCACCAGGAAGATCCCCATCAGGACGAGCCCGGTGATCGCGATGTCGCGGATCACGATCGCCCAGAGGTAGATGAAGATGATCTCGACGTCGAACGCCACGAACAGCAGTGCGTAGAGGTAGAACGCCAGCCCGAACCGGGACCAGGTGTCACCGATGGTGTCGATCCCACACTCGTAGGGCAGCCCCTTCTGGGCCTCCTTGCGCCGGTGCGACACGAGCCACGAGAAGATGATCGTCCCGAAGACGAACGTCGTCGCGGCGAAGCCGAACCCGAGGACGTAGAGCAGTCCAGTGTGGTCCATGGCTCTCTTCCGATCACGGCGCACAGACAGCGTCCGCGCACCGAACGTGCAGCGTGTTCCGTCAGGCGGATGACCGGGCGATCACCCGCACGGAAAGTCTACCAGCCGGTGCCTCGAGGGGCACCCAGCCAGGCAGCGTCGGCGAGGATCCGGAGGCCGTCGCTGACCAGGGTGTGAGCGCCGAGCACGAACGGGACCGATGAGCCCGCGGCGGCGGTCGTCAGCTCCCGGAGCCAGTCGGACTCGATCGGCGCCGGGTCGGCCAAGTCCGAGGCGAACCGATCCTGGCGGGAGGGCCACAGGTCGGCGTCGGCGGAGCCGATCAGGGCGGCCATGAGCACCCGGGTGTCGAGAATGACCGCGTTGCCCAGCTCGGCCAGCCGCTCGACGAGCGAGACCGGGCCGTGGTCGGTGATCCAGTCCGCCAGCAGCGAGCGGGGACGGTTGGCGGGCGCGGCCCGCATCCCGCGCTCCTCGACGAAGGCGCGGACCCGGCAGGCCGCCTGCGCCTCGAGGTGCGTGAGCGCGGCCGATGGGATCCGCCCCGCGACCACCAGCTCCGCCTTTCGGTCGCGCAGCACGGCGAGGACCTCCTCGACCCGCGGAATGACCAGCGGCCGCCCGCCGGGCAGCTGGACCCCCTCGAGGAAGGTCGTGATTGTCGGGTCGAGCCGCCGGACCCCCGGCAGGCGGGTCGCCAGGCGCAGGAGCGCCAGGTCGAGCGGGGTGTCGGCGTCGAAGCGGGTGAACGGCGCGGTCCCCAGGTCGCGGGGGACGAAGCCGGTCGCCTCCAGGGCCCGGGGCGCCCCGTTGTCGGCGCCCAGCCCGGCGAGCGCGTTCATGGCCGTTGCCAGGTCGCCGGCCACGACGAACGCATCCGCGCTGAAGCGGTTGTTGGTGACGACCTCGCCGGCGACCGGGGAGAGGAGCGTGTCCAGCGCGTCGTCATCGAGCAGGGCCAGCGCGCCGGCCCCGATCCAGCCGATCGCGTCCACCCGGTCCCCGAAGCGCTCGAGGGCCGACCGAGCGGCGGCGGTGTACCAGGTGCCCCAGTGGAACGCGCCGGGCGTGGCATCCGGCTGCGGCCGCTCGACGGCCGCGCCACGCGCGCCGAGGCGCTGGCTCAGCTCAGCGGCGAGCAGGTGGCGACCGGTGGCCAGGACGGCGGGATAGGAGCCGAACGGGGAGTCGTCGACCGGCGGCTCGGCCAGCAGGACGAGCGGGGCCGGCCGGTCAGGCATCGCCTGCGAGGCGGTGGAGCTGCTCCAGGTGCATGAGGTCGTGGACGCCGGCGAACAGGAGCCACGCCCCGCACGACAGCGGATGCCCGATGAGCGGGTGATCCATCGGGCACATCTCGGCCTCGTGACCCGCGATGGCCGCCGCCGACACCGCCTGCGACCGGCGGCTCTTGTTCAGGAAGGTCATCAGGCCCTCGCGGTCGAGGTCGTCGGGCCCGGGAATGCCCGGCGTGACGCGGGGCGGGTCGTCGGCCGGCCACCGCCCCGAGGCCCACATCGCGGCCGCGGCGGGGAGGTAGCGGCGGGCCCCGGTCGTGTGGGCGAAGGCCTGGGAGACGTTCCAGTCGCTCTCGCCGCCGGGGGCCCGCAGCAGCTCCTCCGGGAGCGCCACCAAGATCCGCTCGAGGGCTTCGGCGATGACCTCCTGCTGGGCGAGCGACCGCGCCGCGTCACCGGATCGGGCCTCGAGATCGGCCCGGGCCGCGCTGTAGTCGTCGTTGAGCCGGTCGTAGTCGATCAGGCGCCAGATGGCGACCACGTCGGGAGCCCCGAGCTCGATCTCGGTGACCCAGCCCGCATCGGTCATTCGTCGGCCACCGCGCGGCGCAGGTCGGAGAAGGACGGATACCGGTACGCGCCGGGATACCAGTTTGCGAAGTCCCACGCCTCCCACTCGCCGTCCGCACCGGTCACCGCGGGGTTCAGCAGGAACACGCGCTCATCCACGGGATGGGAGATGACCACCGTGTCCCCCAGCTGGTCGATCGCGAAGGTCGCGGGATCCGCGGGATCGTCAGGAAGCCGCGATGGCCCATCGGCGTTCGAGGCGGCACCGTCCAGGAAGGCCGCCAGCCACTCCGGCTCCCGGACGCGGAACCGATCGATCTCGGTCACCGGCAGGAACGCGTCGGCGTCGCCGTCGGCCCTCGACCGGAGGAACGAGCGGTAGCTGGGCGGCAGTCGGAGGCCGAGTCGAGCCTCGGCCGCGTCGATCTCCACGTCCGACGCCCCCGGGCTCATCGGCGCCTGTCCCTACAGGCGCTCGAAGCGCTCGACGTTAAGGACGAAGACGGTCGCCCCGCCGACCTCCACCTCGACCGGGTAGGGCATGTAGAACTCGCCCGGCTCCATGATCGGCGGCATCGGGTTCACGAACTGCTTGCGGGCGTGGCAGTTGGCGCTGATGAGCTCGAGCACCCCGTCCACCTGCTCGTCCTCGACCCCGACCAGGATCGTGGCGTTTCCCTGCTTCAGGAACCCACCCGACGAGTTCAGCCGGGTGGCCCGGTACTCCTTCTCGAGGAGGGCGTCGACCAGCGCTCCGGCGTCCTCGGCGTGGACGATGGCGGTTACCAGCTTCATCGGCCGCAGTATGCCCTACCGATCCAGGAGCGGCGCCACCAGCTCGCGGATGGCCTGATCGGTCTGGTCGACCGATCCCGAGCCGTCCAGGATCCGGTACCGATCGGGCTCGGCGGCGGCCAGGTCCAGGTAGGTCTGGCGCACCCGCTCGAAGAACGCGGCGCTCTCCGTGTTCTCGAAGCGGTTCCAGCGGTCCTTGCGCTTCCGCCGGAGGCCGATGTCGACCGGCACGTCGATGAGGATCGTCAGGTCCGGCTTCAGGCCGTCGGTGGCGAACGCCTGGAGGGTGTGGAGGGTGTCCAGGTCGAGCCCGTAACCACCACCCTGGTAGGCGAGCGACGAGTCGAGGTAGCGAGCGCAGACGACCCACTCCCCGGCCTCGAGCGCCGGGCGGATCTTGCGGGCCACGTGCTGCGCCCGGCCGGCGGCGAACAGGAGGGCGTCGGCCCGCGGCTCGAGGTCGTCGGAGATCGTCCGCGCATGGAGGACGAGGCGGCGGATCTCCTCGCCCAGCCGCGTCCCGCCCGGCTCGGCGGTCACCGTGGCCCGGACGCCCTTCGTGACGAGCCAGTCGGCGAGGTGGCGGGCGGCGGTGGACTTGCCGCTTCCCTCGGGGCCCTCGAGGGTGATGAACCGGCCGCGGCCGGACGCCGCGGTCACGTCCCGCTCAGCGCCAGGCACGCCCCTCGTCGGGGAGGAGCTGAACCCGGCGGTTCGGCTCGCTGCCCCGCGAGCGGCTCATGAGGTTGTGCTGCTCCGCCATCTGGTGCTGGAGGCGGCGGACGTAGGCGTTCTGCGGGGCGAGCTCCACCGGCCGCCCCCGGTCGCGGACCAGGCCGATGGCCTCCGCCGTCTCCCGGAGGGCCGCCTCCTGGGGATCCGCCTCGAGCTCGTACAGGTTGGCGAGCATCGACTCCATCTGGACCAGGGTGTTCGTCTTCAGCACGAACAGGGGCGTGCCGCCCGCCTCGGCGTCCCGGAGGGCGGGGGGCTTGCGGCGGTAGTAGGTCCGCAGGGTGACGACCGCGTCGGCGTCCTCGAGGTCGCGGGCCACGGTCACCGGCACGGCGAGCTCGCGAACGGCCTGCTCAAGGCGCTTTCGGCTGACCCCGTACGGGAACAACGACATCGGCCGGAGGCTGGCGACCCGCGCCTCGCGGGTGGCCCGCGGCTCGCCGCCGCGGTCGTCATCGGCCGAGCGGTCCGAGGCCAGGAGCGCCTCCTCGAGCTGGCGCCGCGACTCCGGCGCCTCGGGGGCGCGGCCCCGCCCGCCGTTGATCGGCTGCAGCCCGGACAGGCCGCTGCGCCGCGAGAACGTCCCGTGCCCGCCTCCGGGCTCGGCCATGACGAACGGGGAGCCGTAGGTCGCCGCCTCGTGGATCCGGTAGTCGTACTTGGTGGCCGCCCGGACCTCGCCGCCCTCGTCGCGCCACCGCGACTCGGGCGGGACCATGTGGCCACGGAGGATGGCGTCCACCGTCTCGGCCACGCTCCGGTGGACGATGACCCGGTCGCGCTCGACGATCTCGACCACGACGTCAAAGGTTGGCGGCGCCTTCCGCTCGAGCACGCTCTTCTGGGTCCCGCGGCGCCGTGCCTCCTCGTCGCCGAGGGTCACGGTCTGGATCCCGCCGATCAGGTCCGACAGGGTCGGGTTCAGCATCAGGTTGTCGAGCGTGTTGCCGTGGGCGGTGCCGACCAGCTGGACGCCCCGCTCGGCGATCGTCCGGGCAGCGGCTGCCTCGAGCTCGGTCCCGATCTCGTCGATGACGATGACCTCGGGCATGTGGTTCTCGACCGCCTCGATCATCACCGCGTGCTGCTCGGTCGGGGTCCGGACCTGCATCCGCCGGGCGTCGCCGATCCCCGGGTGCGGGATGTCGCCGTCGCCGGCGATCTCGTTGCTCGTGTCCACGACCACCACCCGCTTCCCGAGGTCGTCGGCCAGGACCCGGGCGACCTCCCGGAGCATCGTCGTCTTGCCCACGCCCGGCCGGCCCAGGATCAGGATCGACTGCCCCGACTCGGCGATGTCCCGGATGATGTCGATCGTCCCGAACACGGCCCGCCCGATCCGGCAGGTCAGGCCCACCACCTTGCCGGCGCGGTTCCGGATGGCGCTGATCCGATGGAGGGTCCGCTCGATCCCGGCACGGTTGTCGTCCCCGAACGCGCCGATGTGGTCCACCACGAAGCCGATGTCGACCTCGGTCACCTCACGCTCGAGGAGCACCTCCTCACCATGGGTGAAGCGGGCCTCCGGGCGGCGCCCGAGGTCGAGCACGATCTCGAGCAGGTCCTCGCGCGAGCCGAGGGCGCGCACCCGCTCGACGATCTCCGGCGGCAGCGCCTCGAGCAGGTCGTCGAGGTCGTCGGTGGAAGCGAGACGGGCCACGCGATCCTCCAGGTTCCGTCGCACTCAGTTGACGGCCGGCACGAGCGCCGGCTGGCGGACCAGGGCCCGGACCTCGCGGACGAGGAGCGTCACCCGGCCGACCGGGACGAACCCGACGCTCGACGCGGCGGACAACCCGGCCGCCTCGTAGGTTCGCACCGGGGCGAGGATCCCGGCCGCCATCGCGTCCGCCGGCAGCCGGCTGAGGGCCGCGGCGAGGAGCCCCTCCCCGTCGGTGCCGTCACGGACCAGGAAGCGGAGGTAGTGCGGCCCGACCTTGCTGGCCCCGTGCTGGACAAACCCGGCGGCCCGCTGGTCGGCGGCGGTCAGCCAGGCCGACACCGCCCCGAAATGGAGAATCGGGTTCAGGCTCGAGCGCGGGACGATGGCCTCGTGGCCCACCGACTCCCAGTCGGCGGCGTGGTAGTCCTCGACCCGGGCGATGGCCGGCGGCGTGCAGTGGGTCCACAGGTCGAACAGGTGCCACGCGTCGGGCGCGCCGGCCGGCTGGAGCGTGACCTCAGTCGGCGTGGCGCCTTTCCGGGCCGCCGAGCGGCGTCGCCGGCGAAGGAACCCGCCGCCCCGGCGTCCCGGGACCTCGGGCTGGCGGTAGAGGATCTCTTCCTGAGCGTACGCCATGAAGCCGGCCATCCCGAACAGGGTCAGGTTCTCGTGGACGTCGGCGCAGGCGACGTGGTAGCGGGCCACGTTCCGCCGAGCGCCCTCGTCGATGAGCCCCTCGAGCAGGGCCCAGCGGACCTCGCCGGCCATCGGCCCTTCGGCTGCGTCGAGCTCGATGATCACCCAGTCCTCGCGGTGGGGCTCGGTGATCGCCCGGCACGACCCGAGGAGCTCGCCATCCGCCTCGGCCACCAGGTGGACCGATGCCGGCCGCAGCGGCAGCCAGGACGGGATGAGGGTGGACAGCTCGATCCCGGGCGATTCCGTGGGGGCCGGCACGCCGAGGCTGCGCCGATAGGCGTCGGCCGCGGCATGGACCTGGCCCGACAGGTCGGCCAGGGCCTGGCGGTCGGTCAGGCGCGCGGTCCGGACCACGCCCACCTCGTTGGCCACGGTCGTCATGCCGGCGTCCCCGCCCCGATGAGCTCGACGAGGGCCCGGTGGAACCGGCGGTCGCCGGTCAGCTCGGGATGGAAGGCGGTGGCCAACAGCCGGCCCTCGCGGACCGCCACGACGCGCCCCAGGTGGTCGGTGGCCAGGACCTCGACGCCGGGTCCGACGTCGCTGACGACGGGAGCCCGGATGAAGACTGCGTGGAGCGGCTCCTCGCCGAGGGCGGGCACCTCGAGATCGGCCTCGAACGAGTCCAGCTGGCGCCCGTAGGCGTTTCGGCGGACCTCGATGTCGAGGAGCGGGAAGACCGGGTTGTCGCCGTCCGCGATCCGGCGGGCCAGCAGGATCATCCCGGCGCAGGTACCCCACATCGGCGCACCTGATGCGGCCAGGTTGAGGATGGGCTCGCCGAGGCCGTAGGCGTCGATCAGGCGCCGCATGGCGGTGGACTCGCCGCCGGGCAGGATCAGGGCCTCGACGCCCGCCAGGTCGCGCGGGAGGCGGACCTCGACCGGCTCGGCGCCCACGTCACGCAGGGCGGCGGCGTGCTCGGCCACGTCGCCCTGGACCGCGAGGATGCCGACCCGTGGTCGGCGGGCGGCGTCTACCAACCCCGGACGGCCAGACGCTCCTGGTCGGGGATCTCGGTCAGCTCCAGGCCCCGCATCGGCTCGCCAAGACCGGCGCTGACCTCCGCCAGGATCTCCGGGTTGTCGTAATGGGTCGTGGCCTTGACGATCGCCTTCGCGAACCGCTCGGGGCTCTCCGACTTGAAGATCCCGCTCCCGACGAAGACGGCCTCAGCCCCGAGCTGGCGCATCAGGGCGGCGTCGGCCGGGGTGGCGACCCCGCCGGCCGAGAAGTTCGGCACCGGCAGCTCGCCCAGCTCGTGGACCTGGCGGACGACGTCGACCGGGGCGCGGAGCTCCTTGGCGGCGCTGAACAGCTCGTCCTCGCGCATCGACCGGAGCTGGGCGATCCCCGACCGCACGGCCCGCATGTGGCGGACCGCCTCGACGATGTTGCCGGTACCGGCCTCGCCTTTGGTCCGGATCATGGCCGCGCCCTCACCGATCCGGCGGAGGGCCTCCCCGAGGTCCCGGCAGCCGCACACGAACGGGACAGCGAACTGGTGCTTGTCGATGTGGTGCGCCTCGTCGGCCGGGGTCAGGACCTCCGACTCGTCGATGTAGTCGACTTCGAGGGACTGGAGGATCTGGGCCTCGACGAAGTGCCCGATTCGGCACTTGGCCATGACCGGGATGGTCGTCGCGGCCTTGATCTCCTCGATGAGCTTGGGATCGCTCATCCGAGCCACGCCGCCGTGCTTGCGGATGTCGGACGGGACCCGCTCGAGGGCCATCACCGCCACCGCACCGGCCTCCTCGGCGATCCGGGCATGGTCGGCGGTGACGACGTCCATGATCACCCCGCCGGCGAGCATGCGGGCGAGCCCGACCTTGGTGGCCCAGGTCGAGCTCTGGGTGGATGGTTGCTCGGTGGTCGTCATCAGGCCCGCATTGTACGCTCGGCTATGATCGCGGCCACGGGAGGCCAAGGCTTGATCAACGCACCCGTCCTGGTGCTCAACCAGAACTACGAGGCCCTCAACGTCTGCGACATCAGGCGTGCCTTCCGGCTGCTCGGCGCGGAGAAGGCGGAGCTCATCGCCCGCAACCATCAGGTCATCCACACCCCCACCCGGGCGTACGAGGCGCCCTCGGTGATCCGCCTCGTGTACCTCGTCAAGCGCCCCCAGCCACGGGTCAAGCTCAGCCGCCGCGAGGTCTTCGCCCGGGACCGCCACATCTGCCAGTACTGCGGCACCGCGACCCACGACCTGACGATCGACCACGTCGTCCCCCGCCACCGCGGCGGCAAGCACGAGTGGGAGAACCTTGTCGCCGCCTGCCGCCGCTGCAACCACCGGAAGGGGAGCAAGACCCTGGCCGAGGCCCGGATGCTGCTTCGCCGCGAGCCGCGCGCCCCGCGGGCGGACGCGCGCTACCTGTACGGCTCGTACCTGGCCGATGAGCGGAACGACGCGTGGCGGACGTTCCTGTTCGTGGACGAGCCCTCACGGAGCTGAGCTCGGACCTCGGGGAGCTGGCGCTCCCCGCTGACGTCGCCACCGTCCTCGGAACCCTCCTCGCGGCCGGTCACGAGGCTGCGCTGGTCGGCGGCTGCGTCCGCGACCTCGTCCGGGGCCTGTCGCCCGATGACTGGGACGTCGCGACCGACGCCCCGCCGGATGTCGTCGACGGCCTGTTCCCGGACACGACCTGGACGAACATCTTCGGGACGGTCACGGTCCGCGCCGGCACGCTCGACGTCGAGGTCACGACCTACCGGTCCGAGTCGAGCTACACCGACGCGCGCCGGCCCGACGAGGTGACCTGGGCCACCGAGCTCGGTGATGACCTCGGCCGGCGCGACTTCACGATCAACGCCATGGCCTGGGTGGCCGACGACCTCGCGGCCGGCCGGGGCCACCTCGTCGATCCGTTCGACGGGCGGGCGGACCTGTCGGCCGGGGTGCTCCGCGCGGTCGGGGACCCGGAGCGCCGGTTCACCGAGGACGCGCTGCGCCTCCTGCGGGGCGTGCGGTTCGTCACCACCCTGGGGCTCGCCCTGGACCCGGCCACCGAGGCCGCCATGACCCGGATGGCGCCGGCCGTGGGCCGCCTGAGCGGGGAGCGGATCCGCGACGAGCTCCTCCGCCTGCTCGCCTGGGACGGGGCGCCGTCACCGGCTTTCGTCCGGATGGAGAGGCTCGGGATCCTGGCCGTGATCCTGCCCGAGCTGGCGGCCCTGCGCGGGGTCGAGCAGGGGAAGCTCCTCGGCGGCGACGCGCTCGACCACTCCCTGCGGACCGCGGACGCCCTCGGGGCTGGCGACCCGCTCCTCCGCCTGGCGGGCCTCCTCCACGACGTCGGGAAGGGCCCGACCGCGGCCGACGGCCACTTCATCGGGCACGAGGTCGTCGGCGCCGACCTCGTCCGGGCGCGTCTCGAGGCCCTGGCCCTCTCTCGCGCCGACATCGAACGGATTGTCCACCTGGTCCGCCAGCACATGATCCTGTACTCCTCTGACTGGACCGATGCGGCGGTGCGCCGCTTCATCGGCCGGGTCGGGCCGGGGCGCCCGATGGCCGACCTGTTCGCGCTCCGCCGGGCCGACACCGCCGCGTCGGCCGGTCCCGAGGCCCGCGACGCGGCCGCGGCCGAGCTCGAGGCCCGGGTCGCCGCCCTCGGGGCGGACGCCGTCCTGTCGGTGACCGGCCTGGCGGTGGATGGCAACGACCTGATGGCCGAGCTCGGCCTCGAGCCCGGACCGGAGGTCGGCCGCCTGCTGGACGCGCTCCTCCAGGCCGTCCTCGACGATCCCTCGCGCAACGAGCGGGCCACCCTCCTCGACCTGGCCCGACAGGCCCACCGCCAAGCCGGCGGCTGAGTGGTGCGTCAGCGCACCACCGTCCCGTGTCGTCCAGCACGGAGCGCGCGAGGGCCACTGCTACAATCGGCGGCCGGACCCATCGGAGGAGCCCTTCCCCGCATGAGCGTCAGTGCCCGACGGGCTCGCCCGCCCGTCCCCCGGGTTCACCGGGCCGTCGCGTAGGTTGGCTGCGTGCGGATCCTGGTCGTCGGTGGTGCCGGCTACGTTGGCTCGACGAGCGTCGAGACCTTCATTGACGCCGGTCACGACGTCACCGTCTACGACAACCTGAAGACCGGGCACCGGGATGCCGTCGTCCGGGGCGCCCGGCTCGTCGTCGGGAGCCTGAGCGACCAGAACCGGGTCGAGCGCGTCCTCCGCGAGCACCGCATCCAGGCAGTCCTGCACTGTGCCGCCCGCTCGCTGGTCAGCGAGTCCATGGAGCACCCCGAGCTGTACTACCGCGAGAACGTCTCGAACGGGGTGAAGCTCCTCGAGGCGCTCCGCGAGCGGCGCGTCCCGCGGATCGTGTTCTCCTCGACCGCTGCGGTGTACGGCGAGCCCAAGCGGGTGCCGATCGCGGAGGCCGATCGGACCGAGCCGATCAACCCCTACGGCGAGACGAAGCTGGCCTTCGAGGGTGCGATGCGCTGGTACGCGGCCTGCCACGCGTTCAAGGCGATCAGCCTCCGCTACTTCAACGTGGCCGGCGCCACCGAGCGCAACGGCGAGGACCACGACCCGGAGACCCACCTGATCCCGATCATCCTGAAGGTGGCCGCCGGCGAGCTGCCCGACGTCCGGATCTTCGGGCAGGACTACAACACCCCCGACGGGACGGGCATCCGCGACTTCATTCACGTCCGCGACCTCGCCTCGGCCCACCTCCTCGCCCTCGAGGCGACCGGCGAGGCGGACCCCTCGTTCGAGGTCTACAACCTCGGATCGGCGGCCGGGTTCAGCGTCCGCGAGGTCATCGAGGCCGCCCGCAAGGTCACCGGCCGGGCGATCCCGGCCCGCGCGGTCCGTCGCCGCTCCGGCGATCCGCCCCGCCTCGTCGCCTCGTCCCGCCGGGCGCGCCGAGACCTGGGCTGGGCGCCCCGCGAGTCGACCCTCGAGCAGATGTTGGCCGATGCGTGGGCCTGGAAGCTCTCCCACCCTACCGGCTACGCCAAGCGCAAGCCCCGCGCCCCGCGACACCACGGCCGGTCGAGCTCCGGCGAAGGCGACGCCGCGGGCACCCGGGATTCCGATGCCGATGGGACCGGCCCGGGCGACGAGCCCACCCGCACCGAGCGGGTCGCGGTCCCGGTCACCGGCTGACCGTCAGACCGCGGGCGATACCACCCCGGCCGCGCAGCGGCGGCACACCCCGTAAAAGTCGAGCCGGGCGTCCTCGATCTCGAAGCCGAGCTCGCGGCGCGCCCGCCGGCTGAGATCGGCCACCAGGTCCTCCCCGACCTCCTCGACCGTGCCGCACACCCGGCAGGCGAGGTGGTGATGGTGGGCGGGGCGACACGCGACGTAGGCGTACACGTGGCCATCCTGCTCCAGGCGCCGGGCCAGGCCTGCGTCGCTGAGCGCCTCGAGGGTCCGGAACACGGTGGCCCGCCCGAGACGCCGGTGACGGGGCCGCATCCGCTCCCACAGCTCCTGCGCAGTGACCTGGCGGCGCGAGGCGGACAGGGCGGAGGCGACAGCCAGCCGCTGG
>DATBIW010000035.1:0-2921 GCA_036556745.1 Candidatus Limnocylindria bacterium | reverse complement strand
GGCGAGACGACGGTGACCCTGTCCGGGTCCGACGCCAGCCTGATCGTGACCGGGGTGCCGCCCCACCTCCAGCCGTACGGCGCGAACTGTGCCCGCTGCCATGGCGTGGACGGGACCGGCGGCATCGGCCCCAACCTCCATTCGCTGAGCCTGGCCCAGAAGTGGGCCCAGACCGGCGGGGCCCAGTCGCTGAACAACTACGTCTCGTGGGTCGTCACCCTCGGCGGCGTCGTCGTCCGGGGCGACATCAACAGCATCATGCCGGCCTGGGGCCAGGACTTCGGCGGCACGCTCACCCGGCAGCAGATCGAGGCCGTGACCGCGATGATCGGGGAGTGGGCGGCCGAGACGCTCGAGAACCCGCCCGATGACGAGGAGGTCCCCGACACGGTCGAGGCCGGCGCCGAGGTCTTCGCGGCCGCCGGCTGCGCGGGCTGCCACGGCGACGACCTGACCGGCAGCGCGGCCGGCCCGGACATCTCGACCATCGGCAGCGCGCCGCTGACGACGGCCCCGCCCCTGTTCACCGACACGATCGACGGCGACCAGATCCAGGCCGATTACGACGAGGACCCGCGCGCCTTCCTCGAGAGCTGGATTCGCGCCAACTCGACCTACAACGGCGGCAACCCGACCGCCATGCCGGAGTTCGGCGAGGACCGGATCAGCGCGTCCCGGCTCCAGGCGCTGATCACGTTCCTGCTGAGCCACACCGAATGACCGCCTACGCCCTCCCCCGACGCCGCGGCCTGTTCGCCCGCCTGATCGGTGAGGCCGATGACTTCACGATCTGGCTCCTGTTCGGGACCGAGACGTGGCTGATCGCCGCCCTCAAGGCGGTGCCCGCGTTCCTGTTCATCTACTGGCTGTTCACCTACGTCCCGAACTCGATCTACTACGGGGTCACCCAGTACGTCCTGACCTTCACCCCGGAGGTCGGGTTCCTGGTCGCCAACGGCGTGGCCTGGACCAACGTCGTCCTGATCGTGGTCCTGGCCTTCATGGTCCAGGCGTCCCGGGGGCGGTCCGGCCCGGGCTGGACCCTGCTCCGCCTGTTCGTCCTGGCGAACTACGTCGCCGTCGTCCTGCTCCTGATCCCGTACTTCGTGTTCAACGTGGCCGGCGGCTCATTCATCCCGCTCGAGCTGCCGCTCATCGCCCTCGGCCTCGGAGCGCTCACGGCCGGCGCCGGGCTGATGGCCCTCGGCTTCCTGTACTACGAGTACCGGCGGATCACCCGCCGCGAGGCCCAGGAGGCCGCCGCGGCATCGGCCCGCTCCGGCTGACCGCCTGACCGCCACGCCGCCGGCGCCGCCCGGACGGGTGCGCTTCCTGGTCCTCGCCCACGTCGCCTGGTCGGCCATCGTCTTGATCGGTACAGCGGCGGTCATCGGCCTCGAGCAGTCCACCCCATGCCCGCCCGGTGGCTGGCTGGGGCTCGACTGCGGCCCCGGCCGCGACCTGGTCCTGGCCCTCATCGGCCTGTCCGCCGTCCTGTACGTGGTGATCCTGTCGGTCGTCCTCGCCTGGGCGACCCGCGTCGCGCGCCGCGCCGGAGCCGACCCGAACGGGGGTCGGGACTGGTACCTCGTGGCCGCCCTGGTCGGCCCCGTCATCGCCCCGCTGCTGGCCTTCACCGTTCTCGCCGGCTTCGGATGGCTCGGATAGGATGGAGCCGATGACGGTGGCCTCCGCCGACGCCCTGCGCGCCGCCGTGGCCCCGGCCGCGGCGCTGTCGCCCGACGGCCTGGCGGTCACCGATCCGGCGGCGTTCCGCGGCCCACTCACCGACCGGCTGGTCCGCGACGCGGTCTTCGCCGACGACCCCGGCCTGCGGGACGCGGCCCGCTGGGTGATCTGGGCCGCCAGCCAGGCCCTCGGTTGCCCATCCGCCTCGATCCAGGACCTGTACCTGGCCCGTGGCCGCGGGGAGTTCCCGCCCACCGCGTTCACCGTGCCCGCGATCAACGTCCGGGCCGCCGCCTACCTGACCGCGCGGACCGTGTTCGCCGTCGCGCGCCGGCGGGACGTGGGGGCGGTCGTGTTCGAGATCGCGAAGAGCGAGATGGCGTACACCGACCAGCGCCCCGACGAGTACGCCGCCGTCATCCTGGCGGCCGCGCTCCGCGAGGGGTGGATCGGGCCGGTCTTCCTCCAGGGCGACCACTTCCAGTTCAACGCGACGCGCTGGGCGGTCGATCCCGACGCGGAGGTCGACGGCCTTCGGGACCTCGTCCGCGAGGCGGTCGGCGCCGGCTTCCTGAACGTCGACATCGACGCCAGCACGCTCGTGGACCTGGGCCTGCCGACGATCGCCGAGCAGCAGCGGGTCAACGCCGAGCGCACGGCCGACCTCACCCGGCTCATCCGCGAGACCCAGCCGCCGGGCGTCACGGTCTCGGTTGGCGGGGAGATCGGGGAGGTCGGGAAGACGAACTCGACCGAGGCCGACCTGCGGGCCTACCTCGAGGAGTACGCGGCCGCCCTCGAGGGTGATGGTCCGGGGATCAGCAAGGTGAGCATCCAGACCGGCACCTCGCACGGCGGGGTCGTGCTCCCCGACGGATCGGTGGCGCCGGTGGCCATCGACTTCGACACCCTGAGCAGCCTTTCGGCCGTGGCCCGCACCGAGTTCGGCCTGGCCGGCTGCGTCCAGCACGGGGCTAGCACCCTGCCCGAGGAGGCGTTCGGCCACTTCCCGGCCAACGGCTGCGCCGAGATCCACCTGGCCACCGGGTTCCAGAACATCCTGTACGACGCCGGCGGGCTGCCCGCCGACCTGCGGGCCGAGATGATGGCCTGGTGCCTCGCGAACTGCGCCGACGAACGCAAGCCCGGCGAGACCGACGAGCAGTTCCTCTACAAGACCCGCAAGAAGGCGCTCGGGCCGTTCAAGGCCGCCCTGTGGGACATCGGTCCGG
>DATBIW010000034.1:0-12282 GCA_036556745.1 Candidatus Limnocylindria bacterium | reverse complement strand
GGACCACCACGGGACGATCAAGCGCTGGAAGGGCGCGGCCGCCGGGCTGGGCCACGACCCCGACACCGTGGAGTTCATCATCTACCAGCACGTGTCGCTGGTCGGCGGCGAGGCGATGAGCAAGCGCAAGGGCAGCTTCGTGACCCTGGACGAGCTCGTCGACGATGTCGGGGCGGATGCCACCCGCTTCCTGTTCACGATGCGCTCGGCGAACCAGCACCTCGAGTTCGACCTCGACCTCGCCCGCCAGCAGACGAACGAGAACCCGGTCTACTACGTCCAGTACGCGCACGCCCGCTGCTCGTCGATCCTCCGCCAGGGGGCGGCGCAGGCGCTGCCCGTCGAGCTGGGCGAGACCGCCGCGCTCCTCGTTCACCCGGCCGAACAGGCGCTCATTGGCCAGCTCCTGCGTCTGCCGGAGGTCGTCGCCGACTCAGCCGCGCGGCGCGAGACGCACGAGCTGCCGCGCTACGGGATGGAGGTCGCCACCCTGTTCAGCCAGTTCTACCGGGACTGCCGGGTTCTGTCCGACGACGCCGCCCTGAGCACCGCCCGGCTCGGGTTGGTCCGCGCCACGCGCCAGGTGCTCGCGAACAGCCTCGCCCTGATCGGGGTCTCCGCTCCCGACACGATGTAATACGATGTCGTACGGATCGCGGCCTGTGACTCCCCCGCGACCGCCGATACGAAGGAGCGCCGACTCGTGTTCTACCGGTCGATGGGGGCCGAGCGCCACGAGGTGCGCCGGCTCGTCCTCTCCGCAGCCCTTACCGCCGCCCTCGTCTCGCTGGCACTGACCAGCGCCGTCCGTGGTGGCGGGGTGACCGTCACGCTCGACCCCGACGACCAGGACACCAACAGCGCGTTCCTGAAGTTCGTCAGCTGCACGAACCCGGTCACGACCGGGCTGATCCAGTGGACGTTCGAGCTCTCCGGGGTGACGCCCGGACAGACCTCGGCCCTGAACCTGGTCGCGACGTTCACGGGCGACGGCGTGATCGGCCCGTCGGCCAGCACCTGGGATGGGACGGGGGCTTTGCACACGTTCCACGTCACGACCACCGGCAACGACACGCTGTCCACCGCCACGGTGACGATGCCGCCGGCGGTCACGGCCACATCCCTCGACCTGGTGGGCCTGTGCTTCGGCAACGTGGCCGCGGCCACCCCGGTTGCGTCGCTCGCCGACGCGGCGATGACCGCACCGCAGCCGGCCGGCCCGGGCCTGTTCTTCATCGGCGTGCTGCTGATGGCGCTGGCAGCCCTGGCGACCGTGCGAGCCTTCAGCGGTCGGAACCGGTCGGGCACCTCGTGATCACACGACCGGTCGCCGCCGAGCGACGCCTGGCGCGCGTCCTGGTCCTGGCCGGCCTCCTGGCGGCGGTCGCCACGGCCCTGGTCGCCGCCGCGACCTCGACCGGGAGCTAGCGCAGGAGCCGACCTAGTTGAGCGGCCCGGCGAAGGAGGCGACGAAGGCCTCGCTGGTTCCCTGCCGGATCGTCACCTCGGTGTCGCTGACTCGTTCGACGTGCCCGAACAGGGGGAGGCGTTCGAGCGCCTGCTGGTAGGCGGCCACGAACTCGTCGGCATCGATCGGCGTGTCCCAGGCCGTCACCAGGACGACCCCGACCTGGCCGTCGGCCGACGAGACCGCGGTGATCGCGTCGCCGCCCCAGCCGGCGGCGGCCGCATCAGCGTCGACCTGGGGAACGCCCAGCGCGGCGAGCCAGATGGCGGTCATCGCCTCGCCGAAGGTCGTGTCCACCGCGACCTCGACTTCGCCGGCGGGCGTGAAGGCGGTCACCTCGACCGGAGCTTCGTCGTCGACGTAGGCCGCGTAGTGGAGGACCTGCTCGGTCGAGCGCGGCGGGTCGGCCCACGTCTCGTCGACCGCGGCGAAGCCGCCGGTCCCGTACAGCTGGGTCACGAACTCGCTCCCGGCCAGGTACGGGAACTCGAGCTGGCGGATCATCCAGGCCGGGATCCCCGAGGTGTCGGGAAGCGGCGTCTGGCTGATGTCGAGGATCTCCTCGAGGGTCAGGTTCTCGATCGCCCACAGGGTCATCGCCGTGGTCGCGTCCCCCTCGACCAGGCCCAGCTCGGCGAGCGACCGGTCGCTGGCGTCGGTGACCAGGGTCTCCAGGTCGAAGGCCGCGTCCTGCAGGGCGTGGGTGTACTCGTGGGCATAGACCGCCTCGGCGTCCGGGGTCAGGCCGGTCTCGGCGACGATCACCATCTCCCGGCTGGCCGTGTCGTAGTAGCCGAGGACCTGCCCCGACAGGAGCTGGAGCGACAGCTCCCCGATGTCCTGGTCGTCGGCCAGCAGGCCCAGGGCGTGGTACAGGACGTTGTCGGCCGCGACCTCCTCGGGCGGATAGTCCTCCACGAAGCGGTCGGCCAGCAGCTCCTCGAGCTCGTCGCGGGACACGAGCCGGGGTGGACCGATGTCGGCCGGTGGCAGGTCGCGGAGGTCGGCGACGTCGGCCTCGATCGCGGCCAGCGCCTCTTCGAGCGACCCGGAGCCCGCGACGCTCGGCGCGGGGGTCAGGCTCGGTGGGGGAACCGGCGTCGGGCTGGCCAGCGGGCCCAGCGCGATCGGCACCCCGAGCGCGCGCAGGGTGAGGATTGCGACCACGAGCAGGGCCAGACCCAGGCTGATGATGGCGACCAGGCGCCGACCGAGAGGCGTCATCGGTGTGACATTGTGGGGCAAAGGTTCAGGTTTCTTCACAAAGCCATGGTTGTGGCTTCACGCAGAGGTCCTACTGTCAGGCTGCGAGTCAGAGATCCGGCAGGATTTCTCCTCCACCCTCCCTCCTTCGGGCGCCGGTGTCATTGGGCGGGCACCGGCGCTCGTGCTATCTGCCGCCGGTTTTTCGGTCCCGGGAGTGCGGTAGCATCCGGAACCCGTGGAGATCACCTGGTACGGCCGCGCCTGCTTCCGCCTGAAGGGCAGGCGGGCCAGCGTCATCACCGATCCCTGTCCGCCCAAGACCGGTTTCGTGGCCGGCAAGCACGACGTCGACCTCCTGACGATCTCGCATGACCACCCCGACCACGCCTACACCCGATCGATCACCGCCGGGCTGACCCTGACCCGCCCCGGCGAGTACGAGTTCGCCGACCTGCTGGTCAACGGCGTGAAGTCCTGGCACGACGGGGACAGCGGCTCGGAGCGCGGGGAGAACGTCATCTTCACCTTCGAGGTGGACGGGGTCCACGTCTGCCACCTGGGGGACCTGGGCCACCTGCTGACCGACGAGCAGCTCCACGAGATCGGCCCGATCGACGTCCTGCTCGTCCCGGCCGGCGGCAACACGACCATCTCCCCCGCCGAGGCGGCCGAGGTCGTCGCCCAGCTCGAGCCCAAGGTCGTCATCCCGATGCACTTCGCGCTCGACGGCGGCTCGAAGGACCTGCTCGGCCCCGAGACCTTCCTCCACGAGCTGGCGACCGAGCCGATCCGCCTCCCGAAGGCGAGCCTGACGCCCTCGACCCTGCCCGAGGAATCGCAGGTCGTCCTGCTCGAGGCCCGCGGCCGGACCGCCTGACCGTCCGCGGCCGGGCCGCAGCCGAGCCTAGATCAGCGCCAGCTCCCGGCCGACGGTCTCGAACGCCTCGAGGCACCGGTCGAGGTCCTCGTCAGTGTGCTCGGCGGTGACGATCGTCCGGACCCGGCTCTTGGCCTCCGGCACGGTCGGGTAGCCGATCCCCTGGGCGAAGACGCCCTCCTCGAACAGCCGATCCGACAGCTTCATGGCCAGCGCGCCGGCGCCGGCGATGACCGGCGTGATCGGGGTCTCCGAATGACCGATGTCGAAGCCGAGGCCGCCGAGGCCCTCCTTGAACCGCCGAGTGTTGGCCCACAGCCGCTCGATCCGCTCCGGCTCGGTCTCGAGGACCTCGATCGCGGCCAGGCAGGCCGCCGCCACGCCGGGCGGATGCGAGGTCGAGAACAGGAACGGGCGGGCGCGGTGGATGAGGACCTCGCGGAGCGAGGTCGTGCCCGCGACATAGCCACCCAGCACGCCGATCGCCTTCGAGAGGGTGCCGACCTGGACGTGGACGCGACCGTGGAGGTCGTAGTGGTCCACCGTGCCGCGGCCGTTCCGGCCGAGCACGCCCGACGCGTGGGCGTCGTCGACGTAGATGATCGCCTCCGCCTCCTCGGCCGCCTCGACGATCGCCGGCAGCGGGGCGATGTCCCCGTCCATCGAGAACACGCCGTCGGTGATGACCAGCACCGTCCGCTCGCTCCCGCCGCGCGCCGAGCGGACCTCGCGGAGCGTGGCCCGCAGCGCATCGGTGTCGCCGTGGGGGAAGACCCTGCGCTCGGCCTTGGTCAGGCGGATGCCGTCGATGATGCTGGCGTGGTTCAGCTCGTCACTGACGATGACCGCGCCCTCCGGGGCGAGGATCGGGATGACGCCGGTGTTCGCGGTGAAGCCCGACTGGAAGGTCAGCGTCGCCTCGGTGTGCTTGAACTCGGCGAGACGCGCCTCGAGCTCCTGGTGGAGGGACATCGTCCCGGCGATGGTCCGGACCGCTCCCGACCCGGCGCCGAACTCCTCGGTCGCGCGGATCGTGGCCGCCCGGAGCTTCGGATGGGTCGCCAGGCCCAGGTAGTTGTTCGAGGACAGGGTGATGACCTCCCGGCCGTCGATCCGGCAGCGGGCCGCCTGCTCGCTCTCGACGACCCGCAGCCGCCGGTACAGGCCCTTGGCCCGGAGGTCGTCGAGGTCGGCGTCGAGGAACGCGAGTGGGTTCCGCGAACGGGTCGAGGTCATGGCACCAGCACCACTTTTCCAGCATGCCGCGACCCGAGGAGGTCGAAGCCCTGCTCCCAGTCGGCGAGGTCGAACCGGTGGGTGAGGATGGGCGCCACGTTCAGGGTTCCCGACCGCAGGAGGTCCTGGGTCCGCTCCCACGTGTCGTAGATCCGCCGCCCAAACACCCCGTGGATCCGGATGCCCTGCTCGATGACCAGGTTCGAGAGGTCCACCTCGACGGGCTGGCCGAAGATCCCGAGCAGGCTGATCCGCCCGCCGCGGGTCACGAACCGGAGGGACTGGTCGAGGGCCGCCGGCGATCCGCTCATCTCGAGGACCACGTCGACCCCGTCGCCGCCGGTGGCGGCCAGCACCCGCTCGACGGTGTCCGGCTCGCGGCCGTCGAGGACGAGGTCGGCCCCCATCCGGCCGGCCAGCTCGAGCCGGTACGGCTCGGTGTCGGTGGCGACCACGAACGACGCGCCGGCGGCCTTGGCGATCCCGACCGCGCACAGGCCGATCGGGCCGCAGCCGGTGACCGCCACCGTCCGGCCGTCGATCGGCTCGACGAACGCGGCGTGGACCGCGTTGCCCATCGGCTCCTGGAGGGCGACGACTGCCGGGTCGAGACCGTTCGAGGGCACGGCGTTGGCCTCCGGGATGACGACGAACTCCGCATAGCCGCCGTTCACGTGGGCGCCGATCACCCGCAGGTTGCGGCACAGGTGGGGCGATCCCGCCCGGCACTGGACGCAGGTTCCGTCGAACAGGTGCGACTCGACGCCGACCAGGTCGCCCTCCCGGACGCGGCTGACACCGGGACCGGTGGCCGCCACCCGGCCCGCCAGCTCGTGGCCCAGGATCAGGGGCAGCGGGCCGATGTTCTCCGAGGCCCAGCGGTCCCACGCGTGGAAGTGGCCGTCGGTGCCGCAGATGCTGGCCGCCTCGATCCGGAGCTGCACCTCCCCGGGTCCCGGCTCCGGCACCGGGGCGTCGATGATCTCGAGCCCGGGCTCCGGTCTGACCTTGGCCAGGGCGCGCATCAGGCGGTCGTGGCCGCCTCGGCGGTCAGCTCGGTGATCCCGGCCGCCTCGGCGTGGTCGTCCGCCCGCGGCAGCTCGTCAACGACCGGGTTCTCGAGGGTCCCGATGCCGGCGATCTCGCAGGCCATGACGTCGCCGGCCGCCAGGTAGCGCGGCGGGTCGTGATAGTGCCCGACACCGGCCGGGGTCCCGGTGGCCACGATGTCGCCCGGCTCGAGGGTGATCGACCGGGTGATGTAGGCCAGCAGGGTCGGGAAGTCGAAGATCATGTCCGCGGTGCTCGAGTCCTGCCAGGTCTCGCCGTTCACCGTCGAGCGGATGGCCAGCGCCTGGGGGTCCTCCACCTCGTCGCGGGTCACGACCGCGGGACCCATCGGGGCGAACCCGTCGGACCCCTTGGCCCGCAGCCACTGGCGGTCCTCGCGCTGGAGGTCACGGGCGGTGACGTCGTTCATGATCGTGAACCCGAAGACGTGGTCCATGGCCCGGCCGACCGACACCCGCGAGGCCCGCCACCCGATGACGATGGCCAGCTCGCACTCGAGGTCGAGCATCTCGGTGGTCCGCGGCCGGACGACGGGCAGGCCCGGATCGGTGATCGCGTTGGCGTACTTGGCGAAGAGCATCGGGTAGGCCGGGAGCTCGGCCCCCTGCTCGCGGCAGTGATCGTGGTAGTTCAGGCCGACGCACACGATCTTGCCCGGGTGGGCGAGCGGGGCCAGCGGCCGGACCTCCGCCGACGGCAGGTGGGCGCGGCCCTCGTAGGCGGCCTCCGCCTCGGCATCGGTCAGCATCGCCACCGGGTCGGCGCCGGCGAGGACCGCCCCGAGGTCCGAGCCGAGCTCATCGGTCAGGTCGAGGATCCCGTCGGGGCGCTCCACACCCAGGCGACGCCCGGGCGGGCCATCGGCGAGCGCGGACGAAAAGGCGACCAGGCGCATCGGTCAGTCCTCCGTGAACCACGCCCGGGCCGCCGGGCGGGTGAGGGTGATGATGAGCAGCGCCGACATGGCGAGGCCGACGGGGATCATCAGGGTGGTCCAGCCCGCCGCGGCCTGGGGCGGCATGGCGAGCAGGAGCGGGATCAGGCCGGCCAGGATCGGCACCGGCAGGAGCGAGATGCCGATGGCGAAGCCGAACCCGGCGCGCTTGTGCTGGAGGACCAGGGTCAGCCCGAAGAAGACGACCGCCAGCTCGGCCATCATCAGGATCCCGAGGAGCGAGAACGGCGCCCGCTCGCTGAAGTCCACAAACGCGATGATCCGCGGCAGGAGCAGCCCGGTGATCACCAGCAGGAGGGTGACCCAGGCGAACCAGGCCAGGATGCCGAGGGCGGGCCGGGGGCGAGCGGCCGGTGTGGCGGGCTCCATGCCCGGCATCGTAGCAAGGGGTCGTCCTCTACCATGCGGCCTCATGCCGGCTCGCCTCCCGTTCCACCGTGCCCGGCGGCTCGTCCCGCTCGCGGCGCTGGTCGTCGTGCTCGGCGCCTGCCTGCCGGTGCCGACCGAGTCGGCCACCCCGAGCCCCTCCCCGACCGCCACGCCGCGGCCCACCCCGACCCCCACTCCCGAGCCGAGCGCCACCCCGGAGCCGACGCCCGACCCGTACGCGCTCGGCGAGCCGCTGGCCACCGACGGCCGCCGGATCCAGCTCACCGTGACGCCCCAGCTGACGACCGACACGAACGGCCAGATCGTGGTGACCGTCACCAACCTCGACTCGACCCGGATCCAGGAGCTCGTACTGCGCTGGGCGAGCGCCGTCGACCGCCACCTCATCCTGGCCCCCTTCGCGCCTTCCTCGACCCGGACCTGCGACGGCTGCCCGCCGCTCGTCCAGCCCTGGACGAAGTGGGTGATCGGCCCGGGGGCCCGCGGCGAGCCGGCCGGGACGACGTCCCTCGGCTGGGGTCCGCTCGACCCCGACGCCACGCTCACGATCCCGGTGGTCGTCACCCGTCGCAGCGTGGGACCGATCAGCTTCGACCTCCAGGTCCTGTCCGGCGAGAACCTGCTGACCCTCGAGGACGGCACCCCGGCCTGGGTGCGGGTGGACGTCCCGTGATGCGCGGCATCCTTCCCGCCTGGACCGATCCGGATCCGGACCTGTACCACCGGCTCGGGGAGATGATCGACCCGGGACGGAAGGTCCTGGCCGCCCTCGAGCGGATCATCCCGCTCTCCGGGAAGCGGATCGCCGACGTCGGGACCGGGATCGGCCACTACCCGATGCTCCTCGCCCGCCGGACGGCACGGACGTACGGCATCGAGTCCGAGCCCGCCCTCCTCGACGAGGCGCGGCAACGGGCGAGCGCCGCCCACCAGCCGAACATCCGGATGGTCGAGGGCGAGCCGACCTCGCTGCCGCTCCGGGACGGGGCGGTGGACGTCGTCCTCCACGGGCTCATCGAGGCCGAGGACGCGTGGCTCCCGGCGATCGGGGAGGCGCTCCGCGTCATCCGGCCCGGCGGGCGGCTGGTGGTCCTCGGCTACTACGGCCGCGACGACGTGGCCCCGCTCCTCGAGCCGGAGGTCGTCGCCCAGGCCCGCCAGGCCACCCAGCGCCGGACGGGCTGGTGGCTGCGCCACGGGTTCAAGATCAAGGTCGTCCACGCCCGCCTCGACCTGCGCAACCTGGACGACGCCCACGCGATCCTGCCGCGCCTCTACGGCGACCGGGCACGCGCCTTCCTGATGAGCGCCCATCCGCCCATGCCGGAGCTCAAGCTGGGGCTCTACCACCTCGCCAAGGACGCTGTCTGAAACCGAAGCCCGGCCGCCCGGCATCGGACTAGAATCCCGCCGGGAGGCCAGGTTCTTCTCCCCCCGGAGCCTGGCCTCCCGCTGTGCCCGGAAGGCCTCCGCCGACCCGCCCGACGCCGGTGCGATAATCCGAGCCCACCCGCGCTGGAGATGCCGTACGTGACCGCCACCACGCCCCGCCTGAAGATCACCTACGCCACCCTGAGCGCGGACAACGCCGAGCTGCAGGAGTCCTTCGACCGGGCCGTCGAGTGGGCCCGCGGGCAGCTCGGCCAGTCCTACCCGATGCTGATCGGCGCCGAGGAGCGGACCTCGGCCGAGACGTTCGAGCATCGGTCGCCGATCGACACCGATCTGGTCGTCGCCCGCTTCCCGTTGGGCACCCGCCAGGACGTCCGTGACGCGATCGCCGCTGCCCGCGCCGCCTTCCCTGGCTGGCGCGACCTGGGCTGGCGCGAGCGCCTCGCCATCGTCCGGCGCGCGGCCGACCTGATCAGCGAGCACCAGTTCGAGCATGCGGCGCTGATGAGCTTCGAGGTCGGCAAGAACCGGCTCGAGGCGCTCGGGGACGTCGAGGAGACCGCCGACCTGCTCCGCTACTACGGCCAGCAGATGGAGGACCACGACGGGTTCGTGAAGCCGATGGGCTCGCTGTCGCCGTCCGAGCACACCCGCTCGATCCTCAAGCCCCACGGGGTCTGGGCGGTCATCAGCCCGTTCAACTTCCCGATGGCCCTGGCCGGCGGCCCGGCTGCCGGCGCCCTGGTGGCCGGCAACACCGTCGTCCTGAAGCCCTCCTCCGACGCCCCGCTGTTGGGCTGGAAGTTCGTCGAGGCCCTCCGCGAGGCCGGCATCCCCGACGGGGTCATCAACTTCGTCACCGGCCCCGGCGAGACGGTGGGCGCCGAGCTCGAGGAGAACCCGGGGATCGACGGGATGGTGTTCACCGGTTCCTACGAGGTCGGGATGCGGCTCTACCGCAACTTCACGCGCGACTACCCGCGACCGATCATCACCGAGATGGGCGGCAAGAACCCGGCCATCGTCACCGCCAGCGCCGACCTCGACGAGGCGGCGGAGGGCGTGGCCCGCTCGTCGTTCGGGTTCGACGGGCAGAAATGCAGCGCCAACTCCCGGGTCTACGTCGACCGGCGGGTGGCCGCGGAGTTCGTCGCCAAGCTGGCCGAGCGGGCGAAGGCCATCAAGGTCGGCGACCCGACCCGCCGCGAGAACTGGATGGGCCCGGTCATCAACGAGCGGTCGCTGAAGAAGTTCACCGATGCGGTGGCCGAGGCGAAGGCCGATGGCGGCACGATCGCGGCCGGCGGCGAGGTCCTCTCGTCGGGGGACGAGGCGCGCGGCTACTTCCCGACCCCGACCGTCGTGACCGGCCTGCCGGCCGACCACCGGCTGTTCCGCGACGAGCTGTTCGTCCCGCTCGTGGTCGTCGCCGAGGTCGACTCGCTCGACGAGGCGCTCCGCCTGGCCAACGACACGCCGTACGGGCTGACCGCCGGGATCTTCACCGGGGACCGGGCCGAGGCCGAGCAGTTCCTGAGAACGATCCAGGCCGGGGTCACATACGTGAACCGGCGGAGCGGCGCGACGACCGGCGCGTGGCCGGGCATCCAGTCGTTCGGCGGCTGGAAGGGCTCGGGGTCCTCGGGCAAGAGCGGCCTCGGCCCGTACTACGTCATGCAGTTCATGCGCGAGCAGTCGCAGACGGTGATGGGCGAGGAGCCGCCACCGGCGTGAGCCCGCGCCGCGCCGCCACGGTCGAGGCCGATCCGGCCGCCGTCCGGGTCGTCAGCAGCGGCTGGTTCGCGGTCGAGCTCCGCTACGCGTACCTGGTCGAGGACGCCGCCGAGCCGTACCTCGTCGAGGACCGGGTCGTCCTGGTCGACGGCGATGACGAGGAGACGGCCATGGGCCAGGCGGTCGAGATCGCCACCGAGTACGAGGACGACTTCGAGACCGAGGATGGCCGGCCGGGCACGATCCGGTTCGACGGGATCGTGGCCATCAAAGAGCTCGACGACCCGCCAGCGGCCGGCACCGAGGTCTGGCACGAGTTCATGTCGCCGACCGGGGTGCGAACCGATGCGGAGGGTGAGCCGCTCCCCCCGGTCTGGCCCGCGGAGATGGCCTTCCCCCGCGCCCACGACACCTGATCCTGTAGCCATGGCCAAGACCTGGCAGCGCCAGACCTACGAGGGCATCCGCCCGCTGCTCTTCCTGGCCGATGCGGAGTGGATCCACGGGATGACGGTCTCGACCCTGGGCAAGCTGGCGGAGGGCTCGTGGGGGCGGTCCTTCCTGAGCCATCTGTCGAGCGACCGGCCGGCCGGCGCGTGGGCCGAGGCCCGGCCCGTCGAGGCGATGGGTCTCCAGTTCCGCAATCGGGTCGGGCTGGCCGCGGGCTTCGACAAGGACGCGGAGGCGCTGCTCGGCTGGGCGGCGCTGGGCTATGGGTTCGCGGAGGTCGGGACGGTCACCCCGCAGGCGCAGGCCGGGAACATCCGGCCCCGGTCGTGGCGCCTCCCCGACGACGAGGCCCTCGTCAACCGGATGGGGTTCAACAACGCCGGGGCGGCCGCGCTCGCGGACCGGGTGGCCCGGGCGCGGCGCTGGCTGCCGCCGGGCTTCGTGGTGGGCGTGAGCATCGGCCGCGGCGCGACGACGTCTGATGTCGCGGCCGAGGACGACTACCTGGCCGCTGGGGCGGTGGTGGCGCCGGTCGCCGACTACCTGTCGGTGAACGTCAGCTCCCCGAACACCGAGGGCCTGGCAGCGCTCGAGGAGCCGGACCGCCTCGCCGGGCTGGTGACCGCCCTCGACACGGTGGAGCCGCGACGGCCGGTCCTCGTGAAGATCGCGCCCGACCAGCCCGCCCATCGGCTCCGCCTGCTCGTCGACGCGCTGGGCACCACCCCAGCCGCGGGGCTCATCGTGTCGAACACGACCCGCTCCCGCGAAGGGCTCCGCTCCCCGCTCCCGCCGGGCGCCGACCAGGGCGGCCTTTCCGGCCGGCCGCTGCTGCCGGACATGCTCACCGCCCTCGGCGTCATCCGGGGCGCGGCCGAGGATCGGTTCACGCTCATCGCCTCGGGCGGGATCTTCTCCGGGGAGGACGCCCGCCGGGCGCGGGACGCGGGGGCCGACCTCGTCCAACTGTGGACCGGGATGGTGTATGCCGGCCCGGGCTTGATCGGAGAGGTGGTCGAGGCGCTAACATCTGCGTCCATCTAGCCAGGGGCGCGGGCAGGACGCGCCGCTTTCGACCAGGTATCCGCACATGACCGTTCGGGCCTTTCGTCAAGCGGCCGACCACGCGCCGGCTGTTCCCAACCTCGTCACCGAGCTGCCGGGTCCTCGCGCCCGGGAGATCCTCGCTCGTGACGCCGTCGTCACCAGCCCCTCGCTGACCCGCGCCTACCCGCTGGTCGCGGAGTCGGGGAGCGGCTACGTCGTGACCGACGTGGACGGCAACCAGTTCCTCGACTTCGCCGCGGGGATCGCGGTGGCGGCCACCGGCCACAGCCATCCGGCCGTGGTCGACGCCATCCAGCGGCAGGCGGAGCGGCTCGTCCACATCGCCGCCACTGACTTCTACGAGCCGAACTATCTCGAGCTGTCCGAGCGGCTGGCGGCCCTCGCCCCGTTCGAGGAGCACGCGCGGGTCTTCCTGACGAACTCCGGGACCGAGGC
>DATBIW010000033.1:0-26475 GCA_036556745.1 Candidatus Limnocylindria bacterium | reverse complement strand
TCGGCCACGTGGGTGGGCTGGCCATCGAAGGTCAGGTCATGGAGCGTGGCGCCGGTGTTCGTGAAATGGACGGTGTAGGTGCCCGGCTCGGCCACGTCCACGATGGACGGATCGAAGCCCAGGTCGAACGCACTGATCTCGATCGTCCCGATGGGACCACCCGATCCGCCGCCGCTCGGAGCGGGGCTCTCGGAGGCGGTGCCTCCCGAGCCGGCGGCCAGGACGACGTAGATGAGGGACAGGAGGACGACGCTGACGACAGCGGCGCCGTAGGCGAGCAACCGGGCCATCGGGCTAGTTCAACGGGTCGCCGTCGCCCGCCTGGAACAGGCCGAGCGCGCCGCGACCGACGAAGTTGAAGGCGTGGGTGACCATCGGGTAGAGCCCGTCCTCGGGCATCTCCATCTCGATGATCGCCCCCTGCGCAGGTGACAGGTCGACGGCCTGCGACCCGAAGTTGCCCGGGTTGCCGAGGTTCAGCTGGACGCCTTCCTTGATGACCCGGCTGAAGATCGTGCCGACCACGTGGAAGCTGCTGTCGATGCTCGGTCCGGCGTTCAGGACGAAGACCCGAACCCGCTCGCCGGTTCCCACCTGGATCGGGTTGTCGAGGTACTGGTTGGCGACGCCGTTCCAAACCACGTAATCCGGGGCCGGGGCGGCAGCGGCCGCCTTCTCGAGGCTGACCGGCTCGCCCTGCGGACCGAGATACCACTCGCTCTGGACCACGGCCACCTCGGCGTCCACCGCCCCCAGGCCCTCGGCGGGCTCGACGATGACCATCCCGTACATCCCGTTGGCGATGTGGTGGAGCGCCGGGCTGGTGCCGCAGTGGTACATCCACACGCCGGCGTACTCGGCGACCCATTCGTAGACCTTCTCCTCGCCCGGGTCGATCGAGGTCATCTCGTCGTTCCAGGCGACCTGCGAGGCGTGGAAATCGATCGAGTGCGGGACCTGGTTCGTGTCGGGGTTGATGAGGTGGACGCGGATCCTGTCGCCGACCCGGACCCGGATGACCGGACCCGGCACGGTGCCGTTGTCGGGCGTCGTGCCGAAGGTCCAGACCGCCTGGACGAAGCCGCCGTCCTCGCCCTTGGCGACGGTCATCTCCTTCTCCTGGATGTAGAGATCGATGTCGTGGACCGTCCCGTCGAGCGCCGGCGGTGCCTCCGGCGGATACAGGACGTAGTCCGGCGCGTCCGGGTCGGGCGCAACGTCGGTGTCAGGTGCCGGACCGCCGTGGTCGTCACCGCCTGCCGAGCCGCCCTCGCCGGCCACGGTGACCTCGCCGGTCATCCCGGCATCGGCGTGGCCGGGGACCGTGCAGAGGAACGTCGTCCCGCCCTCGGGGATGACGACCTCGAACATCACCATCTCGCCCGGCTCGGCCGGCTGGGTCGGCTCGCCGTCGAACGTGATGTCGTGGAGGATGGCGCCGGTGTTGGTGAAGTGGACGGTGTAGGTGCCCGGCTCGGCGACGTCCACGGTGGCTGGTTCGAAGCCCAGGTCGAAGGCGCTGATCTCGATCGTCCCGATCGGGCCGCCCGGCTCGGCGCCGCCGCTGGGGGCCGGGCTTTCGGAGGCGGACCCGCTTTCCGAGCCGGCGGCCAGGACGACGTAGATGAGCGACAGGAGGACGACGCTGACGACAGCGGCGCCGTAGGCGAGCAACCGGGCCATGTGTTCTTGCACCTTTCCGCCAGGCATCAGGATCCCGGCCGCGGCCATGGTGGGCATCCCGGCTCCGTGGGACCCTCTGCCGAATGGCCCGTTTCGGACGGGCCGGTCAGCGTTCCCGGGCTACGCTAGGAGCCGTGGCCACGCGGACCGATACCGACTGGCGCCGGCGCGCCGAGCGCGCCGAGGCGCGGACAGCGGCCCTGAACCGCGCGGCAGCGGCCGTCGCATCGGAGCACGACGTCGACCGCGTCCTCCAGCTCATCGTCGACGAGGTTCGACAGCTGGTTGATGCCCGCCAGGCCGCGCTCGGCATCACGAACCGGAGCGGAGCGATCGAGACGTTCATCACCAGCGGCATCAGCGCCGCGGCGCGCCGTCGGATCGGTCCGCTCCCGGTGGGGCGAGGCCTGCTGGGCGCCCTCATCCGGGAGGGCGAGTCCATCCGGCTGGCCTCGGTCGCCGACGACCCGCGCTCCATCGGCGTCCCGCCACACCATTTCGCGATCTCCTCCTTCCTGGGAGTCCCGGTGCCGGTCCGCGGCCGCCCGATGGGAAACCTGTATCTCACCAACAAGGCCAGCGGCGAGTTCACCAGCGACGACCAGGACCTCGTCGAGCGCTTCGCGCTCCATGCCGGGATCGCCATCGACAGCGCCCGGCTGCTCGACCAGGTCCAGCGGCTGGCGGTCATGGAGGAACGCGACCGGATCGGGCGGGAGCTCCATGACTCGGTCATCCAGCAGCTGTACGGCGTCTCGCTGTCCCTCGAGGACGTGCCGGAGCTCGTCCCCGAGGACCCGCAGGACGCGCGACGGCGGGTGGACGAAGCGATCGAGTCGCTGCACGGGGCGATCGCCGAGATGCGCGACTTCGTCTACGGCCTGCGACCGGCCCTCCTGGCCCCGGCCGACCTGCGCCGCTCCCTCGCCGACCTGGCCGAGGAGGCCGAGCGGGGCCGGTTGCAGCATGTGGACACGTACCTGGCCGAGGTCGCGCTCCCGCCCGACATCGCCGCCGAGCTGGTGGCCATCACCCGCGAGGCGCTGAGCAACGCCACCCGACACTCCGAGGCGACCGAGGCCAGCGTTCGGCTCATGGACTTCGGGGACCGGGTGCGGCTGCGGATCGTCGACAACGGGCGCGGGTTCGATGCCCGCGGTCGCCGCGGCGCCGGCCATCACGGCGTGGCGAACATCCGCGACCGGGCAGCCGGGCTCGGCGGCCGGGCCACCGTCCGCTCGCGACCCGGCGAGGGCACGACCGTCACCGTCGATATCCCGGTCGACCAGGAATAGGGCCCAACGCCGTCGACGGCTGCCGGGTCGGGCGGCCGATGCTTTTCGGGTCCTTCGGCCCTGCCTACCGGTCCCGGCGACGCCCACTCTCAGGGCGCATGACCACGCCACGAGCGACGGGCGTGCCGGAAGGCATGACCCGCCTTTCCGTTCGACGCCGGATGCAGGCCGCACCCGCGGCGGTCGTCCGGTCGCTCGAGGACCCGCCCGCCTGGCTCGGCCCCGAGGCCGGGGACCCACCGGCCGGCCTGCGTCGCTTCCAGACCGACCTCCGGCTTCGGGTCAGCGAGGAACCGAGCATCGTGACCTTTCGGAAGGCGGCGTATGTCGACCTCGGGCCCGTGGCGCCGACCGCGGACGGCTGGGAGCTCGAGGTCTCGTGGCGGCCCGCGACCCTCACCCCGCTGTTCCCGGTCTTCTCCGGCTCGATCGTCCTGAAGGGCCAGGAGGCGACCCTGACCGGGCTCTACGCCTCCCCGACGCTGGTCGGGCGGCTGGCCGACCTGACGCTGCTCCGGATCGCGGCGCTCGGGACGGGGCGGTGGCTGCTGGCGACCCTCGATCAGGCGGCCACCGAGAGCGGCCGGAGGGCCTGACTACTCCTCGTCCGGCGGGGCGAGATGGTGCTTGGCCACGAACGCGGCAGCCTGGGTCCGCCGCTGGAGGTCGAGCTTCGAGAGGATGCTGCTGACGTAGTTCTTCACCGTCTTGTCGGAGAGGAACACCTCGGCGGCGATCTCCTTGTTCGTCTTGCCCTCGGCGACGAGCATCAGGATCTTGCGCTCCTGGGTGGTCAGGTCGGCCAGCTCGTCGGTGGCCGTCCCGCGGGCCGCCATCCGGACCCGCTCGAGGACCTTCTCGGTCACCGCCGGGTCGAGCAGGGAGGCGCCGCCCCCGACCGCCTCCAGGGCGGCCACCAGGTCGCGACCGCGGATCTGCTTCAGCAGGTAGCCACTCGCCCCGGCCAGGATCGCGGACAGGACGGCCTCCTCGTCGGGGTAGCTGGTGAGCATCACGACCCGCGTCTCGGGGCGCGCGGCCCGGATCTCGCGGCACGCCTCGATGCCCGATCCGTCGGGGAGGCGCACGTCCATGATCACCAGGTCCGGCTCGAACTTCGCGGCCTGGGCGACCGCCTCGGCCACCGTCCCCGCCTGGGCGGCCACGTGGAACTCGGGGCGCCGCTCCAGCAATGCCGCCAGCCCCTCGCGGACGACCTCGTGGTCGTCCACCACCAGCAGGCTCAGCGGTCGGGCGGCGGCGTCAGCCACCGGTGACCGCCTCCGGACGGGCGCGGCCGATCCGCCCGAGATGGGTGTCCTGGAACGAGGTCGGCAGCTTCAGGCCGTAGCCCAGCGCCCGGTCGAAGCCGACGTGCGCCCCGATGACCGCCGCGGCCGCCAGCGGCCAGACCTGCCCGATGGCGATGGCCAGCAGAGCGAGGACGGCCGCCAGCGCCCAGTTGTGGACGAGGTTGTAGGTGATCGCCCCGACCCGAGGTCCGGCCACGTAGCCGAGGGCCGACAGGTCGGGGAGGAGCAGGGCCGGGATGAGCAGGAGCGGCGGCCCGCCGATCGTCAGCCAGGCGACGACCCCGACCACGCCGATGGCGGCCGACTCGACGCGGAGGATCCAGGCGACGCTGCGATCGGGCGGGTTCATCGGTCTGGCGCGCTCACGACCCTGGTGACCTCACTCCCACTTGAACAGCCGGGTGGCGATGACGAACGAGATGATCGCCCATATCCCCAGGCCGATGAGGTCCGACCCGATGACGTCCAGGCCGGCCCCGTCGTTGATGACGGCCCGCAGCGCGTCGTTCAGGTAGGTGAGCGGCAGGAAGCGGGTCACCGTCTGGAGGAACTCGGGCATGGCCTCCCGCGGGAAGAACGAGCCCGAGAGGAACATCATCGGCAGCGCGATGAGGTTCGCCACCGGGGCGGCCTGGTTCTCGTTCTTCGCCCAGCCGGCGACCCCGAATCCCATGGCCAGGAACACGATCGAGCCGACGACCGCCAGGGCCAGCACGACGACGATGCTGCCGACCAGCTGCACCCCGAACGCCAGTCCCACGCCGAGCAGGATGAGGACCTGGATGATCGCGATGATCAGCCGCGAGCTGACCTGTGCCCCGAGGAAGTAGCCCGGCGAGGTCGGCGTCGCGAACAGGCGGCGCAGGGTCCCGGTCGTCTTCAGCTGGACGAAGCCGAAGGCCACGCTGAACAGGCCGAGCTGCATGACCGTCAGGCCGAGGATCCCCGGCACGAGGAAGTCGATGTAGCCGAGGTTGCGGCCCTCGACCTCCTCGACCACGACCAGCGGCTCCGGGCTCCCGCCACCGGCGGCGACGATGGCCTGGGCCACGACCGCGTTAACGACGAGGAGGCCGGTCTGACCCTCCTGGGCGGTGGCCTCGTTCGTGTATGCCGTCAGCGGCTGGTAGGTCGGAGAGCCTGGCGGGACGAGCTCCCACCCCTCCGGGAACACGATGACGAGGGACCGGTCGCCCTCCCCCAGCTCGGCGAGCTGCTCGTCGAGGTCCCCGGGGATCACCTCGAGGATGGGTACCTCTTCGAAGGCGGCGACGACGGCCTGGCTCGAGGGGGTCTCGGCCTCGTCCACGACACCGACCAGGACCTGGAGGTCGCCGCCGAAGTTGAGGACCCCGAAGATCAGCATGATCACCAGGGGCAGGAAGAAGCTGAAGAACACCGCCGTCCGGTCGCGGATGAACGTCTTGCCCGAGGCGACGAACAGGTGCCACCAGATCTCGAGCCGGCCGGCCATCGGTCAGTCCTCGCGGAGCTCGTGACCGGTGAGGTCGATGAAGACGTCCTCGAGGTTGGCGAGCTTCTCGGTCCGCTCCTTCGTGAAGCCGCGACCCAGCAGGGCGCCGATCAGGGCGTCTGGCGAGTCGAGGGCGACGATCTTCCCGGCGTCCATGATCGCGACCCGGTCACACAGCGCCTCTGCCTCCTCCATGTTGTGGGTGGTCAGGATCACGGTGTGGCCCTGCTCGCGGATGCGGCCGATCAGGCCCCACATGTGGCGCCGGGCCTGGGGGTCGAGGCCGGTCGTCGGCTCGTCGAGGAACAGGACGCGCGGGTCGTTCACGAGCGCGGCGGCGATGCTGAACCGCTGCTTCTGGCCGCCCGACAGGGTCTTTGGCCGGCTCTTGGCCTTGTCGGTGAGGTCGACCTCGGCGAGCAGCGCTGCAGCATCGGCCTGTACGTGGTAGAGGTGACCGAACAGGACGAGCAGCTCGGTGAGGTTCAGCTCCTCGAAGAAGGACGAGGACTGGAGCTGGATGCCGATCCGGGCCTTGACCGCGCGAGGATCCGCCGCCACGTCCAGGCCATCGACGGTGGCCGTGCCCCCGTCGATGGGGCGCATCCCCTCGATCATCTCGAGGGTGGTCGTCTTGCCCGCCCCGTTGGGGCCGAGGATCCCGAACACCTCGCCCTCGCGGACCTCGAAGCTGACCCCGTCGACCGCCTGGAGCGAGCCGTATGCCTTGCGCAGGTCGCGGACGACGAGGATCGGCCTGGTGGCGGTCGGGTTCGGGGCGACGGTCATCGAGCGCCGATGGTACCCATTTCAGACGTGGCGCCAGACGCGCCAGATCGCCCGTGGGTCGCTCATCGGGTCACCATGGACGAGGAAGAAGCGCGCCGGTCCGCCCTCACGGATGACGCCGGCCTCCGGCTCGCCGAGCGCCTCCCCGCCGCGCCAGGTGACGGCCGCGAGGGCCTCGACCGGGGGGAGGCCGGCCTCGACGAGGGCCTCGAACTCCCAGCCGATGTGGTTCGCCCGCGACGATCCGCCGCCCGAGTCGGAGCCGGCCGCGACGGGCACCCCGGCTGCGCGCGCGGTGCGGACCGCCTGCCGGGCGCGCTCGAGCTGTCCCTGGACCCGCCGAACCGATGACGGGGCCGCGTAGAACGGGTCGCTGGTCGTGGCCGCGAAGCTCAGCCACGAGTGGAAGACGGTCAGCGTCGAGACGAACACCGTCCCGCGGTCGCGCATCCGGCGCGCCGTGTAGGCGTCGAGCTCGGTGCCGTGCTCGATCGTGTCGACCCCGGCCTCGACCCCGGTCCGGATGTCGTTGATCCGCCCGGCATGGGCCGCCACCCGGGCGCCGCGCGCGTGGACCGCGTCGACGACGCGCTGGGTCTCCGCGATCGACCAGGGGGTGCGCGACGGGTCGGGTCCCTCGAGGTAGAGCTTCACGAGGTCCGCGCCGGCATCCAGCTGCTGGAGGGCGACGGCCAGCAGCTCGTCGGCGTTGCGGGCCTCGGCCGTCATCCGGCCGGTGAACGTGCCGGCGCGCGCGACCCAGCTCCCCGCCGCGCGGATCTCGGGGAAGCCGGCGCGGGCGCGGAGGCGGTCGCGGACGCCAAGCGAGGCCGCGCGGACCCGGCCGTCGTACGGGTCGGTGGTGATCGGGGCGCCGAGGTCGCGGATCCAGCGCACCCCGCTCCGCCAGGCCAGGCCGGCGTTCTCCTCGCCCGTCGCGGCCAGCGCCGCCGCCGGGTCGGAGAAGCGAGCGATCCAGTGCAGGCCGCCGGCGCCGGTGAGGTGGGCGTGGGCGTCCACCAGGCCCGGGACGATGGTCGCCCCGGCGGCGTCCACGACCGAGGCCCCGGCCGCGGCCTCCTCCCCGTCGATGGGCCGGATCCACTGGACGATGCCGTCGGCCACCAGCAGGCTGACGTTCCGCTGGGCCTGGGCAGCCCGGCCGTCGATCAGGGCTGCTCCGCGGAACAGGACCGGGGCGGCGGGTGCCGGGGTCGGCACCGGCGTCGGGATGGGGGTCGCGGTCGGGGTGGGCGTCGCCGTGGGGCTCGGGGTCGCCAGCGGTCGCAAGGTCGGGCTCGGGGTCGGGACCAGCGACTCGGCACACGCGACCAGGAACGCCGCCGGCGCCAGCGCGCCGGCCTGCAGGACGCGGCGCCGCGAGATCCCTCCGGAGTTCGAGCTTCCCACCGCGGCCATGCTACCCGGAGCCGCCCCGGCGCCCGCTCCGGACGGTTGGCGGCTAGGCGACGACCGCCTCGTACACGGCGACCGTCCGGTTGGCCACGTCGGTCCAGCTGAACTGGTCGATGGCGCGTTCGCGGCCCGCCTCGCCCATGCCCGTCCGCCGGGCGAGATCGGCGACGAGCTCGTTGATCGACGCCGCCAGGGCCGAGGCGACGTCGGGGTCGCCATCGGTGAAGCCCTCCGGCGGGACGTCCACCAGCAGGCCGGTCCGGCCGTGGACGACGACCTCCGGGATGCCGCCCACCCGGGTGGCGACGACCGGCACTCCGCAGGCCATGGCCTCGAGGTTCGTGATCCCGAACGGCTCGTAGACCGATGGGCAGACGAACGTCGCGGCGTGCGTGTAGAGCTGGCGGACGGTCGAGCGGTCGAGCATCTCCGGGATCCAATGGATCCGGCGAGTCGGGGCCTGGGCCTGCGCCGCGGCGATGCCGGCCTCGACCTCCGCGGCGAGCTCGGGCGTGTCGGGCTGGCCGGCCGCGAGGACGACGGCGATCCGCGGGTCGAGGTGCGGGATGGCGGCCACCAGGGTGGCGATCCCCTTCTGGCGAGTCACGCGGCCGACGAACAGGACGTACGGCTGCTTCGGGTCGATCCGATGGCGCTTCAGCGCCTCGGTGCCGGTGTCCGGCCCGAAGGCCAGGGCGTCGATCCCGTTATGGACGACGTGGACGCGGGCCGGGTCCACGTCGAAGTGGTCGAGGATGTCCTGGCGGGACGCCTCGCTCACCGCGATGACGGCGTCGGCCCCCTCGAGCGCCTGGCGCTCCACCCAGGCCGAGGCGTCGTAGCCGCTCCCCAGCTGCTCCCGCTTCCACGGCCGCAGCGGCTCGAGGGAGTGAACCGTGACGACGAGCGGCAGCGCATACCCCTGGCCGATCACCAGGCCTCCGAGGTGGGTGTACCAGGTGTGGCAGTGGACCAGGTCCGCCGCCGGCGGATCGGCGGCCATGGCCAGGTTCCGGCCGAACGCCGCCAGCACCGGGCGCAGCAGCTCCGGGGCGGCATCGACCCCGACCGGGTTCGGGTAGCCTCGGACCCGGTAGCCCGGCTGCTCGTGGTCCTGGTCGCCGAACGTGCGGATGTCGAGCTCGACCCGATCGCGGAGGGCCCTCGTCAGCTCCGCCACGTGGACGCCGGCGCCCCCGTAGACCGACGGCGGGAACTCGTTGGTCAGGATCAGGACCCGCATCCGGGGAGCCTAGCGCGTGGCCCAGCGCTGGTCGACCGATTGACCGCCCCGGATACTCCCCGGTAGTATGCAGGAGCACCGCTGACCGATCGCCGATGACGACCCAGTCCCCCACCTCCACCGCCCCCGAACGGCTGCCGCTCGAGATCGTCCTGCCTGTCGAGGGCATGACCTGCGCGACCTGCGTGAACCGCATCGAGCGGTTCCTGAACCGGGCCGCGGGGGTCGAGAGCGCGGCGGTCAACCTGGCCAGCGAGCAGGCGACGGTGACCTACGACCCGAAGCGGATCGACCGGGCCGGGATCGTCGCGACGATCGAGGCGGCCGGGTACGACGTCCGGCCGCAGCCCATCGTGGCCGGTGGCCCGGCGACGGTGGCCGATGAGCTCGACGCCGCCGAGCTGGCCCGCGCCGCCGAGCGGCGCGGGCTGCTCCGGGATGGCCTGGTCGCCACCGGCATCGGCCTGGCCATGATGGTCGTCGGCCTGTGGCCGGGTGGGATCGGCCTGTCCGTGGAGCGGCTGAACCTCCTCCTGCTCGTGCCAGCCGCGTTCGTCCAGCTGGGCCCCGGCCGGCGGTTCACGACCCGGGCGCTCCGCGGCCTGCCGAACGGGGAGCTGACCATGGACACCCTGGTCGCCCTCGGGACGTGGGCCGCCTTCGGCTACTCGGCGGTCATCGCCCTGGCCCCGGGCGCGGTGACCGCAGCCGGGCTGCCGCTCGACACGTTCTTCGAGACGGCGGCGATCATCACCGGGTTCGTCCTCGTCGGGCGCTGGCTCGAGGCCCGGGCGAAGGGCCAGGCCGCCGGCGCGGTGCGCTCGCTCCTCTCGCTGCGGCCGGCGGCGGCCCGCGTCGTCCGGGACGGGCGCGAGCATGACGTCCCGGTGGCGGAGGTCCGGGTCGGGGACCTCGTCCGGGTCCGGCCCGGGGAGCGGATCCCGGTCGACGGGACGGTCGTCGAGGGCGACAGCGCGGTGGACGAGTCGATGCTCACCGGGGAACCGCTTCCCGTCGAGAAGGCCGCGGGCGACCGCGTAACCGGCGCCACCCTGAATGCCCACGGGACCCTGCTGGTGCGCACCGAACGGATCGGCGCCGACACGACGCTCAGCCAGATCGCCCGCCTGGTCGAGCACGCCCAGGGGTCGAAGGCCCCGATCCAGGCGACGGTGGACCGGGTGGTGGCCTGGTTCGTCCCGGTCGTGGCGGTCGTCGCGGCGCTGACCTTCCTCGCCTGGATGGCGCTCGGCCCCGAGCCGCGCCTGCCGCTGGCCCTGTCGAGCGCGATCGGGGTCCTGATCATTGCCTGCCCGTGCGCCATGGGCCTGGCCACGCCGACCGCGCTCATGGTCGCGACCGGGAAGGGCGCCGAGGCCGGCATCCTCGTCCGCGACGGGGCGGCCATGGAGCGGGCGGCCACCGTCACCGACGTCGTTCTGGACAAGACCGGCACCCTCACCCGCGGCCGGCCCGAGGTGACCGAGGTGGTCGTGGCCGATGGCGCCGAGGTTGAGGCCGCCGAGCTCCTCCGGCTGGCCGGCGCTGCCGAACGGTCCAGCGAGCACCCGCTGGCATCGGCCGTCGTCCGGAAGGCCGGGTCTGCCGGGCTGGACCTCGATCGCGTCGCTGTCACCGAGTTCAAGGCGGTCCCGGGCGGCGGGGTCCGGGCCCTGGTCGAGGGCCACCCGATCGTCGTCGGCAGCCGCCGGCTGGTCGCCGACCTGGAGGCGCCCGCTCGGTTGAACGAGGCCGCGGCCCGGGCGGATGCCGGCGGCGACACGACGGCGTGGGTCGCCCGGGACGGCGAGCTCATCGGGCTGCTGGTCATCGCGGATCGGCTCAAGCCAGGAGCCGCGAATGCCGTGGCCGGACTCCGGGCGGCCGGGATCTCGCCGTGGCTGCTGTCGGGGGATCAGGCGGCGGTCGCGAAGGCCGTCGCGGCCGAGGTCGGGATCGCCCCTGACCGGGTGCTGGCCGAGGTCCTGCCGGCCGGCAAGGCCGAGGCGGTGGCCAGCCTCCAGGGATCGGGAGGCCGGGTCGCGATGGTCGGTGACGGCCTGAACGACGCCCCCGCTCTGGCCCAGTCGGACGTCGGGATCGCGGTCGGGACCGGCGCCGATGTCGCGATCGAGTCGAGCGACCTGACGCTCCTCGGCGATGACCTGCGCGCCGTGCCGGCCGCGATCGGCCTGGCCCGGGCGACGATGCGAACGATTCGCCAGAACCTGGTCTGGGCGTTCGGCTACAACGTCCTGCTGATCCCGGTCGCGGCCGGCGTCCTGTACCCGCTCACCGGGTGGACCCTGAACCCGGCCCTGGCGGCCGGGGCGATGGCCCTGTCGAGCGTGAGTGTCGTCACGAACTCGTTGCGCCTCCGGCGCTTCCCGACCAGACTCGGCTGAGCGCCGCCCGAACGACTCGCAGGGAGACCAGACCGATGGACACGACAATCAGCACCCTCCCCCACGACCCGGTCTGCGGGATGAGCGTCGAGCCGAACGAGGCCACGGCCCGGGGGCTGCTGGCCGAGCACGAGGGCGTCACGTACTACTTCTGCGGCCGCGGCTGCCTGCTCGACTTCCGCGACGACCCCGAGAAGTACCTCGATCCGGGCTACCAACCGAGCATGTAGGCTCGGAGCATGACCGATCCGAACGGCACGCCGTACCGGGGATGGGCGGAGGTCGGGCCGCCATGGGGCCACGATTGGCAGGGCAGGTTCACCGACCACGTCTTTGACTCCGAGGTGCTGACCACCAATCCGCTGGGTGACCCGCACCGGCGTCCGCTGACCGTCTACACCCCGCCGGCCTACGAGGCCGAGCCGGAGCGGCGGTTCCCGGTCATCTACCAGATCCAGGGCCTGACCGGGCAGGCCGACATGTGGCGCAACCGGAAGGCGTTCCAGCGGACCGTCCCCGAGACCGTGGACCTGGCCTTCAGCGCGCCGGGGCAGGCGCCGGCGATCGTGGTCAGCGTCGACTGCTGGACGTCGCTCGGCGGGAGCCAGTACCTCGACTCCCCGGGGACCGGGCGCTACCAGACCTACCTGTGCGACGAGATCATCCCCTGGGTCGATGCCACGTACCGAACGCTCCCGGAGGCGCGTCACCGGGCCGTCGCCGGGAAGTCGTCCGGCGGCTACGGGGCGATGGTCCTGCCCATGCACCGCCCGGACCGCTTCGGGGCCTTCGCCACCCATGCCGGGGACGCCCTGTTCGAGGTCTGCTACGCCCCGGACATCGGGAAGGCGGTCCGCACCCTGCGGGACAAGTACGACGGCTCGTTCGAGAAGTTCTGGGCCGCGTTCCGCGCCCGGGTGACCACGATCCAGCGGGAGGACTTCGAGCCGCTGAACATGTGGTGCATGGCCGCGTGCTACTCCACCGATCCGGACGGCACGGTGCGCATCCCGTTCGACCCGGCGACCGGCCGGATGGATCCCGAGGTCTGGGAGCGCTGGCTGGCCCTCGATCCGGTGCGCATGGTCGCCGGCCACGCCGACGCGCTGCGCGGGATGCGCGGCATCTGGATCGACGCCGGCAAGCGCGACGAGTACTTCCTCGACCTGGGAGCCGAGGCGTTCCGGCGGGAGCTCGACAAGATCGGCGTCACCGAACCCATCGTGAAGTACGAGCTGGTCGAGGGCACCCACTCCGACCTCGAGCATCGGTACCCGATGGCGCTGGCCTGGCTGGCCGAGCGGATCTCCTAGGCGGGCACAAGCCGCTAGGCGGCTACCACCCGGTCGCGGCCTCCGCGCTTGGCCATCGAGAGGGCCACGTCCGCGGTGCGGAGGAGGGCCTCGGCTGTCGGCTCCTCGTCGTCGAGGGCAGCGCAGCCGGCCGAGACGGTGAGGCGCAGTGGCGCCCCGTCCTCGGCCGGGATCGTCCGCGACCCGAGCCGGCGGCGAACCTCCTCGGCAATTCGGACCGCGTGGTCGCGATCGGCGCCGTCGAGGACGACGACGAACTCCTCGCCGCCGTAGCGGGCCACGAGGTCGGTCTGGCGCGCCCGCTCGCGGAGGACGTGGGCGAACACCCGGAGCGCCTGGTCGCCGACCTGGACGCCGTGCTGCTTGTTGAACGTCCCGAAGTGGTCGAGGTCGAAGATGATCCCGGCCACCGGGCGCCGCTCGGTCTCGGGCAGGCCCTCGCGCGCCGCCAGCAGGCGGCCGAGCGAGTCGTCGAAGTAGCGCCGGTTGTGAAGGCCGGTCAGCCCGTCGCGGACCGCGAGGTCGGCCAGCGCCTGGCGGTCGCGGGACAGGGCGAGGGCGGTGGCCAGCTTGCCGGCCATGGTGGCCACCAGGTCGCGGTCGATCCGGTCCAGTGGTTCGGGCGCCGTAGACTCGATGTTCAGGACGCCGAGCAGGATCCCGTCGAGGACCATGGGCGCAGCGATCTCGCTGACGACCCGCGCGTCACCGCTGACGTAGTCCGGGTCGTGGGTCACGTCCTGGACGAGTTGGACCTCGCGGGTGCGCGCCGCGCGGCCAACGACCCCCGAGCGGGTGTCGAAGGAGCCCATGTCCGCCGCGTAGCCGCGCTGGGCGCCGAGCGTCAGGGTCTCGCCCTCGGCGATGAAGATGACGGCCAGCGCGTAGCCGAACTTCTCGACCATGACGTCGGCGACGCGCTCGAGGAGCTCGGGCGTGGCGCCGGCGGTGACGAGCAGCCGGCTGACCTGCTCGAGGCCGGCGATCTGCCGTGAGCGCCGTCGCTCGGAGACCGCAGTGGCCCGGAACTGCGCGTTGATGGCCTCCAGCTGGGCGACGAGCCGCCGGGTGCCGATCGCCAGGACCGTCGACACGCCCATCAGGGCGAGCCCGCGCGGCGTCAGCTCGGCCAGCGCCAGGACCGACACCGGGTTCAGGACGGTGGCCGGGTCGAGCAGGCGCGCCACCTCGGGGATCAGGTAGATGACCGCCGCCGTGACGCCGATGACGACGGCCTGGGCCGTGCCCAGGGCCGCGGCCGCCACGACCACCGGGAGGTAGAGCGGGAACAGGGGGCGCGCCGCGCCACCGACCGTGTTCACGAGCGCCCAGACGTAGAGGAGGGCGATGGCCAGCCGGAGGAACGACCACCCCTTCGGGGTCAGGAACCGATGCCGGGCCGGGACCAGGCCGGCGACGGCCTGGAGGCCGAGGAACAGGATGCTCAGGGTGATCGCGCTGGCCGTGTCCTCGACGAAGAAGCTGACCGATGCGACCGCGATGGCCACCGGCGCCAGGAGCGCGGTGTACACGAGGAACGGGTCACGGGCCAGGCGACGGAGCCATTTCAGGCGTCCGGTCGTGAGGCGAGATCCGGCGCGCCGGACGCGCGATGCCCGCCGGGGGTCGGACAGCCCGGCCACCGGCAGCTCGGCGACCCCCCGGTTCACCAGCTCCGACATCTGGGCCGGACCGTACCGAACCCCCCAGCAGCGCACCATGAACCGGAAGTACTCGTCGCCGACGACCATCGGGAGGCCGTGTTCGATCCACTACGCTACCGATCGTGAGGGAGGCGACCCGCTCGGAGGTGCCGGCGTGAAGCTCGCCCACGTCCGGGAACGCGAAGCGCCGATCGGGACGGCGTGGCGCCTGGCGGCGGCGCTGGATGCGGCTGGGACGCGGTGGCTCGACCTCGAATCGGCGCGGGCGACGCGCGGCGGACAGGACCCGAGGCTGGCCCACAACTCGGTCCTCTTCCGCCAGCCGGTGACCACCCTGGACGCCCACCTGGCCCGCGGCCTCCGGGTCGAGGCCCTGGCCCAGCTGCTCCCCGAGGACGGCGAGGCGGAGGACGAGGCATGGGACGCCGCCGACCTGGCGTTCGGCCCGCCCATCCTCTCCCCGCCCTCGCTCCGCGACTTCTACGCCTTCGAGCAACACGTCGGGACGATGTGGCAGCGGCGCGGCCATGACATCCCGGAGGCCTGGTATCGGCTCCCGATCTTCTACTTCAGCAACACCTCGGAGATCCGCGGCCCCGGAGAGCCGGTGTGGGCGCCGGACGGTTCGGCAGAGCTCGACTACGAGCTCGAGGTCGGGGCCCTGGTGGACACCCCCGCGGTGGACCTTCCCGCGGAACGGGCGGAGGAGGCGATCGGCGGCTACCTGGTCCTGAACGACTGGTCGGCCCGCGACCTCCAGCGGGACGAGACCACGGTCCGTCTGGGGCCGGCCAAGGGCAAGGACTTCGCCACGAGCATCGGTCCCTGGCTGGTCACCCCCGACGAGCTGGCCGATGCGCGCTCCGGCAAGGGGCACGACCTGGCCATGACCGCCGAGGTGAACGGGACCGAGATCAGCCGCGGATCGTGGGCGACCGCCCACTTCTCGTTCGGGGAGATGCTCGCCCGGGCCTCCGCCGACGTCCGGCTGAGGCCCGGCGACCTGCTGGGCAGCGGGACGGTCGGGACCGGCTGCCTGCTCGAGGTCGGCGACGAGCGCCTGGGACGCTGGCTCGAGCCGGGGGACGAGGTGACGCTCCGCATCGACCGCCTCGGGGAGCTCCGAACCCCGATCATCGCCCGACCCGAAGGGAGACCACCGAGATGACCGACCAGACCGGGCTCTTCGCCAGGATGGCCGTCGCCGAGGGCCGCCTGACGGCCTTCGCCGAGGACCCGCCGTCGGGGCTCACCGACCCGGATCCGGCCACCGGGGAGCAGTGGGACGCCGGCCAGGCGTGGGCCCACGTCGCCGAGTTCGTCCCGTACTGGCAGGGCGAGATGGAACGCGTCATCGCCGGCGCCCGGCAGGGCAGGGACCCGGTGCCGTTCGGACGGACCGTGGCCGACCAGGGCCGGGTCGGCGCCATCGAATCCGGCCGTCACGAGCCGCCCGCCGAGCAGATGGCCCGCCTGGCCGGCGCGCTGACCCTGATCCGGAGCTACCTCGTCGGCCTCGACGACGCCGACTGGAATGCGCGGGGCGTCCATCCGCGCCGCGGCGAGATGACCGTCGCCGAGATGACCGAGCGCTTCGTCGTTGCCCACCTCGAGGAGCACGCCGACCAGCTCGAGAAGCTGGCCGCCGACGCGGGCTAGCCCGGGGTCAGCCCTCCTCGTCCTCGTCGGCCTCGAACTCCCCGACCTCGAAGTCGATGGCCACGAACGGCTCGTCGCCCTCCACCCAGGCGCGGTGCCCCGGCCCGATCTCGAGGTGGTCACCGGGACCGGCAACGACCTCCTCGCCCTCGTCGGTCAGGTAGCGGATCCGACCGGAGATGACGTATTCGTAGTGGGTCAGCGAGCAGCTGGTCTCGCCGTCGGTGTGGGGCTGGACATACTCGTCCCAGCTCCAGCCCGGGTGAAGCGTCGACCTGCCGACCATGGAGCTGCCGAGCAGGGTGTAGTCGGCGCGCCCCGCGTCCCCGTACGCGAACGACTCGTCGGGCTGGTCGAGGTTCTTCAGCGTGATCGCCATGGCATGCTCCTGGCAGTCGGGTCGAATGGAGGAGCCACGGTACGCCGGAGGCGGGCATGGACGAGCAGTTGATCAACGTGACCTGCGAGGCCGCGGATGGCGGCTTTGTGTGCGCCGTCCGGGTCGGGGCCGATGCCGGGGCGACGACCCACCGGGTGACGGTCAGCGAGACCACGCTCGCCGACCTGGCCCCGGCGGCCGGCGATCCGCGCGAGCTCGTCGAGGCCTCGTTCCGGTTCCTGCTCGAGCGCGAGCCCCGCGAGTCGATCCTGCGCGCGTTCGACCTTCCGCTGATCGGGCGCTACTTCCCGGAGTTCCCGACCGAGATCCGGGGGCGCGTCGGGCCCTAGAAACAGCGCAGGGGCCTCGGCAAACCCCTCGCGGGGATCACCGCGGCCCCGATCGACTCGCCTATCGGTCCGGGTTTCACGCCGGACAAACGGACGCGCCGCGCGCCGCGCCCGATCTCGGATCGAAACCCCGAGTCCTCCGCCCAAGCGGGGCGGTGGGCCAAGGGCCCGAGCCTCCATCGGACTTCTTTAGCGACGCCTGACTTGGAGTGCCGCCCGGCAGCCAGCCTGGCTGCCGAACCGGGACCGTAGGCCAGTCCAGTCGAGTTGGAGTCACACTCGTGAGAGCGCGGACCCGCCGGTTCCCGACTGTAGCCAGCTCGCCCGTGGCCTTGTCACCGAGTCATCCGAGCCGTCCCCGACAACGTATTTCGACCCTGTCGGGGGCCGGCCAGGCGGTGGCAGTGAGTCACTTGCGCGCCGGAGCGGGCGCTTAACTCCGCTTCCTACGCTACCAGCACCCGGCGAAAGCACCGACTCCGATGAGACACCGATGTCGGGGCTCCCGTACCCCCCGAATCGCAACCGAGCACGAGGCTCGACCGCGGGGCTCGAAGGGCTCTTCGAGTCTACGCCAAACCGGCGGCTTGGGGAAGATTTTTCTGCACATCCGGCGGAGAAAATTCAGCCGGCGAGCGACGCCAGGTAGCGGAGGAACGGGGTCGCGGTGGCGAACGCGTCGGCCAGGATGTCCGGCAGGTCCGGCGACAGGACCTCGTCGTCGCTCAGCCGCCGGCCGAACAGGACGTCCTTGAGCTTGAGGAGCTCCGCCTGGGGGTGGTCGGCGGGGTAGCCGGGCGGCACCCGCTTCAGCCGGTCGCCCTCAAGCTCCCCGAATGCCTCGCGGAAGGCCGGGGCGTTTACCAGCGTCAGGACGCGTTTCGAATCGGTCGCGACCGCGGAGCGCCAGGCCTCGAGGTACGGCCGCTCCGGGTGCCAGATGCCCCCGCCAGCGTAGCCCTCGTCGGGCGCGAAGTGGAAGTAGCCGCCCGGGTGATGGACCGCCTCGGTCCGGCTTCGCGGCCGGGGATTGCCCTCGTCCTCGGCCCACGGGAACGACGCGCTGACGTGGGTCTTGTAGGGCGACTTGTCCTTCGAGAACCGGACGTCACGGTAGATCCGGAACGGGGAGCCGGCATCGCCCCGCAGGGGAATCCCACGGGCCCGGAACCGCTCCCCGAGGTCGGTGCACAGCGCCTCGAGGGGCGCCTTCAGGAGGCGCTCGTACTCGTCCTTGCGGGGCTGGAACCAGGAACGCTCGTTGTTTGCGCGCAGCTCGAGCAGGAAGCGGATCGCATCGGGCTCGAAGCCGGTGAAGGCAGGCGGCATGGCCAGTCCTCAGTAGTGGATCCGGTCGGGGATCTCGGCGAACTCGCGCCAGACGACGACCATCTCGTCGCGCAGGAGCTCGCGGGCCGGCACGGCCCGATCCGGGCCGGGCTTGGTGACCGCGTCGTAGATCGCCTCGTCGTCGAAGGCCCCGTACTCGAGGGCGTCCTTGATCGTCGAGGCGAAGTAAATCTCGTCGATCCGGGCCCACCAGGCGGCGGCGTAGCACATCGGGCAGGGCTCGCCGGTGGTGTATACGGTGCAGCCGGTCAGCGCGTAGGTCCCCAAGTTGGCGCACGCCGAGCGGATGGCGACCACCTCGGCGTGGGCCGTCGGGTCGTTCGTCGTCGGGACCTGGTTCACGCCCTCGCCGACGATCTGCCCGTCGCGGACGATGACGCAGCCGAACGGGCTGCCGGTCCGGAGGACGATCGCGCTGTGGCGGGCCAGCTCGATGGCCCGGCGCATGTGGCGGTCGTGATCGGTCTCAGGCATCGGTCGACCTCCGGTTCGCCGAGACTGTACCCGGGCCGCCTAGGGAGCGGGGCCGACCTCGACCAGCTCCAGGGTGCCGCTGCCTCCGGCGATCGTCTCCTCGAAGACGACGCCGATCCCGGGCGCGTACCACTTCCGCTCGCGGAGATCCGGATCGAGCGGGGTCCAGTCCTCGGTGACGAGGACGTCGTCCCAGCTCCCCGCCGGAACGGTCACCGATTCACCGAGGGCGTAGAGCTCGCCCACGTCCTCCGCCTCGCCCGCGTAGAACTCCTGCCGATAGACGTCGCCGATCCGAGGGTCGGCCAGCATGGCGATCCCCGGCTGGGCCCCGTCGAGGCCCGCCTCCCAGGAGCCGGCCGTCGTGGTGACCTCCCCGTTCTCGTACTCCGCGGTCTGTTCGCCGAGATACCAGACATTCCCGAAGTCGTCGGTTGCGTACCAATCGATGGTGTCCTCGGCGAGCGCCCCGTCGACGAAGACCTGGTCAGTGACGACGACCGCGGTCACGCCGGCGATCTCGCGCGTCTCGTCTGTGACAGTCACCTCGACCCGCTCGCCGTCGCCTTCGAAGACCGTGCGCGTTCCCGGCACCAGTGGGAACCAGCGGTTCGACTGTGGATCACCGAAGTTGGCCGAGTCGAAGGCAGGAATGTATGTCTCTCCGTCGCCATAGGGCGCCGGGTTGCGAGCGCCGGGGTCCTGGCTTGCCGCACAGGCAGCCAGGACGATGAGGGGCAGCAGAAACGTCAGCCGGGTTCGGGGTCGAGGACGAGGTCGGCTCATCGGTCGATGCTCACCAGCGGGTTCATCCGTGAAGAGGCATATCACCTCGGGAAAGGTTCACGTCCGCTTCCCGCACACTGTGAGCAGTCATGCATCCGTTTCGGTTCGGAGTGACCGCAGGCTGGGTCCGGTCCGGCGAGGGCTGGCTGGCCCTCGCCCGGCGGGCCGAGGAGCTGGGCTACGGGGTCCTCCTCGTGCCCGACCACCTGACCGGCCAGCTGTCGCCGGTTCCGGCGCTGGCGGCCGCCGCGGCGGTCACCACCCGCCTCCGGATCGGCTCCTACGTGTTCGCCAACGACTTCCGCCACCCGCTGCTCCTCGCCCGGGAGGCGGCCACCCTGGACGTGCTGTCCGGGGGCCGGTTCGAATTCGGGATCGGGGCCGGCTGGCGGACCAGCGACTACTCCCAGCTCGGCGTCGCGTACGACCGCGCCGGGCGGCGGATCGACCGGATGGAGGAGGCGGTCGGGCTGATCAGCCGCCTGCTCGGCGGCGAGACGGTCACCCACGAGGGTCCTACCTACCGGATGACGCGGGCGCGGATCGGGCCGGTGCCCGTCCAGCGGCCACGGCCCCCGATCCACATCGGCGGCGGCGGACCGCGCCTGCTCCGGATCGCGGCCCGGGAGGCGGATATCGTGGGGTTCATCCCCCAGTTCGACGAGCACGGCCGGCCGAAGCTCAGCCAGGCCGGCGAGGGGGCGCTGGCCGAGAAGGTCGCCCTCGTCCGGGAGGCGGCGGGCGACCGGTTCGATCGCCTCGAGCTCAACCTCTTCCTGGCCTTGGCCGGGATGGTCGGCAGCGGCACCGGGCCGCTGTCATCGGCGGTGAGCGCCGGGCTCGCCGGGGCCGCCGGCGTCATTCGTTCGCCGTACGTCCTCCACGGCACGCGGTCACGGCTGCGCGACATCCTCGAGCGCCGGCGCGAGCGGTTCGGGATCAGCTACTACTCGATCCCCCAGGACGCGATGGAGTCGATGGCCCCGCTGGTGGAGGGCCTGGCCGGGCGCTGAGGAAGGGTCGCGTCCTCGCTCAGCGCCCGACCAGGCGGGGCATGCGTCGTACGGTCACCAGTCCTCCGAAGAAGACCGCGAGGCCGATGACCATGCTGAGCAGCGCCCAGCCGGCCTCGGTCCCGGCGGCGGTCAGCGGCTGGGACGTGTCGGGAAGGTCGGTGTCGTCGTCCGTCGCCAGCTCGCCGACGGCGAACTCGCTGAACGAGGTCATGTTGTAGGCGGTGAGCGAGGTCGGCGACGGGGCGCCGGCCGCGGGCAGGACCCAGCCGCCGCCGTCCCACTTGGCCACCACGAACGCCGCGGTCTGGGCACCGGCATCCACGTCGGACGGGGCCCAGTTCAGGGTCACGTCCACGTTGTCGAAGATCGCCCCGGCGTTGTCGATCGACCACCACACGTTGACGTCGGCGGTCGAGTCGAGCATCGACGAGCCGATGCTCGGGTGCTCGCCGGCCGTCTCGGCGACGGTGATCGGCCCGGACGCGACGACCGTGTCGAAGTGGAGGGTCACCGGCTTGTAGGCGGCCAAGTCACCGATCTCGTAGGTCAGGTTCACGGCAAAGCCGAGCGGTGCAGTCTTCCGGAGCGGGCCGGCGACGTGTCCGCTGGTCCGGGTCACGGTGGCCGCCGGGTCGATGGTGACGACCGCTCCGGCCGTGTCGAGGACGCCGGTCACCAGGGTCAGCTGGCTGCCGATGCCGATCGGTCCGATCAGGGCTGCCCCGCTGGCGTTGTCGAGGACCAGGTTCGCCAGCTGGGCCAGCGTGCCAGGGATGAGGATCCCCGGGCTGGTCCCGACGATCGTCAGCGACGAGGCCGAGTTGCCCGACAGGTTGGCCAGCGTGCCGGCCAGCGGGTTGGCGATGGTCAACATCCGGCCGCTGATGTCGAGCGGACCGCCCAGGGTGAGGGTGCCGGCCACGTCGAGGTCGGTCGTGATGCTCGAGCCCGCGCCGTTCTGGACGACCAGGTCATGGAGGCCGATGACCGGCACGCCGCCGCCGAGCACCTGCGGGGCCCCACCGTCGAGGACCAGGGTGCCCGTCCCGGCGTTGAAGGTGCCGTCCACGGTGAGGTCCCCGCCCAGGTAGATCGTGGCGGTCCCGCCGTTGAGGGTGCCGGCCACGAGGTCGAGGTCGCCGTTCACGTCCAGGTTGGAGGCGATGGAGGTCGCCCCGGCGTTGACGGTGACGTCGTGGAAGCTCATGCCCGCCGCATCCACGGTCAGCGTCCCGGCCAGGACGACGAGGCTGGCGCCGGGATCGACGCCGCCACCGACGTAGGTCCAGTCGTGGGTCGTTCGGATCGTGCCAGTCATGGTCAGCAGCCCGCCGGCGTCGATCCGGAGGTCGGGCAGGTCGCCGGCGACAGTCGTGGCCAGGCCGGTGAGGGTCTGAGCGCCGAGCCCGTTGACGAGCAGGGTCCCGCTGCCACCGTCGAAAGTCGGGTTCTGGGTGATGTCGCCGCTCGCCCCGAGCGTGCCGCCGTCGATCGTCCCGTTCTCGAGAGTCAGGAGGCCGGCGGCGGTCGGAACGCCGCCCGTCACCGTGTGGGCGCCGCCGCGGAGGGTCACGTCGTTGAGGACGTGGGTCCCTGCGATCTGCTGAGGCCCGTCGAACACGACCAGGCTGGTGCCCGCGTTCAGCGTTCCGGCGAGGTAGCTCCAGTCGTTCGTCGTCCGGATCGTGCCGACCAGGGCGATCGAGCCGGTCGCGTCGATCCGGAGCGCCGGCAGGTCGCCGGTGGTGGTCGTCGACGAGCCGGTGAAGGTCTGGGTACCGGCGCCGTTCAGCTCGAGCGTGCCCGTGCCGCCGTCGAAGGTGGCCAGCTGCACGACGTCGCCGATGGCGCCCATCGTGCCGCCGTCGATCGTGCCGTTGTCCAGGGTCAGCGTGCCGCCGGCGGTCGGCATCCCGCTGCCCACGGCGTGGGCGCCGCCGCGGAGCAGGACGTCGTGGAGGACGTGGGTGCCGCTGATCGTCACGGTTGCGTCGAGGACGAGGAGGCTCGTTCCCGGGTCCACGGTGCCAGCCACGTACGTCCAGTCCGCTGTCGTGAGGCGGTAGGTCCCGACCAGGAACAGGGTCCCGGCCGGCTTGTCGATCACGATGTCCGCCACGTCGCCGGTCGTCGGGTTGGCCGCGCCGGTGAACGTCTGGTCGCCGGCGCCCGCGATCCGGATCGTGCCCGTCTCCCCGTCGAAGCCGGCCAGCAGGCTGATGTCGCCCAGGGCATCGATCGTGCCGCCGTCGAGGTCGCCATCGGTCAGGGTCAGGAGGCCCGAGGCGGTGAGCGTGTCGGCCGGCGCCACCGTCTTCGACCCGCCGCCCCGGAGCTCGACGTCATGGAGGGCATGGCTGCCGGTGATCGTCACCGTAGAGTCGAACACCACGAGGCTGGTCCCGGCGTTGATCGTTCCGCTGGTGTAGGTCCACGAGCCGGTGCTCATCCGGAGCGTCCCGGCCAGGCTGACCGTCCCGGTTGACGCGAACTGGACGTTGGGGAGGTCGCCGGCGGTGGGTGTCGCCGAACCGGTGAACGTCTGTGCCGCGGCCCCGTCGAAGCGGAGCGTTCCGTTGCCGCCGTCGAAGGTCGCCAGCTGGATGACGTTGCCGGTGGCCGACAGTGTCCCGGTGTCGAGGCTGCCGTTGTCGAGGGTCAGGATGCCCGGCACGGTCAGGGTCGTGCCGGCGCTGACCGTCTTGCTGCCGTTGCCGATGAGGTGCACGTCGTTCAGGGCGTGGCTCCCGGTGATCGTCACCGTCCCGTCGAACACGACCAGGCTGGTCCCTGCGTTCAGCGTCCCGCTGACGTAGGTCCACGACCCGGTGCTCAGCCGGACCGTTCCCGCCAGGGTGAGCGATCCACCCGGGGCGATCTGGACGTTGGGCAGGTCACCGGCGACGGTGGTCGCCGAGCCGGTGAGGGTCTGGGCCCCCGTCCCGTTGATGAGGAGCGTGGCGCTGCCGCCGTCGAAGGTCGCCGCCTGGCTGATGTTGCCCTGCGCCTCCACCGTCCCCGGACCGGCGAGCGTGCCGTCGTCGAGCGTCAGCTGGTTGGCCACGGTGAGCGTCGTGCCGGCGGCGATCGTCTTCGTCCCGGTGCCCCGGAAATCGACGTCCCAGAAGCCCTGGCTCCCGGTGATCGTCTGGGTGCCCGCGAACACCAGGAGGCTGGTCCCGGGATCGACGGATCCGGACGTGTAGGTCCAGTTCGACCCGGTCCGGATGGTGCCGATCAGGGACAGGCTGCCCGACGGCTTGTTGATGGTCACCTGCGGGAGCGAGCCGGCGACGGTCGTCGCCGACCCGGTGAACGTCTGGGCGCCGGTCCCGTTGATGAGGAGCGTAGCGCTGCCGCCGTCGAAGGTCGCCGCCTGGGCCAGGCTGCCCTGGGCCTCGACCGTCCCCGTATTCAGCGTGCCGTCGTCGAGCGTGAGCAGGTTGGCCACGGTCATCGTGGTCCCAGCCGCGATCGTCTTGGTCCCGGTGCCCCGGAAGTCGACGTCCCAGAAGGTCTGGGTGCCGGTGATCGTCTGGGTGCCGGCGAACACCACCAGGCTGGTGCCGGCCGACACGCCCCCGGCGGTGTAGGTCCAGCTGGATCCCGTGCGGATCGTGCCGACCAGGGACAGGGCGCCGGATGGCTTGTTGATGTTCACGACGGGCAGCGTCCCGGCGACGGTGCTCGCGGCACCCGTGAACGTCTGCGCTCCGGTGCCGTCGATCAGCAGCGTCGCCGTGCCGCCGTCGAAGGTCGCCGCCTGGAGGAGGTTGCCGAGCGCCTCGACGGTGCCGGTTCCGGCCAGCGTGCCGTCGTCCATGGTGAGGAGGCCGGTCACGGTGAGGGTGGTCCCAGCCGGGATGGTCTTCGTCCCGGTGCCCCGGAAGTCGAGGTTCTCGAACGGCTGGCTCCCGGTGATCGTCTGGGTGCCCACGAACGCCAGCGTCGAGCCGGTCACGGTCAGCCCACCCGGGGCCGCGGTGAAGGTCCAGTTCGCCCCGGTCCGCAGGGTGCCGGCCAGGGTCAGCCCACCCGACGGCTTGTTGATGACGACCACCGGCAGGGCGCCCGAGCTGACCGTCTGGAAGCCGGTCATCGTCTGGTCCCCGGGGCCGTTCAGGAGGAGGGTCGCCGAGCCGCCGCCGGTGAACCCGACCTGGACGTCGACGTTGCCCTGGGCGGCCAGGGTGCCCGTCGCCGCGGACTGGCTCAGCGTGCCGCTGAACAGGTTCAGGCTGCCGCCGACGGTGACCGTCGTGCCGGCGGCGATCGTGACGTTGCCCCGGATCTCGACGTTGTTCAGGGTGTGGGCGCCGGTGATCGTCGGGCTGCCGGCGAAGACGACCGTGCTGCCGGTCGCGGTGAACGTCCCCGGAACGGCCGTGTAGGTCCACGCGTGGGTGGTTCGCAGGATCCCGGTGCCGCCGGACGAAATGGTCAGGTTCCCGGAGGGCTTGTTGAGCGTGATCGCCGGCAGGTCGCCGACCGTCACCGAGTGGTTGCCGGTGATCACCTGGTCGGCGGCGCCGTTGATGAGCAGCGCGGCGCTGCTCGACGTCGTGAAGGTCGCGGCCACGTCGACGTTGCCCTGGGCGGCGATCGTGCCGGTGTTCACCGCCCCGTTGACCAGCGAGAGGGACCCCGCGGCCACGATCGTGTCACCGGCGGCGATCGTCTTCGTCCCGGACACGAACTGGACGTTGTTCAGGGTCAGGGAGGTGGCCACGTCGAGGGTCGCATTGCTCGTCGAGAACGCCACCGTCCCGGTGTTGTGGGCGAACGTGCCGCCCGAGACGGTGAAGTTGCTCGTGACCGTCAGGGTCCCGGTGGTGCTCGTGAAGGACCCGCCGCTCAGGTTGAAGGCGTTGTTGACGGTGATCGCCGAGTCGCCGCCGACGAAGGTGCCCGCGGCCTGGCTGAAGGCCGCCGAGCCGACGGTCAGGGTGAGGCCGGCGCCCTGGGTGATCGTCCCGGTGTACCCGGCGTTGATCTGCACGCCCTGGACCGAGACGTTGGCGTTGATCGTGACGTTGGAGGTGTTGGTGCCGTCGAAGAGCGCGGTGTCGCTCGCGCCGGGCGCCAGGTTGCTCGACCAGTTGATCGGGTCCGACCAGAGCCCGTTGCCGGCCTCGCCGTCCCAGGTGCGGACGGCGCCGCGCACCGTGCTCGGTGGGCCGAGGACCGCCACCACCAGCGCGGCGATGGGCAGCAGCATGAGGACGAGCTCACCGAGGTGGCGGGCAGCGTTGGATAGCCGTGTCGTACTGGCCCGATCCCTGGGCGGCTTCTGGGATATGGATTCAGCTCCCTAGGACGCGACCCCCTGGGAGTTCGACATCTCCGGGCCTTGAGTAATGGAGCCAATCGAACGCGTCCCTACTTCACCGCACCGCGGGGCGCCGGGCCAGTGACCCTTTCGGCAGTCCTGCCTAGTACCCGGGACCAGTACTCAGCCGCCAGGTCGGGAGATCAGGCGACGGTCTTGGCCGCCCGGAGCGCCACGATCCCGTCCGGCGAGTAGCCGATCTCGCGGAGGATCTCGTCGGTATGCTCGCCCAGGAGTGGTGGCGGCAGGCGCCACGGGAGGCGCTCCCCGTCCACCACGATCGGGCTCGCCGGCATCTCGATGCCCCACATCGAGGTCACCCAGTCCGGCTCGATCCGGCGCATCGCGGCCACTGCCTCAGCGACCGCATGGACCGGGCCACCGGGAACGTCTGCATCGGTCATGGCCGATACGAGGTCGTCCCGACCCCAGCCCGCGATGACCGGCGTCAGCGCCTCGAGCACGGCCGACCGATGGATGACCCGCCCCGGGTTGGTCGCCCACGCCGCGGGCGCCTCGATCCCGAGGACGCCGCAC
>DATBIW010000032.1:0-2802 GCA_036556745.1 Candidatus Limnocylindria bacterium | reverse complement strand
TGGGCCATGGCTACTCCCCCGACCCGTCGTCGGCGAACGTTTCGGCTCCGGCGCGAACGGTCTCGGCGCCCGCGCCGCCGAGGGCGGCCGGCATCGGTCGATCCAGGGCGGGTGGGCTGACCCAGCGGTCGACGAGCTCGCGGGTGCCGTCCACGCCGAGCCGCTCGAACAGGAGCTCGATCCGCGACCCGAGGTTGGCGCCGATCTCCGCCTCGGCCTCGGGGCCGATCGACCACAGCGCGGCCTTGAACGGGCCGAGCGCCTTCTTCCGGGTCTTGTAGAGGAACTGCTCGTCGGTCTCGCCCGGCTTCCGCTCGTCGGTGCAGTTGGCGAGGCACCAGGCCATCATCTCGGCCCGCAGGTCGGACGGCAGGCCGCCGTCGTCGTAGAGGATGTTCTGGAACCCGGTCGCCAGGTGGATCTCCGCGCAGCCGTTGGCCGGGAAGTGGCCGAACGCCTCCTCGGGGAGGGTGCTCGCGCCGTGCTGGACGCAGCCGGCCAGACCGTGCTCCTCGCGGGCCACCGCGGACAGCCGCCCCAGCGTGTCGAAGTCGATGGCCACCGGGGCGACGCTCCCGTCGGGCAGCACGACCCCGCCGTGCGAGGTCCCGGTCTGGATGCTGACCTTGCTGATGCCGGCGGCCGGCGCCGATCCCGAGGCGCCGAGGGCCGAGGCGTACTCGTCGAGGTAGGCCCGCAGCTCGGCCTCGGTCGAGTTCGCCTTGCCGACCTCCCCGATCTCGCCGCCGACCGAGATCGTCACCCCGTCCGGCTCGACCTCCCGGATGAGCCGGGTGAGGTCGGCGGTCCGCTCGGCGTTGACCCGCTGCTGCTCGGGGATCGTGGCCTGCGCGAGGTCCACCAGGGTGCTGGCGTCGATGTCGATGTTCAGGAAGCCGGCAGCCACCGCCTCGCGGACGAGGTCGTGGAGGCCAGCTCGTTCGGCCTCGGGGTCGGCGGCCCAGCGCGTCGCGTTGAACTGGAAGTGGTCTCCCTGGAGGAAGACCGGCCCCGTCCACCCCTCGCGGAGCGCGGCGGCCAGGATGACGGCGGTGTACTCGGCGGGACGCTGGTCGGTGTAGGCCATCTCGCTCTTCGCGATCTCGAAGACGAGGGCACCGACCTCCCGCCGGCGGGCGGCGGCGAACACGGTCCTGGCCGTCAGGTAGGCAGCCGCCCGGACGTTGATGGCGGGCACGGTGAACGCGGTGGGCGGGAACTCCCCGCGGCCGCGGGCGAGGTAGAGGTCCTGGATGGAGGCCGACGGGCAGCCGACGGCCTGGCTGGCGGCCCAGATCGTCCAGCGGGCCGCGTCCCGCGTCTCGGGCTCGGCGGCGAATACCGCGTCGCGAACGAGGGCGTCGGTCATCGGGCCCCGGAAGGCATCCGGATCGTGGACCGTGAGGCCGGCGGAGGTGATCTCGGCGGCCGGGGCCAGGGTGGCGCGGAGGGCTGCCGCGGGAGCCACCGTCATGGGCCGCATCCTAGCCGAGCCATCCGAAGGGGGCGAGGAGGACGACGGCCAGCAGGGGGGCGATGACCAGCCCGACGACGGCTGCCACGAGGTACCAGTCCCGGCCGCCGCGCGGGTCCACCCCGGGTCGCCGGGCGACCCGCGACCACCACCACACGACGGCGCTCAGCAGCCCGACGTAGAGGACGGCGGCCACGACGAGGACGGCGAGGATGGCGCCCCGGGCCGGCCCGCAGTCGAACGCCAGCCAGCCACCCGGCGGGCAGGGAGCCGCGAGCTCGATCCCGACGACGAGGCCGGTGGCGACGAGGACGGCGGCCGACCACCCGAGGTGGACGGCGAGGAGGCGGCTCCGGCGGGGCTGGCCCGTGTCAGCCCGCGCGGGCCGAGGCGGCCGCCGCGGCCTCGGCTTCCCGGCGGATCGCGCGCCGGTACTCGTAGTACAGGTAGGCGAGGGCGGTGGCCGTCCCGCCGGCGGTGAACGCGCCGAGGGCCAGCGCGATGAGCGGCAGCTCGAGCGGGATGAACGAGCCGCCGGCGACGTTGAAGACGAAGTACGGGATGAGGAGCAGCATCACGAACAGGTAGTTCGCCAGGGTGAACAGCCGGACGAGGGTCCAGCCCGGACCCTGCCGCCCGCGCGAGAGCTGGATCAGGTAGGCGAGGAGGACGACCAGGACCAGGTTCGTCCACGCCACCCCGTTGGCGACGATGAACCCGACCTCGTCCGAGAACTGGAGGAACGGGATGTAGATCGTGATCCCGTAGAAGATCGAGTTCGGGACATAGGTCACGAGCCAGTAGATGAAGAGGAACGCGGGCACCGCCTTCAGGGTGGCGATGAGCCACGTCTCGGAGCCGAACAGGAGCCAGCTCGTGAAGTCCTCCGCCTCGCCGATGAGGCGGGCCAGCAGGCCGCGACGCCGGGGCAGGGCGTAGGTCGTCACTGCGTGTGGTCCAGGAGGAACGTGATCAGGGCCTGGAGCTCGGAGGCGCTGAGCTGATCCTCCGGGAAGGGAGGCATCTGGGTCGGGTTCCCGCCGTTGTAGGCCGACGAGTCACGGATCCACGCCTCGAGGAACGCGCGCGGGTCCTCGTCGTAGTCGGCCTGGATCTGGTCGACGTCGATGGTGTCGGTGACGAGGGGCGGGACCGTCCTCACCGGCTCGCTGCCGATGGTCTGGAGGTTGGGACCGATGCCACCCTCGAGCTCCGCCCCGTGGCACCCGCCACACCCGGCCGCCACGTAGACCTCGGCGCCGGCCTCCACGGTGTCGGGGACCTCGACCGGTGAGGGCGGCGGGTTCTCGAGGGTCTCGCGGGCCCAC